>CAZLUR010000234.1:0-2528 GCA_964562725.1 uncultured Desulfohalobiaceae bacterium | reverse complement strand
CAGGCAACTGGCTTGACCACCTCTTCCGAGTCATTCCTGGGATTATTCACAGCCAGCCCCACCTGGTAGATCTTCAGCTCCTGGCTGGCCAACGGCTCCAGAAGCGGCTGCAAAGACTCTGGCTCCTGCAGGCTGCGGTCCAGCCAAAAACTAACAATTTTTCAAGAAATTGACCCAGCGAGGGGAAAACCAGGATAAATTCTATCGTTCAAACCCTGCTCCGCATGGCGGCGTGATGAATTGTCAGGAAACTTGAGCAGTGATTAATAGAGTATTTAATCGCATAATTAAAACTTTCATTTAGTCAAGGTCTTCAATTCTTGTGTTAAGTCGGTCAATTGACCATACTAATGAATCAATGTCTTGTATTGTGCTTGTAGTCTCTCTTAATGGATTAGTACTGTGATAATGATTGTTAGTTGTATAACATCCAGTCAAAAACAACACAAATATACATATAATTATAATCTTTTTCATAATTTTAAACTTCCTTTTTATTTCATAATATTTTTATAGCATTTTAAAATAAAAATAGAATCAGGTGGCTCATCTTGCATATTGTTTTACAATATAATGACATTTTCTCTTCAGAGCTTAAAGTATTTTTATTTTTATTTTTATATCATGGACAAGAGTACTTATGGAAACAGGGCTCACAGCCTCTTGCAATATCTGGTCTGGGACAGGTTCTCCAACAAGTCCATCCTTGAATGAGAAGTACTGACCCTTTGTCCTGAGCTTTTTTCTTTTGTTCAGATTGTTCTTAATATGCTCAAGAGCTCTAAATATAGCTTTAGTGCCAGATAACGTTTTGCAGGAGCTTTTCTTGCACCAGCTGCAAACACCTAAAACTTTGTTGGAGCCTGATAAAGGAGAACCCCCTGCCTGAACCAGGTAAAGCCTGCCCCCGCAATCGTCGCAAACGCTGATGAATTCACCAGCTGCCCAAAGCTCTAAGAGGGCTCCCAAGGGCGGGTCATAGCCTCCCATATAGGCTAGCCCTACTGGCAGGCCGATAAGATGGGAATGGTAATATTCTGGAGTGCTGATGATAAGATCAGAACAGTTTAGGACTAAATCAAGGTTGTCACGGAAAAGCTCAAATTCAGCAGCATTATCATCCTTGGACTTATCAGGCAGGGTGACTATCTCTTCAATAACTTGCTGGTTTTCTTTCAGCTCCATTTCTCCCCTCTCTAAGATAAAGCTTGCTAACCCAAACCTGGATTATTCACTGCAACTCTCTCTAAAAATATTCTCCAGCACCTCTTAAGGAACTTGGTAGCAGTTTAAGGCAGACTGCAGCTCCTGTCTTATCTCCTCGCGCAGCTCTTTTGGCCTCAACATCTGGGCGCTGGCACCAAAACCCAGCAGCCATTTTTTAACATCGAACCAGCCCGAGGTGCGCATCCTGAGGATGATGCTCCCGTCAGGTCTGTCCTCTATCTCCTGGCTTGCAGAATACTTTCGCTCCTTGAGGTATTTGGCCCGGCCAGCAGAGAACCAGACCTCCAGGAGCCGATACCCGCTTCTGCGATCTACCTCCAGCCTCCTGGACAGCTCCTTGATGCTGATCCCTCCGGGCTCGCTGAGCAAATCCACTGCCTTCAGGATCTGGATAATGTTCCTGCCTCTCAAGGCCAATGCTCCAGTTCTGAGAAATTCGTTTTAAGATTGCCCAAAAAACAATTTAGCTGTTGAAATGGACCAAAAAGCTCACTTGAATCGGAAATCAAAATGAATTAAAACATATAAAAAGAGGTGATTGCTTATGGAAACAACTAAGGTAATCCGGACCGAAAATTCACAGGCTATTGAATTGCCTGAAAAGTACCAGCTGGATGCAGATAGGGTTAAAATCCGACGTCAGAACAATACCATTATCATTGAACCTTTACCCGAGAACTGGGATTGGCTTGATGAGGTGATTGGACCTTTAGATACTGATTTTGAACAAGCCCTAGCTGAAGAATCCGCTGCCCAGAAAAGAGCTGAGCTGGAATTTTTTGAATGAAATATCTGCTGGATACAAATACCATTATCGCCTTGTTCAAAGGTAACAAGCTGTTTGTGGAACGCCTGCGTTCTCACCATGTCCGAGATTTTGGGATATCTTCGATTGTGTTCCATGAATTATTGTATGGTGCTTATAAAAGTCAGCGGCAGTCAGAAAACCTGGAAAGAGTCGACAAGCTGCAATTTGAGGTTGTTAACTTCACTTTGGATGATGCTCGCTGGGCCGGCAACTTAAGAGCTCAGTTGGCTCAGAATGGCATACCTATTGGGCCATATGATATACTTATAGCTGGTCAAGCAGTATCACGAAACTTGACCTTACTCACGAACAATACTCGAGAGTTCCAACGCATTGAAGAACTCAGAATAGAGGACTGGACGGCTTGAAATACAAAGCAAGCATCCTCCCCTGCGCCAGCAGCTTGCGCACCGAGGGCCGCAGCTTCCTCTTGGGCGAGTCCAGCTGCATGCGCAGCAGCCTGTCGTCTAGGCATTAAGAGGGTTAACCGCCC
>CAZLUR010000233.1:0-2589 GCA_964562725.1 uncultured Desulfohalobiaceae bacterium | reverse complement strand
GTATAACTAGCCCTACAGTGCCGGCTGAGGTCAGCACAAGGTACCTTTCATCAACATATTTAATAGGTTGGTGATCTTGTATACAGCTTGAATCGATTTTTTGGTCATTCACCTGCATCAGCCTGGACGAGCAAATGTCTCACTTCAAAAATGGTCATCTGCCCGCTGAATACAGGAGATATATTCAGCGTAAAGTTTTGTTCCTCTTCTTGCTGGTTTTTCTGGGTTTTTTGTTTTTCATCCTGGCCATTGCCCTGGGTGCAGCACAAATACCAGCCTTGGAAGTCCTGCGCACCCTGACTGGGCAAAGCGAGGAAACCCGGATTCAAACCATTGTGCTCAACATTCGCCTGCCGCATGCTTTGGCAGCTTTTCTGGCCGGAGCCGGCCTGGCTTCTGCTGGAGCAGCCATGCAATCCATCTTGAGAAACCCTCTGGGTTCGCCATTTACCTTGGGCATTTCCCAGGCTGGGGCCTTTGGTGCCGCTTTGGCGGTCATGGTCCTGGGGGCTGGGGTCATGCAGAGCACCCAGGTGGGCGCAGTGAACATACTGAACCCCTATCTGACCACAATTATCGCATTTATTTTCTGTATGCTGACTTCCCTAGTTATTGTGGCAATTTCCAGGCTACGCGGGGCGAGCCCGGAAGTGCTGGTTTTAAGCGGGGTAGCCCTGGGAGCGCTTTTTAATGCCGGAACCATGTTTCTGCAGTACTTTGCTGATGACGTGCAGCTTGCAGCCATGGTCTTCTGGACCTTCGGAGATGTGGCCCGCGCCGGATGGAGTGAGATCCGGATCATGACCTTGATAGTGGTCTTGTGCACGGCATTTTTCGTGTATAACCGCTGGAACTACAACGCCATAGAAGCCGGAGACGAAACCGCCAAGGGCCTGGGCGTCAAGGTGGACCAGGTCAGATTGCTGGGTATGCTCATGGCCTCTCTGGTTACGGCGACCATTGTTTCCTTCCTGGGCATTATCGGCTTTGTGGGGCTGATTTGTCCCCACATTGTGCGCAGGCTTATTGGGGATGACCATCGCTTTCTTATGCCGGCATCCTGCCTGACTGGCGGCGCGCTTCTCTTGGCCTCGGACCTGGCGGCCAGGCTTATGCTGGCTCCGCATGTGCTGCCGGTCTCAGTGCTGACAGCCTTTCTAGGGGCTCCAGCATTTCTGTACCTGCTTATCAGAGGGCGCAAACTATGATACTCAGCGTCCAGGACCTCTGCATTGGCTACGACCAGGGTCTGGTGCTCAAGGACCTAAATTTCAAGGTGGCCCCCAGAGAAATACTGGGCATTCTGGGTCCCAACGGAGCAGGCAAGACCACTTTGCTGCGCTGCATAAACCGCATTTTAAAACCTAGTAAAGGTTCAGTCCTGGTTCAGGAGCGGGATGTCATGAGCATGCGCTCCGAGGAGATCGCCAGGAACTTGAGCTATGTGGCTCAAAAAGCAGAGACAGGCCGCATGACAGCCTTTGATGCGGTGCTTTTGGGCCGCAGGCCTTATCTGGGCTGGCAGGTCACCCACAATGACCTGCGTATAGTGGACGCGGCCATCAAACGCTTGGGCCTGGAGCAGCTCACCCTGCGCCATCTGGATCAGATGAGCGGAGGCGAACTGCAGAAGGTATGCATTGCCAGGGCCCTGGTCCAGGAACCAACTGTCATGCTCCTGGATGAGCCTACCAGCAGCCTGGATTTGAAAAATCAGCTTGAAATTCTGCGCACCATCGATTTTGTGGTGCAGGAACACGAACTGGCAGCGGTGATGACCATGCATGATCTTAATTTGGCCCTGCGATTTGCGCACAAGTTTTTGTTTTTAAAAGACGGCAGGATTTTTTACCATGGAGCAAGAGACGAGCTGACTGCAGAAATGGTGGAAGCGGTTTACAAGGTAGAAGTGGATATCCTGACTCATCAGGGGCAATTGGTCATCGTGCCCAAAAATTATGATTGAATCGAATTGCAATTTACAAAGCAGATTTGCTTGATTCTGTCTTCTGCTTTGGACGCACCTTTTGGGTCCTATATGAACGTCTTGGTGGATCTGGAAGTGTTCATGCTGATCATGGCCGGGATACTGATCCTGGCAGCAGTGCGCATGGCTATGTCCCCAGGCTAGAGAGAAGACCAGGTACAAGCTCCGAATTGGATGAAAGTGGCAGGGGGCCTGGCAATTGGTCTGGGAATCGGCCTTTTAGGGGGCAAAATTCATGGCTGCCAGGCTACATGTCAGGAGAATCTCCTTGATTTTCTCTTTGGTACTGCTTCTTAGCGCCAGACTGCTGCACCAGGCCTGGGTCTGAAATTTTTTATACCGCTGCCTATCGATTGTTGACCTGAAAATTACCACTGCAAAAACATAATTCGTAGACTTATCGTTT
This sequence comes from uncultured Desulfohalobiaceae bacterium, assembly GCA_964562725.1. Taxonomy (GTDB): domain Bacteria; phylum Desulfobacterota; class Desulfovibrionia; order Desulfovibrionales; family Desulfothermaceae; genus CAZBUB01. The sequence goes on along the minus strand of CAZLUR010000233.1, from coordinate 196 downwards.
AGGTTCCGCAAAAAGTTGCAGATACGACTTGTTCCGGGCCAGGCGCTTCCTGGAAATTGCGGTATTGCTCTTGCTCTGTATAAGGGGTTTTTAAAACCTTATTCATTGTATGAAACAGACTGAAATCTCCTTTTAATCCTGCTTCGATCACATTTTGAATTTGATGATTCCTGGGAATGATTGCTGGATTCAGTTT
>CAZLUR010000232.1:0-2596 GCA_964562725.1 uncultured Desulfohalobiaceae bacterium | reverse complement strand
AAAAGCTGCAATACCAGGGGCAAGGTTAGTGCGGAAAGGGCAGTCTGGACAGTGATTGTGGCGGCCATGAGCTGATGGTCCCCACCCAGCTGCCTGGCCAGGATATAGGCTGAAGGTGCAGTGGGCAGCCCGGCAAAGAGCACTGCTATGGTCAGGGCTGGCCCAGTAACGCCTAGCAGTAAGCAAAATATTGCTGTCAAACCAGGATTAATTATCAATTTAACTATACTGACCAAGACAAGGGCCTTGATGTTGGTATTCATGGCTCTGATCTGCAGACCAGCTCCTACAGCCAATAGCCCCAAGGGCAGGGCAGCCCGGCCAAGAAGTTCAATAAATTGAAAAATTGGCTGGGGTAGAGCAAAAGGCGTCTGGCTTAATCCAAATCCAGCCAAACAGGCTAAAATCAAAGGGTTTTTTATTACTTCAAGGCAGATAGCTCCGAATCCAACTTGTTTCGTTGATGAGAAACCAGCTACTGTAGGTACAGAAAGTAGATTGACCAATGGAATTATGCCCATCAAGGCCACAGCATACAACGCCAGGCCCTGATCTCCCAGCAGTGCTGAGGCCCCAGCCAGACCAACAAAGGAATTAAAACGCAAGCCCCCCTGAAAAACAGAAGAAAAACTCGGACCGCTTAATTTGCTCCAAGGTTTGATTAGATACAAAAATGCTGCCAGAACAAGAATGGAGAGCAACAGGGCTGCCAGCATGGACAGGGCTGTCAGTTCGCTGAGCTTGGCTTGGGAGAGCTTTTCTACCAACAGGGCCGGCAGAAAGATATAATAGGTGCTTCTCTCCACATAGTCCCAGAAGGGAGTACCTGGAAAGCCCCAGGCCTTGAGGCAGTAGCCCATAAGGATGATGAAAAAAACCGGGGCCAGGGCGCTGAGCATAATGGAAGGTTTCGCCTAACTCCCAGGCCTGGAATAGAGGCAACCTGGCATGGGAAAGTTGTCAGTTTGAATGGATTATGGTTATCAGTTATCCGTTATCAGGGCCTGATTGGGACCTGGTAGACGTTTTCCATGCATATTATACCTCACAAGGCGCAGGATGCCCTGGCAGAGTTTGGGCCGGATTACACTAAGTGTTCGGTCAGGCAAGCCCACGTCCGTGTTCTTCCCTGCGCCTTTTAGGGTATATGGGGGGATAATGGCTTAGTATTCCTTAGGCAGCTCATCCAGCTGGGCTTTGGTAAATACCGGTCCGTCCTTGCAGACGTAATATGGCCCCACATTGCAGCGGCCGCAGATGCCGATGCCGCATTTCATACGGTTCTCCAGGCTCATGATGATCTGGTCACCCTGCCAGCCCAGTTTGTCCAGGACAGGCTGGGTGAATCTGATCATTACCGGAGGTCCGCAGATCAAGGCTACTGCATTGTCAGGGCTGGGGGAAACCTTTTCCGCTACCTGGGGCACGAAGCCTACATGTTTATCCCAGCCAGGGACCTCGTTGTCTATAGTGATGTGGATATTGGCATCATCCCTTTTTTCCCATTCTTCAATGCTGTCCAGATACAAGAGCATGCCGGGAGTTCTGGCCCCGTAAATAAAGGTGATTTCCTTGTATTTGTCCCTGTTGTCCGGATGCAGGAGCCAGACCATGGTGGAGCGCAGGGTGGTCACTGCGTATCCGCCAGCCAGGATGACGATGTTCTTGCCCTGCATCTCCTGCAAGGGGTAGGGGTTGCCCAAAGGGCCGCGCACGCCCATGATGTCTCCAGGGGCCATATTGTGCAGCTTGCTGGTCAGTACCCCGGCTTTGCTCACCGTGAACAGCAGGTTATCCCCTTCAGTGGGGCTGGAGGCGATCCCGATAGGTGCCTCGCCAAAGCCGGGTACACTCAGTTCTGCAAACTGTCCCGGCAGGTATTTAAAGGCCTGGGCGTCTTCCTGGTTCAAGAATTCCAGCTCAAAGGTCCTTAAGGTCTTGTCTTCGGTGGCTATCTGGACATCCTTGATGCGCACCGGATAGGGAAGATATGGATTTTTCATGCTCAGCTCTCGCTTTGTCCTGGATTAACTGTTCATGCTGTTTACGACTTCACGGACATCAATGTTCACCGGGCATTTCTGGGTGCAGCGGCCGCAGCCAACACAGCCCACCGCGCCCTGCAGCTTGAAGGGCATGTATTTGAACTTGTGCATGAACCTTTGTCTGACTCGGTCCAGCTTCCTGCCCCTGGGGTTGTGCCCTGAGGTATGATAGGTAAACAACCAGCTCATACATGAGTCCCAGTTGCGGATCCTCTGGCCGTAGTCGCCCTGGGTCTCGTCCTGGATGTCAAAGCAGTGACAGGTAGGACAATAATACGTACAAGTGCCGCAGTTGATGCAGCTTTCGTATACCCGGTCCCAGACAGGGCGTTCATAGACTTCCATGGTGCTTCCGGCGTGGATATTATCCATTGCTACCTGGCTTTGGATCATATCTTCAGCCTGGGTTTTCAGCTGCTCAGCCTGCTGCAGGTCCTGTTCTGAGGCCTGGTCCAGGTCTGCCAGCAAATCCTGGCCTTTCTGGGTCACCGGGTTCAAGAGCAGCTTATCCCCCAGGTCCTGGAGCAGGATGTCCTGGCCCTCAATGTGAT
>CAZLUR010000231.1:0-2615 GCA_964562725.1 uncultured Desulfohalobiaceae bacterium | reverse complement strand
AGTTTTTGTCCCGGAGTCTGTTTTCCAGTTCCATCTGGGTAATGACCTGCTTTCCGTCATAACCCAGCAGGCCATCCTGGGGGATCAAGGGCACTGCACCTGTGGCTACTGCTATGCAGCCCACTGTCTCCTGTCTGGTGCCTTTCTGTCCGGAGTCCAGCTGGACATGGTAGTTGCCAATGTAGCCATCTACCCGCTGTACCTGGGTACTGGTATACAAAGTGATCCTGGGATGGTTTTGCACTTTGTCCGTCAGCTCCTGCACCCGGTCCTGGGCCAGGTCTCCATCCGGGGCCAGGCGATACAGTTGATTCAGCAGACCCCCCAGCTGGGGAGTCTTTTCCACCAGAACCACTTCCAGGCCCATGTCCGCCAGGGACAGGGCAGCAGTCAGCCCGGCCAGCCCGCCGCCTATAACCAGGGTGCGGTAGACCAGGGAGGATTCAATATCCTGCTGGGGTTCCAGATACTTGCTCTTGTAGACCCCCATCCTGACCAGTTCCATGGCCTTGCTGGTGGCCTGTTCCCTTTCCTGCATGTGTACCCAGGAACATTGGTCCCGGATGTTGACCATCTCGAAAAGATAGGGGTTTAGTCCGGCCTCTGCACAAGAGGAGGAGAAAAGAGGCTGGTGGGTCCTGGGCGAACAGGAGGCCACCACCACCCGGTCCAGATTGTGTTCCTGGATAGCCCTTTTTATTTCCAGTATGCCGGATTCAGAGCATGTATAGAGGTTTTCCTTGGCCAAGGCCACGCCGGGCAAGGTGGCGGCATATTCAGTCACTGCCTTGCAGTCCAGGTGTCCTGCGATATTGGAACCGCAGTCGCAGATAAAGACCCCGACCCTTTTGCCTGGGCTCGTGTTCTGGTGCTGGTTGCTCATAAACTCTTAATTCCTTGTCTTAGGAGGCCTTGCCCTGTTGCAGGTCAGCCTCCTGCTTGGAAGTGCTCAGGAACTGTACAGCCCTGGAGGCTGCACTACTGGCCTGGGCCACAGATTCCGGGATATCCATGGGACTGCCCACGCAGCCGCAGACAAATATCCCCTCCCGGCTGGAATCCAGCGGCTTACTTGGGGAAGTGCGGATAAAGCCAAACTCGTTTAGCTCCAGGCCCAGCTTCTGAGCCAAATCCGCGGTTCCCCTGCCAGGCTCGCAAGCAGTGGCCAAAACCACAAGATCAAAGTCTTCGCTGACCACCTTGCTGCTCAAGGTGTCCTCATAGGTGAGCAAGGGGTTGTCGTTGGGCCCACGGCTTATCTCTGCCACCTTGGCCCTGCGGTAGGTGATTTTGGAATTGTTCCCGCCTCGGATCTTGTACTCCTCGAATCCCTTGCCCACTGCCCGGATGTCCATGCCGAAGATGGTGGATTCTGTTCGTGGATCGTGCTCGTGAGCTATGATGGCCTCTTTTATGGAGTGCATGCAGCAGTAGCTGGAGCAAAAGGGGTAGAATCTGAGATCCCTGGAACCTACACACTGGATAAAGGCTATCCTGGTGGCAGTCTTGAAGTTATCTGCCTTTTCCTGCAGCTTTAGCAGCTCCTGTTCCCATTCCAAGAGCTCCTGGTACTTCTGGGCCCATTTCTGGTGCTCCTCTTCCTGAAACTCGCCCAGCTGGAAGCGGGCGTAAAAATCTGCTGAGCTTATTTCGTAGTTTTTTTCATATTTTTGCAGCACATTTTGGCCTCGCTTTTGCTTTTTCTCCAGCTCCTGGATCCTGGCCTGTACAGCCAGATCAGAGGGCCGGTCCAGGTGGCCTGCGGTGGGCCCGCTGGCACTGAGCAGCCTCTCGAATTCCATGCTGGTCAGTACGTTGGGCAGGTCTTGATACCTGTACTCCGGAATGCAGGAGGGATCAAAAACCTGATAGCCGTTGGCCACAATGATCGAGCCCACCTCATAATCCAGGATGCGGTCGTTTTGCTCGAAATCCACTGCCTCAGCCTGGCAGGTTTTCTGGCAGACCCCGCATTTCTTACCCTGCAGTTGCCGGCAATGCTCCGGATCAATGGTGTGGGTGGAAGGGATGCCCTGGGCAAACCAGGTGTAAATGGCCTTTCTCTTGCCCAGGCCTTCATTAAAGGCGTCCGGGACCACTGAGGGACATTTCTCTGTACAGGCCCCGCAACCGGTGCACTTGGTCTCATCAACGTAACGGGCCTTTTTCCTGATGTTGACCTGGAAATTGCCGGGCTCTCCGCTCAGGGATTCCACCTCACTGTAGGCCAAAAGTTCTATGTTGGGATGTCGACCGACATCCAGCATCTTGGGCGAAAGAATTCAAATAGCGCAGTCATTGGTGGGAAAGGTCTTGTCCAGCTGGGCCATTTTGCCTCCGATGCTGGGCAGTTTTTCCACCAGGCAGACCTGAAATCCCATTTCAGCCAGGTCCAGGGAGGCCTGAATGCCGGCAATGCCGCCACCTATAACCAGGGCGTCTTTGTGCATGGCTTTTACACCTTTATTTATGCAGACTTTTTATATGCTGGCAAACCCAGTTTTGCAGGACCCAGGTTTCGCAGTTCAGCCACAAATTCAGAGGCTACCTCTGCAAAACGGTTGCCTTCTGCGGAAGAGATCCATTCCAGGCGCACTCTCCTGGGATCTATGCCC
>CAZLUR010000230.1:0-2691 GCA_964562725.1 uncultured Desulfohalobiaceae bacterium | reverse complement strand
GCTTTTCCAGGCTGTACAACAAGCGGCACAAAAGAAAAGGCTTTTTCTGGGGGGATCGATTCAAGAGCATGATTGTCCAGGAAGGGAATACCTTGGTCAATCTTTTAGCATATGTGGACTTAAACCCCATCCGGGCGGGCATTGTGAAGCGGCCTGAGGATTACAAATGGTCTTCTTTGGGTTATCATACCCAAACCGGCAACAAGGACAGCCTGCTGTGCATTGATTTTGGCCTCAAGGAATGGAACGAGCACAGTCCCAAGGAGATTGTCCGCAAGTACCGGGAGTTTGTCTATGAAACCGGTGCTGTTGACGCAGGAAAGGGGGCGACCATTGATCAGAAGATCGTGGACAAAGAGCGTAAGAAGAAATATAAGGTCAGCCGGGTGGACCGCTTTTTATACCGCACCCGCTATTTCACTGACGCCGGAATCATCGGCTCCAAGGAGTTCGTGGGCGAAGTCTTCGACCAGGTCAAGCACCTGCTGCGGTCCAAGGATGAGCGGAAGTTCACCCCGGTTGGCGGAGTGGAGGGGGTGTATTCTATGAAAAGGTTGGGGACGTGAGCCTGGGCTGGAGAGAGATCCACAACTTTTTGTATTCCCTGGCGGAGATGTCCAGATATATCCCAAAGAATGCCCAAATATCAGGAAGCCTTATGTAAAGAAGCAAACATGCACATCTATGCCGACCAGATCGGAAAGGTCAAGGCCCAGGGACAGGAGAGTGAAGGCGGGGTGCAGTAAGATTGATGAGCCAGTGGCTGGCTGCTGGCTTTTTTAGTTTGAGCAATTTTGAACCATGTGATACACTTTATTCCTCGATAAGTTTACTTGATACATATTCTGGTAATCAGCATAAATTATGGAGGATGATATGAACCCAAAATATACTGCCATTGTTCGAAAAAGCAGGACTGAGTATTTAGCGGTTTGTTTAGAGCTCAACCTTGCTGCTCAGGGAAGTGATTTACCGGAAGTTGAGAAGAATCTGCGGGATGCAATTGAATCTTACCTTGAAGATATTGCCGTATCTCCGGAAACAGTTGTGGAGCCTATGCCAATCCAGGAGTTTATTGAGTTTTTAAACGATACAGAACCTGAACCCATGGCTGAATCTTCAGGCAATTTCATCCTAAAGCCCCTAGAGGTCCACGAGGTGGCAAGGTATGCCTAAGATTCCGTCCATGTCCAGCAAAGACCTTATAAAACTTCTTGAAAAAGCAGGAGCTTTTTTTGTGCGGCAGGGAAAGACAGACCATGCAATATATGCACGGATAGTCAATAACCAAAGATATTCAGCTCCGGTGCAAATGGGTAAGAAAACATTAGATCCGATTTATTGTAAACGAGTATTTCGGCAACTGAAGCTAACCAATGATGAAATTACAAAGATCTTATCTCGATCTTGAGGGTAAAATCCCCACCTCCCTGGCAACCTCAGCCCAGATAGAGACTCAGGAAGACGGACACATTATCCTGGGGCTCAAAGACGATGATCAGCCCATAGTAGCAACACTCCTCTCCAGGGAAAAGACCCACCAGATCTTGAGGCTGTTCAATGAGTTGGCTGAAAAGGCTGGCTGGGGACTGGACAACAAAGCCGCCTGGATGGAGCCTTTGAAGTATGGTATGCACAATCGCACCTGAGAGATTTTGCCCCTGTCCTGAAGTGGGTAAAGACACAGACCCAGCAGAGTGAGGGCGGGGTGCTACTGGCTTTTTGTTAACCTAAGTATCCAGAGATATCTTAACCTTGCTGCCCGTAGCCTGGGCGTATTTTTTAAGACTTCTGATGCTCGGCAGTGGCTTACCTGACTCCATGCGGGCTACAGCCGACTGAGTAGTGCCCATGCGTCTGGCTACCTCCTCCTGGGTAAGGCCGATCCTGGTTCTTGCCTGGATAAGTTCCCTGGCTATATTGAATTCTTCTTCCTGATCCTTGTAGTGCCTTGCATATTCAGGATCATTCATCAATTCTAAATGCTTTTGTTTCATGGTTTTAGCCATTCTGCATCTCCTGTGCCCTGTTTTTGGCTATCTCCAGCTCTTTTTTGGGAAGCTTTTGAGACTTTTTGATGACGCTTCTTAAAATAATAACTTTTTTGACTTGAGCGGTAATATACAGACAACGTCCCTGAGATGCCCTGATTTCCCAAATCTTGCCCTGAACATGCTTCACATAGGGGCCACCCACATTAGGCAAGCCAAGCTCTTCAATGAGTTTGGATATATGGACAACCTTAGCCTTGATATTTGCCGGAAAAGCATCGAACTCAGCTTCGGCAGTTTCGTTGAGGAATTCTACACTCCAGCCGCTCATGTTTATGACATAGCAATTGTGCTATAAAAGTCAAGTTTGAGATTGGGTGTTGCTGAGTTTGTCTGCCCTGCCCCTGTGCGCCCCACACAGCCACATGCCCCTCTCGTTCGTCCCGCACATCCCATTTCGCCTCAGCGTCCAAATTTGCCCCAATTCTGCGCCAAAAATCTGCGCCTTCCTCTCGCCCCGTTCACTACCCTGCCTAACTAAAGCTCCCATCTTTAGATTTCTGCCCTAGATCTAAAGAGAGTGAATAATGGGACAGCCCAATTGACATAAGCTAGCAGTTCTTTTATGCTGCCTTCAGTCATTAGCTCAAACCACTAGCCCAGGAGGTATGCCATGCCCAGGTACGCCAGGTTCACCAGG
>CAZLUR010000229.1:0-2708 GCA_964562725.1 uncultured Desulfohalobiaceae bacterium | reverse complement strand
AGGGGCAGCTGGGAGCTTCAGGCCGGGGACACGCTCTGGTTCAGACTGGGCTCCACCCAGTCCGGGCAATGCCGGGAAGAGGACACCTATTTTCAGGATCCGGTCCAATCCAGCCAGCTTTTGCAGGAAACAGATGAGTTCTGGAAGACGTGGCTGGGCATTAGTGAAACCGGCAAAACCCTGCCTGAGCACTTATCTCAAGACATGCTCCAGCGCTCGGCCCTGGTGCTCAAGCTGCTCTATTACGGTCCCACCGGTACCCTGGCCGCGGCCGCGACCACTTCCCTGCCTGAAGTTATCGGCGGAGAGCGCAACTGGGACTATCGCTATACCTGGATCAGGGATGCAGCGTTTACCCTCAAGGCCCTGTTCAATCTGGGCCACATTTCTGAAACCGAGGGTTATCTGCGCTGGATCGAGTCGGTCCTGGCCAAGCACGGGGCCGGCGACCTGCAGATCATGTATGGCCTGCGCGGAGAGACTGAGCTCACTGAAACTACCCTGGATCATCTGCAGGGCTATAAGGACTCCAGGCCGGTCCGGATAGGCAATGCAGCAGCCAAACAGTTGCAGTTGGACATATACGGGGAGATCATGGATGCGGCCCTGCTGCTGGCCGACTATGTGGGCAAGATCGATGTCAAACTATGGCCAGTGCTCAGAGACATCTGCGATCATGTGCTCCAGGTCTGGCAGCAGAGGGACAACGGGATCTGGGAAGTCCGGGGCGGACCCTATCATTTTGTATATTCCAAAGTTATGTGCTGGGTGGCCCTGGACCGGGGCATTAACATCGCCGAGCGTTACGGCTTCCAGGCTGATATCTCCGCCTGGCGCAGGGCTATGCAGGACATTCAACAGGAAGTCCTGGAGCGGGGCTACAGCCAAATCAGAGGGGCATTTGTGCAACACTACGAGACCGATGCCCTGGATGCCAGCAATCTGCTCATCCCTTTACTGGGTTTTTTACCTGCCAACGATCCCAGGGTAATCTCCACTGTGGACCTGACCATCAAGGAACTTTGCCATAACGGTTTCGTATACCGCTATATCACCCCGGATGGCCTCGACGGCCGGGAAGGGACTTTTCTGCTCTGTACATTCTGGCTTATAGACTGCCTGACAGCCATGGGTCGGCTGGAAGAGGCTGAGGCCAGGCTGCGCAAGGCAGAAAGGGCCGCCAACCATTTGGGGATTTTTGCTGAAGAATACGACGTGTTGTGGCAGGAACCCCTGGGCAATTTCCCCCAGGCCTTGACCCACATCGGATATATCAACGCCGTGGTCAATCTGGTCCAGGCCAAACAAAGGATCTGGTTTGAATCCAAGCCTGCGCAATTTGATTCTATGCTGGATCGTCTGCGCAAGAAAGTACTTTCCCGGGAAATCATTCTGAATCAGGGCAGTCCAGAGCAGCATATTCCCAGTCAGGACCTGGCAGAAGAGCTCAAATCTACCATGAATCTGATGCGCGGAGCCTTTTTTGACAGCAAACTGGGCCGGGTCTCCTATGAAAAGATGAAGGGCTCAGATCTCTACCACCACTATCTGGACTTGAGCCTGAATCTACAGCACTTTCAGCCCGAGAGCCTCAAGACCGAGGCCGAAAAAAAGGCCTTCTGGATCAACCTGTATAATGTGATCGTCATCCACGGGGTCATTGAGCTGGAGATATCCAATTCGGTCAAGGAAGTGCGCAACTTTTTCAGCCGCATCAAGTACGACATCGGCGGTCTGTTTTTCACCCCGGACGATATCGAGCATGGCATTTTGCGGTCCAACTCCAGGCCGCCCCATGGACTGCGTAGGCCGTTTACCAAAGACGATCCCAGACTGGAGCTGGCGGTTCAGACCCTGGATCCGAAGATCCATTTCGCTCTGGTCTGCGCCTCTTCGTCCTGCCCGCCCATCGGGGTGTACACGGCTAAGAACCTGGAACGGGAACTTGATGTCTCCGGCCAGACCTTTCTCAACTCTGGGGGAATCGAGGTGGACAAGGAAAATATGCACATCATATTATCCAGGATCTTTCAGTGGTACGGAGCAGATTTTGGACCGAACCAAACCGCACGATTGAAGTTCATCGCCACCCTGCTCTATGATGAACATGATCGTGATTTTTTGATTCAGAAGGGCCATCGGTGCAAGGTAAGCTACATGGCCTACGACTGGCGATTGAATCGGTGAAAGTGGTTCACAGTTCAGTCCTGCCTCTGGCAGGTGGCCGCCAGATTGATCGGAGATGAAAATGACCAAGCCAGCGATCGGGATTGATTCTAGTTTTATACGAGAAGGCAGAGGACTGAGGACAAAGGTTTGCCAGATTGATCATATCCGAAAGGTATGATTCCCCTTTCCGTCATTGCCCGGCCCGGATAGTTCGAATAAACCGGGATCAGACTCGCCGGGCAATCAAGGGTAAAGTCAAGCTTTCTTCTGTCTTCGTTCCTATTGTTTCCTCGCTCATTCATCAGACAAATTTTTTTCGCCCGCTTTGGGGCCAAAAAATTTGGGAGGCAAATCTGAAAGGAGGATCTCATGAAAATAGGCATGCTCGGGCTGGGCCGGATGGGCATGAATATGTCCAGACGTCTTTTAAACCACGGACATGAAGTGGCCGCCTACAACCGGACTGCGGAGAAAAGCAAGCAACTGGCTGAACAAGGGGCCCAGGCCTGCTTCTCTTTACCAGAATTGATCAAGGCTCT
>CAZLUR010000228.1:0-2713 GCA_964562725.1 uncultured Desulfohalobiaceae bacterium | reverse complement strand
GCGCAGGATAGAAACCCCATTCGGCCCGGTATATCGGCCTGCTGACTAAAATGTGGTTCAACGTTGAACCTTGAACCCGGAGCGCGGAACGTGTAACGCGGAACCCAAAGTTAAGGATAATGGCTGATGAAAAAGCTAGCTTTAGTATTGCTCCTCATGTTTTGTGCCTCATGTGCCTCTTGGACTGAGCATCAAGAGATCAGGCCCTCGGTGCAAGTGCCCAGAAAGGATAAAGCCCAGGTGGAGGAAGAGCAGGAGGCCCCAGGACAAGAGCTGCCTGAACCTGAAAGGGCTGAACAACAGGCAGCAGAACTCAATCAGAGGCTGCAAAAGATCATTGCTGAATCCCCGGTGCGGGCCGAGGCCGAGATCTTTGCCCCGGATTCGGACCAGCCTGATGGGGCGCAGCAGATATCATTCAACTTCTACGATGCAGACCTGGTGGAGGTGGTCCGGGTCTTCATGGAGCTTCTGCAGGAGGACTATATCCTGCATCCAGAGGTGCAAGGCAGGGTCAGTCTGAGTGTAGAGGATGAATTTTATCCGGAACAGATCATGGATCTTTTGCGTGGAGTGCTCCGGGTCAACAATATGGCCATGATCCGCGGAGAAGAGGTCTGGGAGGTTCTACCCCAGAGCCAGACAGCGCAACACCTGGGCGCCCAGGAGCTGATCTTTCCGGACACAGTGCAAAAACCCAAAAGGGGCCAGATCATCCAGGGTTTCAGGCTGCAATACATTGCTGCAGAAGAAATGATCAATATCATCAAGCCCTATCTGTCTCAAAGTGCCCAGGTCTATGCCCATGAGCAAAAAGGGGTGTTATTGGTCAGTGATTATCCCCATGTCCTGGAAAAGATTGCAGAACTGATCAGGCAGTTTGACGAGAGCGTATTTGCGGACGTCCAGGCTCAAGTCTTCCCATTGCGTCAGGTTCAGGCCCAGGAAGCAGTGGATCAGCTGGAGTTAATTGCGGAAAATTTTGGTCTGGGTCAGGAAGGAGCAGGGCCTGGGCACAGGGTCTCATTTCTGGCCCTGGAGCGGCTGAACATGGTTTTGGCAGTGACCAGGGATGAGCAGGTCCTGGAGTTCGTTGAGACTTGGATACAGGGTCTGGATCAGGAACAGCCCAAGGAATTGCGCACCGCAGGCCGGGAGGAAGTCTTTGTCTATTATGTACAGTATGGCGATGCCCAGGAGATAGTGCAATCCTTGCAAGGTGTGTTTGACTATGATCCACAGCAGGACAAGGAAAAAAAAGAGCAAGAGCCTGAGGACAACGGCCAGGAAGGGGTTTTGGGCCAAGGAAGATCCAGTGTGAGCAGAGAGTTGAGCGGCGCGGTCAGCTTCAATGTGGATGAGACCACTAATGCTATTATCATCCGCTGTAATGTCCAGGATTACAACAAGATCATATCTGTGGTCGAAAAGCTGGATTTGTACCCCAAGCAGGTGCTGATTGAAGTGGTTATCGCCGAGGTAACCCTGAAGGACACCACAAGGTTGGGGGTGGACTGGAGATATCTCTTGAGCCTGGACGGCCTGGAAGGCGAGATTGAGGCCCGTGCCGGGGCAGATACCCCGGGCGCCGGGGTAACTTTTTCCCTGGAAAGTTCCAACAGGCTGCAGGCTGCTCTGGATGCTGCTGTGGAGGACAATCAATTGCAAATTCTGTCCACCCCGACCCTGCTGGCTTCAGACAACAAAATAGCCCGAATCAATATCGGGGACCAGGTGCCCTTCCCTACATCCACAAGGACCAGACTGGATGAGACAGATACCTCAGAGGTCATTGATACTACGATTCAGTACAGAGACACAGGCATCATTCTGGAAGTGACCCCCAAGATCAACAAGCAGGGTATGGTCAGGATGGAAATACAACAGGAAGTGAGTAATTTGTCCTCGGAAAGGGTACAAGGCATTGACGCTCCAGTGATCAATACCAGGCATACGTCCACCAACCTGGCAGTGGGGGACCAGGAGACCGTGGTCATAGCCGGATTGATGACTCAGCAAAGGAGCAGGACCTCCTCTGGCGTGCCTGGTTTGCATCGAGTGCCGGGGCTCAAGCATTTTTTCGGCTCCAGCAAGGACGAGTTCGAGAATACTGAACTGCTGGTATTCATTACCCCGCATGTGATCCTCAGCCAGGAGGATTCCAATTTTCTGACCAGGAACTTCCTGGATCGTCTGGAAAGGGTCAAAAAGGAGATGGATTAGGATAGAGGGTTGCAGGTTGCGGGCGTTGCAGGGGTTACAGGGGTTCTGGGTTGCTGGCGTTACAGGCGTTGCGGGGGTTGGGGGCGTTCTGGGTTGCGGGCGTTACGGGCGTTGAGAACCCAACCCAGTAACCTCTGTAACCCCCGCAACCCCAGCAACCTCTGTAACCCGGAACCCCCGCAACCCGGAACCCCTGTAACCCAAAGTGTCAAACGAGGATTTATGTCCAGTATTGTAGAGCTCCTGATCCAAAGAAATCTGATCAGCAAAAAAGACTATGAAAGGATCGCTGAAGCGGCTGTTCAAGACGAGCCGCTGCACAAGCTTATGGTGCGTTCCGGGCTGGTCTCAGAGGATGATTACCTGCACCTGCTAAAAGATGCCTATGGCTATGAAGTCCTGGAAAATCTGCCCGAGGACTATGAGCCCCAGAAGTTCGCCCATTTCTCTGCGCCGTTTATGGAGGAGCACGGATTTTTGCCTTTGGCCC
>CAZLUR010000227.1:0-2794 GCA_964562725.1 uncultured Desulfohalobiaceae bacterium | reverse complement strand
TCCGGACAAGTCCCACCAGAAGAAACAGAACCTGCCTGCACAGGCGTGGACCGCAACTCTTCTGCAGAAGAAAAAATCGCCCTGTTTCGCAAATTATTTCGGGGCAGGGAAGACGTTTACCCGGTCCGCTGGGAAAGCAGAAACGGCAGATCAGGCTATACCCCGGCCTGCGCCAATGAATGGAAGCGTCCCTTGTGCGGCAAGCCCAGGGTTAAATGCGCCCAATGTGAAAATCGCCGCCTGAAGCCGGTTACTGACCAGGTTGTTTTTGATCACCTGGCCGGCAATCAGACCATAGGAGTGTATTCGCTTTTGCCTGATGATACCTGCTGGTTTCTGGCGGCTGATTTTGATAAAAAATCCTGGCAGGCAGACGCCTCTGTTTTTATGGAACTGTGCCGGGAGATGGAGGTTCCGGCAGTACTTGAGCGTTCCAGATCCGGCAACGGAGGTCACGTCTGGATATTTTTCGAGAGTCCTGTAGCGGCCAAGAGTGCACGCAAGCTTGGAAGCGCTGTACTGACCAAGGCTATGGAACGAAGACGGGAGCTGGGTTTTGATTCCTATGATCGCTTTTTCCCCAACCAGGACACATTGCCGAGAGGCGGTTTTGGCAATCTCATTGCCCTGCCCCTGCAATATTATCCCAGGGTCGGTGGGAACAGTGTTTTTATAGATTCCTCTTTGCAGCCATACCAGGATCAATGGTCTTTTCTGTCCGGTGTAATCAGGATGAGCCCGGAAGATGTGGATGCTTTAGTCCTTGAGGCCGGTCAAAAAGGTGCAATAGTTGGAGTTCCAGGTGTTATAGAAGAGGAAGTAACAAGCAGGCCCTGGGCTTTGCCTCCTTCAGGTAAAGAGGTCCCAAAAGATGTGCCTGGGCCTTTGCCCCGGGAAGTATCAGTAATTCAGGGCAACCAGGTTTACGTGGAAAAAGAAGGCTTGCCTGCAGAAGTGCTGAACCGTTTGACCAGGCTGGCCGCTTTTCAGAATCCCGAGTTCTACAAGGCTCAGGCCATGCGTTTGTCTACTTTCGGCAAGCCCAGGATAATTTCCTGTGCAGAAGAGTTTCCCCACCACCTGGTCCTGCCCCGGGGTTGTCTGGAAGAAGCCCTGGAGTTTTTGAATGGCTTGGGGATCAAGGTGGACATCTCGGATCATCGAATTACCGGTAAAGCCATTGATGTATGTTTCAAGGCAGCTTTGACCCATGAACAGCATCAGGTGGCCCAGGCCATTGCAAAACATGACAGTGGTGTGTTGTCGGCCACTACCGCCTTCGGCAAAACAGTGGTTGCAGCCTGGCTGATTGCCAAAAGAAAGGTGAATACTTTGATCTTGGTCCACCGCAGACAATTGATGGATCAGTGGCAGGAAAGGCTTGGCACCTTCCTGGATTTACCATCCATATCAATTGGCCGCTTCGGAGGGGGAAAGAACCGGCTTAGCGGCGTGGTGGACATTGCAACCTTGCAGAGTTTGAACCGGAAAGGACAAGTACGGGACCTGGTAGCTGATTACGGGCAGATCATTGTGGATGAATGTCATCACGTGTCCGCCTTTAGCTTTGAGCAGGTGCTAAGACAGGCCAAGGCAAAATATGTGTGCGGGTTGACAGCTACTCCCATCCGCAAGGACGGGCATCACCCCATAATATTTATGCAGTGCGGTCCAGTTCGTTTCCGGGTGGATGCCAGAAAACAGGCTGCCAGGAGGCCCTTTGAGCATATCGTTGTTCCCAGGCGTACGGATTTTATCCTGCCTGCCAATATGGATAATCCGGGCATCCAGGAGATTTATGCTGCTCTGGCCGGTGATGAGGCCCGAAATGAGATGATCGTAAGCGATCTTTTTACAGCCCTGGAGAATGAATGCTCTCCAATCCTGCTGGCCAAAAGGGTCAGTCATGTGGAATATCTGGAAAAGCGACTGCAGAATTTTGTGCGCAATATCATCGTCCTGCAGGGCGGCATGGGCAAGAAACAAAGGCGGACCGTGTTTGAAAAGCTGGCGGCTGTTCCGGATACTGAGGAGCGGGTGCTGATAGCTACAGGCAGTTATATCGGGGAAGGCTTTGATGATGCCCGCCTGGATACACTGTTTCTGGTGTCACCTGTTTCCTGGCGAGGAACTCTGCAGCAGTATGCCGGGCGCCTGCACCGTATGCACAGCAACAAGCGCAGGGCGCTGATCTATGACTACGCGGATGAATATGTGCCCCAATTGTCTCGGATGTTTCAGAAGCGCTTAGCCGGTTACCGGGCTATGGGGTATAAAGTACTGGAGAACAGCCCGGGTCAACATGCGGTAGAATAAGCCAGACCAGCCAGTTATACAAGCGAAAGTAAATATTCATGCTGGCTCGGGCATTCCTGAAACTTCTGTCAGAAACCCGCCCATGCGGGAAGCCATCCAGTTCTACAAGCACAGGCATAACTGGTCCAACCGCATGATCGCCTGGGGCAGCCGGTGCCCTGCTGCACACTTCAGGTCAAGCGCGAAATGTGCAACAAAGCGTATGGAAATGATCATCCCCATATGCTGCTTGAATCCATCATTGACTTTTTGCAGCGCATAAGTCAGCACGTAAAAAATATGCAAACAAGTTCCACTGGCGTGTTGGCTGAAGAAGAGCAGGCTTGTGGGTTTGAGTGCTTTTGGCCGTGGGGCTTAAGGCCATGCCTTCAATTTTACCGTTTACTCCTCAAATGCTGTCATAAAAAACAAGAAAGTTTGAACCGCAAAGGTAGAATGAGAAGGCTAGCCATCCTGACGAGCTATGAGTAAAGTCATG
>CAZLUR010000226.1:0-2813 GCA_964562725.1 uncultured Desulfohalobiaceae bacterium | reverse complement strand
CTATCCTTCATTCTCGCAACATAAGTTATCTCGCAACATAATGTCCCATTATTCCGGCATCATCGGATACCTGATACCTCTCAGGACCAGGCTTCAATGCCTCGATTTGCTTCACAGTCATGGCCATGCCACACCTCGACTGATCTTTTGTCATAGGGTCTATGGTTCACTGTTACCCTGGGGTGCATTTGGGGTAGACTTTGGCCCTTTGCTGGCATGATAATTGATAAGACAACTTAAGACAGATGAAATTTTTGTGTAGCAAATAAGGATGGTTATAGATTTAAGCTTAAGATGGTATGAAACTTGCTGAGACTTAACTGAAGCTGAATGGCATTCAGGAGGTCTGATGTTCAATTCCCCGCAGCTCCACCATAGATTTAAAGGGGTTAGGTTGTCAGGGCCTAACCCTCTTTTTTGACCTACTCCTGTTCTGCTGACCAATGGATTCACCGCGGGCAGGTGCAAATTGCCAGGACTGAATCAGTTAGCGCATTGCCAATCGGTTTCTGCCTGATTTCTTTGCCTGGTACAAAGCCTGATCAGCCCTTTTCAGCAAACTATCCAGGGTATCCTCGGGGCGCAGCTCTGCAATGCCTATGCTGGCGGTTACCTTTTGATCAGGCAGTATATTCCTGGATTCCAGCAAGCTCCTAATACGTTCGCCGAATTCCCAGGCTTGAGCAGCTGTGCTTTGGGGCATAAGCACCACAAACTCTTCCCCGCCAAAACGCACCGGCAGATCCTCTGTACGGCTGTTGTTCTGCAAAAGACGTGCAAATTCATAGAGCACTCTGTCCCCGGCCTCATGGCCATGGGTATCGTTGATGGATTTAAAATAATCCAGGTCAGCCATTATCAGAGTTAAGGTGCACTTGCCGCGCATGGCTAGGGCCAGCGAATCATGGAATCTCTCTTGAAAATAACGCCTGTTGGCCAATCCGGTCAGCGGGTCGGTACGCATCAGTTCGGTGATCCTCTGATTGGCCAGTTCCAGCGCTCTATTTTTTTTGCTCAGTTCTCGGGTCAGGCTGGAAAGTTCATTGTTAAGCAAGGACATGCTTTGCAGGACCTCGTTGTCCGCGCTCTCGAAACGGTCCCCAAACAGGAGGAATCCTTCCTTGATTTTAAATACATAGCATCGACAAAGGATATGTGCATAGCATACCCTGAATATTTGCGGCAGCATGACTTCTTGGTTTCTGGTAGAGACAGTCAAGTCTAATTCATCCCCCTCTAATGGACAGAATAGCTCCCACAAAAATCTGCCCAGCGGTTTTTCTGCAAGATGCAGAATTGAGGCCAGAGCTTGATTGCAATCCAGGATATGGTAGTCCTTATTAGTGAGGATAACCAGGCTGGTTTCTGATTTGTTCAGGAATGTGTAGGTTATTTCAGGGTAATCCCTGATCAGTTGCTCCAGACTCATCCCACGTATTTCTCATGCCATTGCCTGGCCAGACTTAGGGCCTGCCGGCAGTCCCGCGCATAACCGTCAGCACCCAGGGCCAGAGGTAAATCAGGCAAATTATGAAAAGCCAGTCCGCCAAGCATGATTCTGGGTCTCTTTTCTGCAGCCTGGCTCAATATCTGGGTAATCACATTGTGCACAGGCTCAAGATTAAAGGGCATGGCCACGGACATGGCCAGGATAAAAGGCTGTTTTTCCTGAATTAGTTCCAGAAGATCCTGATTCGGTGTATTGGCCCCCAGATACTGCACATCCCAGCCGTCTAATTCCAGAGCATTGGCTACCATCTGTGCTCCCATCTCATGGTACTCATTGGCCGCTGTGCTGACCACTACCCTGGACATGCTGGGTGCAACTCCTGTCATGAACTCCAGATATTGCAGGGCCAGGATCCTATTTACAGTTGCTGAAGCCAGGTGTTCCTTGGCTACTGAAATCTCTCCCTTTTCCCACATCTCACCTATCATATACATGGCTGGCTGCACGATCCGCAAATAAAAATCCTGCAGATCCTGGGCACTGGATACAAACTCCCTGCTGATCTCCAGGCTGGAATTGCGGTCTCCTTGCAGTAAGGCCCTGGAAAATCTTTGTACAATCTGTTCATCCTGTGTCTCAATTTGAAGATTCAGAAATACAATATCTTCTGACAGGGTAATAAATGTTTCATGTCTGGAAATAATCCACTCATAGACCTGAATTATTGGAGCACTTATGTGATCTGGAAGATGTTCTGCCAGTACCTGCTTCCAGGCCTGCAGATGGGCAGGGAAGTAACCATAGGCAAAACCCTGGTTATGGTAGCTGCGGTAAACCCAAGGTATCACCGTGAGCAGCAGTTCGTAGCACCTGAATAAAAAAACATTGGCCATAAAGGCAGCATGATTCTTGTGATTGTCAAACATTTTGCCCAGAGTATTATGGCCGATCAGGAGATTGCAATCCTTTCTGGAGGTCATTTTTTTGTTTACCTGCTCCACCAGAAAGAGTGTCTGTTCCTGATAAGCCCGGGCGCATTCTTCCGGTATATGCGGCAGATCCTGCAATCCCTGGATCAGTTCTGGATTCATGCTTCACTCCATAAATCAGCCTTGAGCGTGAATATGCTTGGCTCATATCTTATACGTCTTTATGCACAATGCGTACATTAACTGTTCAAGCAACAGCAATTCTAGAAAATAGAATGTAAAGCCAACAACAAGCCCGGTCGTGAAATCTTCGACACGGCTGCCGAAGGGCTGGTCGGACTCAGAGATATCTATACCGTAGTGTCGGTAAGAGTTTGGCTGTCTCAATTCTCTGCTTGCACCAGGCCCAAAAAGCCAGCTTTAGGCAACCTCCA
>CAZLUR010000225.1:0-2818 GCA_964562725.1 uncultured Desulfohalobiaceae bacterium | reverse complement strand
CACACGAATCCAACCCCGATCTTCTTATTTCATCGGGGACTAAATGACTGACCGCCTCTCCAGGCGCTTAACTGCCTCCCTGGCAGACACTATGGGAATGCCGGCTGCATTGTTCAAGAAGAGCATGTGCTTTTTATCGCCGGAAACAATCAAATCGGCTCCTGCAGCAATTGCAACAGCAAGGATCCTGTTGTCCGCGGGGTCAGGCGAAATATCCACCGGCGAAGGATCACTTAATATGGTTGCCCTGGTATCCAAATTCTCCAAAAGTATTGATGCCTCGTCTGGATGAATAAATTTCATCAAACGCGGCCTGGAAATCACAGCTGCTATTTCGCTCATTTGTGCCGGGGAGGTCACGACTTCGATCTTTCTGCGCAGCCATGCCAGATATAAGATATCAGGAGGCGTATCCTTGGTAATCAAGGCAGCTATCAGGATGTTGGTATCAAGAACGGTCCGCATGAACCGCGTCCACCTCTTGGTCAATCAAATCCAATATCTGCTGCTGATCATATTCAGCATTGCGGTCCTTGATTTCGCTGACAGTAAGGTCAAAAATCCGCTGGCGCACTGCCTCGTCCACGAAGCGGGAGAGGTCGCCCTTCTTGCCCCCGGTGCGCGCCAGAAAAGTCCGGACAGCACGATTAGTCTTTTCCGGGATGATAATATTCCATCTGATCATTGCCAGTCCCCTTGTGCATAGATGTATAAATGTTTATACACAAAAATATTGCAGAAGCCCGGACATGTCAACAAAGGTTACTGATCCGACTCACCCTTATTGCCATTCATCAGTCGTTCAAGAACGCTTCGACATAAACCTTCTGCAATCCAAATATCATTTCTTTTTATAATCGTGTCAAAAATAAGATGAACTTCTTCAAGCGAAAGAAAATCCTGTCGATAGGCAGTGATAATAACCCCCAGGGTACCTTTAACTGTCATCCCTAAAATCTTTGCCTGTTCCCTGGCCAGCATGTCATCCATGAGCAGAAGTCCGGCCCGATTTTCCAAGGCAAGTGCAAAAACTTCTTTCTCCCCCTTATCTAAAGGCAGACTTTCAACCCTGGAGCTTGTTTTTTTTACCTCCATCACCTCTAAAAATTCCGCTGCAAGGCCAGTTGGATTTACAATGAATCTACATGTCCCCCTGAGACTCCTCCGGTGACCACTTCCTCATAAACAGCCCAGGCATCATTACTTTCTCGTACAAACGCCCCAGGACATCCAAAAAGCCAAGCTTGGCCAGTGCGATTAAAGGCCCGGAATTGGTTATGACCATTATGCCAACTCTTCTTTGATCATTGCTTACGACCAACGGGGTTCAATCCCACGGGCCCTGGCCTGCCGCATCATATCATGCTGGGATACCCCGGCTAGCTCCGCTCCCCGGCCAAAAGAAACATCCCCTTTTTGATACAATATCAGAGCTTCCTCAATCTTCATCTGAGTCAATCCCAGTAAAAGCAACTCGCCCCACCTGTTTAAATGTATAAGGAATCACCTGATTGCTTTGCCTGGAAAGGAAAAGCCCTCCGTGGTATTGATGGCTTAACAAGCTGCCGGGACGAGATGATATCGCCTGGAATCATATACCGCAAGGAGGGCTTAGATGAAAGATATGCACTATGTTGGTTGGGCTTGATGTCCATAAAAAGACCATTGCTTATTGCGTGAAGCTGGTGGACGGCAAGGTCATCAGGCAAGGTACTGTTTCTACGGATAAAATTAAACTGACAGCCTGGGTCGCTTCTTTGCCCTACCCAAGAGTTATTGCCATGGAGGCGACAATGTTCACTGGATGGATTTATGATTTTCTCGCTCCATATGCTGAAATAAAGGTGGCTCATCCAGAAATGCTCAAGGCCATAGCTGCTGGAAAGAAAAAAAATGACAAATTAGATGCCGCCAAAATAGCAGATCTGCTCAGATCAAAATATCTTAATCCGAAATCAAGGCAAATCCATCAATGTCCAACAAATAAAGCAAAGAACCCAGGATAACGTTGCTCAAACATTGCTGGATGAAAATGAGGATCTCGCTCTCGCAGGCCGGGTCAGCAAAGACTCCATTGACCTTCTCACACAGCAAATCAATCAGATAGAGCTTACCGCCCATGTATCAGGATAGTTGTCGTGAATGACTAAAAAAGGGCTTTCGAGGAAACTCTCGAAAGCCCTGTCAATCAATGGTCGGGATGGCAGGATTTGAACCTGCGGCCCCTTGAACCCCATTCAAAGCATTTCTATTTAACATACTAAAATTAAAGCAATTAATCGTTATGTTTACGACATTTTTTACCCTTTTTTGGACATTTTGTCGTGAAAATTGTCGTGAAAGATCTATTATACTGGTTATGATGCATACTCAGACACCTTGCCACTATGTTAAGCTCAAACAAGCAATGAAATCAAATAGTTAAACTTTTTAACCCGCCTGACAAGGTTTTCAGAATCACTCCTGGGATTGTTCACCGCCATCCCCACCCGGTAGATCTCCAGCTCCTGGCTGGCCATTGGCTCCAGCAAGGGCTGCAAAGCTTTGGTATCCTGAAGGCTGCGATCCAGCCAAAGGCTATATTTTTCTTTTTCAATGATTACTGGCATCCGGTCATGCAGCTCCTGCACAGTCTCATTGGCTCTGGTGGTGACTATAGCGCAGGAGTTTATGCCTTGCCCTGCAACCTTATCCTCCCAACGCTCCCAGATCCCGGCAAAGGCAAAGAGCTCAGCATTCCTGGGCCTGATGCAATAAGGCTGATTAGCCCCCTGCCCTCTTTTCTTCCACTCAAAAAAGCAGCTGGCAGGGATCAGGC
>CAZLUR010000224.1:0-2850 GCA_964562725.1 uncultured Desulfohalobiaceae bacterium | reverse complement strand
TGATTACCTGCACCTGCTAAAGGATGCCTATGGCTATGAAGTCCTGGAAAACCTGCCCGAGGACTATGAGCCCCAGAAGTTCGCGCATTTCTCTGCGCCGTTCATGGAAGAGCATGGATTTTTGCCTTTGGCCCAAAACCAGGGCCAGGTAGAGGTCATACTTAATGATCCCTTTGATTACCTGGTCCTGGACACCCTGAAAAAGATTTATCCAGGCCAAAGGATTTATATCCGGCTTTCGCGCAAGGAAAAGATCAGACAGTGGATAGTTGAGCATTTTCAGCAGGAGACAGACCTGGGGGCAGAAGAGGAGCAAGACGAAGAAATACAGTCCACCTACGGGTTTGAAGATTTAGAGCACTTAAGGGACCTGGCCTCTGAAGCACCGGTGATCAAGAAGGTCAATCAACTGCTCACAGGCGCTGTAGAGGTAAAGGCCAGTGATATCCATATCGAACCCTTTGAGGACAGGCTTCTGGTCAGGTTCCGCCAGGATGGACTGCTCCAGGAGCATATGGTTTTGCCTTCTTATATGCAACAGGCCGTGACCACCAGGCTGAAGATCATGGCCAGGCTGGATATTGCTGAGAGGCGGGTACCCCAGGACGGGCGGATCAAGACCAGGATAGCCGGCAAGGAAATAGACATCCGGGTTTCCTGCCTGCCTACAGTGTACGGAGAAAGTGTGGTCATGCGCCTTCTGGATCGCAGCAGCGCCTCATTCTCCTTGCAGAAGCTTGGCTTTCCCCAGAGGGAGTATGAGCTTTTCCAGGAACTGATCCATGCCCCATACGGGATCATCCTGGTCACAGGACCCACAGGCAGCGGTAAGACCACTACCCTGTATTCTGCCTTGAACAGCATCAACTCCATGGACAAGAAGATCATCACCATAGAGGACCCGGTGGAATACGAGCTGGACGGTATCAACCAGATCCATGTCAATCCCAGGGCCGGGTTGAACTTTGCCTCAGGCCTGCGCTCTATTGTGCGCCAGGACCCGGATGTGATTTTAATCGGCGAAATCCGGGACAAGGAGACTGCAGATATTGCAATCCAGTCCGCCCTGACCGGACACCTGGTATTTTCCACCCTGCATACCAATGATGCTGCCGGGGCCATATCCAGGCTGATGGAAATCGGGGTGGAGGATTATCTGCTGGCCTCGGCAGTGACCGGAGTTATGGCCCAGAGATTGGTCCGGGTACTTTGCCCTTATTGCAAGCAAGAGGCGGTCCCGGATCAGATGGTGATAGATAAATATCAACTGCAATTCAGGGACAGGCCTCAGGTGATCTACCAGCCTGCAGGCTGTAATAAATGCGCTTTTACAGGGTATGGCGGCCGGATTGCTATTTTTGAGCTGCTCCTGGTCAACGACGAGATCCGGGAGTTGATCCTGCAAAACAAGAGCGTGGTCAGCATTCGCCAGAAGGGTTTAGAACAGGGCATGACCTTGCTCAGGGCTGACGGCTGGCAAAAGGTGGTCAGCGGCCTGACTTCCATTGAAGAGGTGCTCCGGGTCACAGGGCAATAGCTAACTCTGGAGAGAGTTCAATGTTCAACGTTCAATGTTCAACGTTCAATGTTCAATGTTGAACCCTGCAAATCATGACTATCCAGCGCAATGCCAGTCGATCAGCAGACAAAAAATACTGCACCGTAATGCTTGCTGGTCTGGCATTGGCCCTAGTCCTGATTGTAAATCCCTTGTCCTTACCAGCTGAAAAGCATGAATCCCGCCAGGTAACAGTGCTGGTTTCCAAGCATATCAAGCCCTATATGGATGCCCTGCAGGGCTTGCGCGATGCTTTGGCCCAGATGGAAATCAGCTTGGAAGACATCTACATGCTGGACCAGGAGGATCTGAAGCGCCTGAGCGCTCAGGAGTTTCCCGCCCAAAACACTGACCTGTTCGTAGCCATCGGACCGGAGGCCTTGAATTATTTAGATCAAATGGCCCAAGAATTTGACCTGGACAGTGTATATTGCATGGTCTTGGACCCGGAGCAACTGACATCTGCACAGGATCTGCTTGCCTGCGGCATAAGCCTTAGTTTGCCTGCAAAGCGCCATTTACAGGATATAAAACAGGCCTTGCCCCAGGCCGAGCAGGTGGGGCTGCTATTCAATCCAGAAGAAAACCATTCATTTTATCAGCAAGTAAAGGCCATGGACAACTTTTTGGGTTTGCAAATCGTGCCTTTACAGGTATCCTCAAGCCAGGAGATCCCGGAAGTATTGCAGGCCAACTGGGAATCAATTGATGCTTTGTGGATGATTCCGGACAGCACAGTGATTTCCAGGAGCTTAGTGCAGTACATTATCAAGGAGGCGGTCTATGCCCAAAAACCGGTTGTCGGCTATAATCGGTTTTTCTATGATTCAGGGGCGGCTGTGGCCTATGCCTTTGATTACCAGCAGATAGGATACCAGACCGGCAAATTGGTGGATGACAAACTCAGAGGCCTGCCCTGCAGCTCCAATGCGCCTGCATATGAACTCTTGATCAACAAAAAAGTGATGCGCAGTCTGGGCCTGCAGCTTCCTGAGGGCCGGCCATGAAGACAGCCGGGTTTCACTTGCGCATCCTGCTGGGGGCCTGCATCTTCATTGCAGGCGCAGTGCTGCTCATGGGCTATATCGGATTGGGACTAATGCAAAGCTATGTAGAGGACAGATTCCAAGAAAAGAACAAGTTTTTGACCAGATATCTGGCCCGCAACGCAGAACTGGGCATTTTAATTAAAGATGAGGCAATGTTGAGCCGATTGCAATACAACCTGCTCAGTGAGCGGGATGTGATCGGGGTCAGGATCTGGGATGAGCAGGGCCGGGAATTGTCCTCGT
>CAZLUR010000223.1:0-2879 GCA_964562725.1 uncultured Desulfohalobiaceae bacterium | reverse complement strand
CACATTTTAGTCAGCAGGCCGATATACCGGGCCGAATGGGGTTTCTATCCTGCGCTTATCTTCTCCATCAGGCTGACCTGCAGGCTCTGAGTCAGGGCCTGGGGCGGCCTGTCCGCCAGAGCCACCCCTGAGCCTTTCCAGGACATCCTGCAGGCTCCTGGGGGCCTGTCCGTCACCAGAGGCTTCCTGCTCTGCCTCCAATTGTTCCTCTTCTTCTGTTACTTCAGAGCCCTCGCCAGACTCTGTTTCCGGCTGGGCATCGTCTGTTGCACCTTCCCGGGCCTGTTCTTGCTTGGAACCTTGGGCATCTTCCTGGACCGAGGCTGTTTTGACCTCTTTTCCGCCTACAATAATAGAGGCTTCCTGGCTGGGCTTGGACTTTGCCTGTTGCCGCTCATGGCCGAACAAAGAGACTGTAAAGGTCTCTCCAGTATTGTCTTCCAGGGTCACAGAGTCTTTGTCCACCTGGGTCACCAAAAAGAGCTCTTCACCCTTTGCTTCCTGGTAGGCTGTCTCCCCTTCCCTAAGCAAGCGGTGCCGCTCATTTTCCGGCCAGCCTTGGTAATAAATCAGGGCCAATCTTTGTTCCTGGTTCAAGGTGGTACCGTAAAGCTTGACAGCCTTCTGGTCTATCCCTGATTTGCGTCGATTTTGATCTGGTTCTGGATCATTGTCCTCTTTTGTTTCCGGCGGGGTCCAGGCCTCCCTGTTGGAACTGAACAGGTTCTTGCTGGCTATGACCTCGTAGTCTTCAGAGGCGCTGGATCCGGAAAACATGGCCTGCAATTCCTGGACAGTGACTATTGACTGCGCCTGGGCAGCGTCGGATGAAACCTCTATATCTTGCTGGGAATGGCTTTTGTATTCCTTGACGCTGAGCATAATGACCCCAAGGCCAATTGCCAGAAGCAGCAGGGCGGTCAAAACCTGTGGGGACTTGAGCAGCAAAAAAAAGTTTTTCAGCATCATGTTCTGGTCCAGGCGATAAGCTGGGCATCGAAGTTAAAATAACGCTTTTCACGCTTGTTGATGATACCTACCTCCATTTCGTCCACAAAAAGTAACTTGTCCTGTTGCGCAGTCTGCTGCAAAAACTCCTGAATAGCTTCGATTTTTGCTCTGCTGGAAATATTGATCCTGAGCAGGGTCACCCCGTTGGCCTGCTCTCTGGAACGCATGCGCATGCTGCGCACACTCAGGCCTGCATCTTCGGCCATTTTGTTCACCAAGTCCTGCAGTTGGGCCTCGGCCAGGGAGGGAGTGGAGGCCTGGATCAACCTTGAGGCCAGGTAATCCTCCTGGAATTGCATTAATGCTCTATGCTCTTGCTTATATTTTTCAGCTTCAGCAATAAACCTGGCCAGGTTGTCGTAGCGGGCCTCCTTGACCTCTATCTCCTGCTGCAGGTGTTGTGCGTAACTATAATAGGCATTAAGCCCCCAGCGCAGGCCAGCTAACAAGAACAGCAAGACCATGACCCCCACCAGGAGCACTCTGATGCCCTGACGGCCCTGGCCCAGGCCTTTTCTGAGCCCTGCTCTGATTTGCATAATTTTGTCTTTCATATGTCCACTTTGGCTTCCAAGGTAAAACTATCCTTGTTCCCGGATTTGGTCACTGGAGAACTGAAGCCCACCTCCCGGAAAAATGATGAATTCTCCAAAGCCTCGATAACCCTGGTTGCAGAGTCGGCCTCCCCCTGCAAGCTTATTTTCTGCTTGGCGAACTTTAGGGAGTAAACCCAGGCAGACTCTGGGGTGACCTCGGTTAACTCCCTTAATATGTCCAGTGTGGGTGGATAGGCTTTTTTCATTTCCGCCAGCCTCTGGAACTGGTCCAGCAATTGTGAACTTTCATCCCGCATCTGCCTTAAGTTTTCCGCCTGATGGTTAAGCCTCTGGATTCTATGTTCCAGCTTGGTCAGATACCTTTTCTGTCCGGCCAGATTAGAGACCGGCCAGACCAACAGGCTAAGCAACAAAAAACAAATCCCCCCCAGAATCAGATAGGACATGACCTTTTGCCTTTTACGCACTGCAACAGGCAAGAGGCTGATGGCATAGCCTTTAGGCTCTCTAGTCTGCTTGCTAGACAAGCCATTGTTTGCAAAATCCAAGACTTTTTTCTGTTTGAACCTGAGCTGCAGAGAGTCTTCAATCTCCTGCTGGTCTAGTTCGCTCTGACAGACATACAAAGTAGAAGGCAGTTCAGACAAGTTTTCCAAAAGAGATCCGGCTTGCTTCCAGCCTGGAGCCTGGCTGTTGCTCGTGGCTTGCTCCCAATTTTGCAGTACTATCTTCTGGCCTTGTTGGACCAGGACTTCATAGTAGCCCCCTCTTTGCATAACAAACACCCCGTCGCCTGTGTTCTGGGCCCAGTAGACAATATTGGGATAGACGCTGTGCAGAGTCAGCCCTGCTGCAGCAAAGGATTCCAGATAGGGCCTGAGGAACTCCTTGGGGGCGACTACAGAGCTGATTTCCAGGAAGTCACCTTTCTTGCTTTGCTGATATTGTAAATACATCTGCTCCAGATCAAAAGGCACATGACGCATCAGCCCGTAATGTACTGCCTGCTCCAGATTTTCCTGGGCCGCCTGGGGCAGGGAAAAATTGATCAGGGTAAAATGCTTCAGGGGCAGACCTAAAAACCAGCGATCCGAGGGCTTTGGTCTATACGTCCTGCGCAGCTGCTGCAGGATATACTCCAGGTCAGTATTGGCTTTGTATTCAAATTCCTGCACCTGATCTCTGGCCAACAGGCTGACTGCCCCTGGCCCGCCCCGATGCAGCACAAGTTTGTCAGGCAGTATAAATACCTGAAAATCATTGCTGAAAAATCTGTCCACGAGATTGCTGTACATTTATAGGTTCTCCGTT
>CAZLUR010000222.1:0-2882 GCA_964562725.1 uncultured Desulfohalobiaceae bacterium | reverse complement strand
AAATTTCGGTTATCACAGCCCTAAAAACTGATCAGTTTTCGATTATCACAATCAATTGCGGAACAATTCGTGGGACAGCATTTGCAGGATATGTTTTCGGATGCGCTGAACCGGGAACTTACCTATTGGCTCCGCCAGGGCCGGTCTTCCAATGCTGAAGTCGACCATGTTGTCCAGAGCATCTTATTCATAGCCCTCAACTCGGGGGATATGAATATTATATCTTTTTATTGACTTTTATATGTGTTCATTTGTATTCTTAATGAATACATATAAAAGTGAGGTGAAAAAGATGAAAGCAACCACTGTTCGGATAGACGATCATGTCTTGGAGCGGGTTGATGGTTTGGCAGTAGAGTTGAGCCGATCCAGATCCTGGGTTATCAATCAAGCGATTAAACAGTTTTTAAATTATGAGGAATGGTTTCTCCAGGAGGTTAATGACGGCCTGAAGGAAGTGGAAAACGGGGAATAGTCATTACCGAAAAGAGCAATGATAATATTGGTATCGAGCAAATATTTACCACTCATTAAGCTCAACCCTGTCGCACTCCTTGATGGCTTGAGCCATTTCATTGAGATCTTCAGCCGGGATTACTCCGGCAAACGAAAGGAGTTTTTCTCCATAAACGCCTTTTGGCTTGGAGGTAGAAAGGGTTTTTATCAGATCCATAACCTGCTTCTGGCTTTCAAGGTCAAGATTTGATAACTCACTCATTATTTCTTGTTGTAAGTCTCTAATATTTTGCATAGTAGCTCTCATTATATATTATTTGTCTTTTACTGTGCAGTCAAAAGTTCTTTAGTAATAGACTATTTTTATTGACTATATTCAAGTCTCTAACTGTCTAAGTTCGTATTTGTCTTATCAGTTTGAATTTATTGCCTTAACCTTGAACGTTGAACCTTGAACTTTGAACTCTCAAGATATATTAAGATTTTAGTTTTTATCAAGTATGACCGACCTCAATTCAATCAATACTGAAAATATAGCTTTATTTCAATTTTAATTTTTGTCAAGAAATGGGCTGAAGGGCGAAGCGGTGGGTCAGAGGTCAGAGGGCAGAGATCAGAGGGCAGAGGGCAGGATGAAGACAATGCTGGGATGCTGGAAAGCATAGGGCATGGGGCATGGAGAAGAACGAGGGGGCGAAGGAAGCGAACTTAGCGAGTTAAGAGACCTTAGCGACTTTTGCGGACGAGGGAGGCTGGATTTATGTTTAAACCACAGCCAAAAAGTTGAGAAGGTGTTATGATCAGTCAGTTCAGAAATCCGAATTTTTATCTCATCTTGCTTATTGACTGTCTGATGTTTGCCCTGGCCCTGGCCGGGGCGTACATGATCCGTTTTGACTTCGTCCCCAGCCAGGCCACCCTGATGCAGATGCTGGGGCTGATGCCTTTTGTCATCATTCTCAAGCTGGTGGTCTTCTATTTCATGGGCCTGTACCAGGGCATGTGGCGCTACACCAGCATAGGTGACCTGTTCAACCTGACCAAGGCCACCTTTCTGAGCACCTTGATCATAGCACTGGCCATCCTGGCTCTCTACCGCTTCCAGGGCTTTTCACGCGGGGTCATTCTGCTGGACGCTATCCTGACCTTCTCCCTGGCCGGAGGGGTCAGGGTTCTGCTCCGGGTGCTGCACACCAGGGGGTTTTTCAACGGAAAAAAATCCAGCCGGGCTCTACCTCAAAAGACAAAGAAAAAAATTATCCTAGTCGGGGCCGGGGATGCGGCTGAAAAGACCTACAGGGAAATACTCGATAACCCGGGCATCCAGTACGAGATCACCGGCTTTGTGGACGATGATCCTGATAAACAGGGCAGGTCCATCCACGGCAGGCCGGTGCTGGGACAGGTCGAGGACCTGCCCAGTTTGACCCAGAAATACCGGATCCAGGAACTGATCATCACCATGCCCAGCGCCTCTGGGAGCCAGATGCGCAAAATTATTGAAACCTGTGAAAAAACCGGCCTGCACTACAAGACCCTGCCCGGCCTGAGCGAGCTCATCGACGGCAGGGTGTCCATCAAGGCCTTGAGGGACGTCAATTACGCCGACCTTCTGGGCAGACAGCCCGTGGAACTGGATATTCAGGGCATAAGCGGATACCTGTACCATAAAAATGTCCTCATTACCGGTGCAGGCGGCTCCATAGGCTCTGAGCTTTGCCGGCAGATCGCCAGGTTCAACCCGGCCAGGATGATCCTCTTTGATTCAGCAGAACCAAGCCTGTACAGCATCCAGATGGAACTGGAACACCAGGTCCGCTACCTTGATTATATCCCGGTCCTGGGAGCGCTTCAGAAAAAAGACCTGACCCGCAGAATATTCGAGCACTACAGGCCCCAGGTTGTCTTTCACGCTGCCGCCTACAAGCACGTGCCCCTGATTGAGAACAACCCCTGGCAGGCGGTCTGGAACAACGTGCGCGCAGCAGAGACAGTCATGTCTCTGTCTGCTGAATACGCAGCAGAAAGATTTATCCTGGTCTCCACGGACAAGGCTGTGCGGCCTACCAATGTCATGGGCGCAAGCAAGCGCTGCTGCGAGCGGCTCATGTACGCCCATACCGGAGGAGAGACTCTGTTCATGGCCGTGCGCTTCGGAAACGTGGTGGGCTCGGCCGGATCAGTGATCCCTTTATTCAGGAAACAGATCGAACTGGGAGGACCGGTCACAGTCACCCATCCTGAAATGACCCGCTACTTCATGACCATTCCAGAGGCCAGCCAGCTTATCCTGGAGGCCGGGGCCATGGGTCGGGGAGGAGAGATCTTTATCCTGGACATGGGCATTCCCGTAAAAATTGCGGACATGGCCAGGGACCTGATCAGGCTCTCAGGCAAGGAGCCGGACACGGACATAGAGATCGTCT
>CAZLUR010000221.1:0-2882 GCA_964562725.1 uncultured Desulfohalobiaceae bacterium | reverse complement strand
ATTCCAGGCGTGGCATTGAGCACGTTGGTGATAAACCTGGTGCCTGATCTCTGGGGACCGACTATTATTAACGGCGTGGTTTTATGGGACTCGGGGTAGCAGATCATTTTCATACACCGGACTTTTAAGAAGGGAATTGATGGTTTGCAGCGCTGCCTTAAAGGCCCCTTTTTTGATTTCATTTTCAAGCTTCTGGCAGTTGGACACGAAAAAAAGGTGCTCAGCACTCAGGTTTTCAGGGGCGTCATTCCTGTTTTCAAGAATTTTTTCAGCCATGGCGTCTGTTTTTTTGCGGTCATAGGGCAGGATGGTGCCGGCTGGTTTAAGGCTCCACCTGCCCCAGGTCATGATACAAACCCGGCCTGTGTCAGTCTGGGCCGTGTTGTTCATGTTCATGTCCGGGTTGTGAATATAAAGGGGCATGGACTCAAGGATTTCCCCGGTTCTGGGGAGCAGCTCCCTGAACCGGCTGTAGTCCTCCTTCTCCTGCAGCGTATCCAGGGCCATCTCGGTCCTGGATAAGAATTCCGGGTTCAGGTTCTGATGCAGTAGCGGATGGGAGGCTGTAAACGCTTTTATCAGAGCTTTGGGCGGCTGAAAAGTCCAAAAATGCTCCAGCAGCCTATCATGGACTCCTTGCCATGTTTTTGGGGACACTGGCTTGCCCAGGCCATAGTCAAGGATCTGGCAGGAGAATAGCCCCTGGC
This sequence comes from uncultured Desulfohalobiaceae bacterium, assembly GCA_964562725.1. Lineage (GTDB taxonomy): Bacteria > Desulfobacterota > Desulfovibrionia > Desulfovibrionales > Desulfothermaceae > CAZBUB01. The sequence continues at coordinate 2,175 of CAZLUR010000221.1, read as the reverse complement.
TGAATCTGGTGACCAGGGCGGGCGCCATAAGGTCCTTTCTGGATATCTTGATGAAAAGAAAGTCCTCGTTTTCAAAAAAATGGGTTGATTTTTGAGGAAAGGACTGAAGTTGATAGAATTTTTCATGGTTTTCGCTGCTGCCATCTGTTTTTATGAGAAACATGAATATGTTTGGCGTGGTGGGGTCCATCCAATGGACTTCCATGGACCCGGGCAGGAGGCCTGCCTTTTCAAGCTCCTGCCGGGACAGTTCCTGGCGCGCGGATTTATGGAAAAGGTCCCGCACGGCCAGTTTTTCCAAATTTTCAGGCTCTATTATCTGGACCTCGGGAAATATCAGAGCGTTGATCTGGTGCCTGGCTGTGCACAGCTTGGTGATGCTCCTGGTGGAGCTGACAAAAAAGCTCAGGGAGCGTCTGATCAGAATAATGGACAGAATGGCAATGAGTATGTTCCCGCCGCCTGAGATTATGAACGGGATGATTATGACCAGAAACGCGCCGAGAAAGGAGAGGGAGGTCAGGATTTTGGTGTATCCGCCCGCATCCTCCTGGATATAGTTTTTGAGGCGGCCGGGATTGATGTCGCAGCCGCTGACGGCCCAGGCTGTAAAAAGAAACAGAAAAACAGCCATGAGCACCATGAACAAAAAGAGCTGCAGATTGAGAATGAACAGGACCAGGTAGGCTGCTGCCAGAAACAGGAGACTTGAACATATGCCGCAGAAGGACGCGTAATAACCCTGTACTGTCTGTTCCTGGTTTTTGAGCAGGGCAAGTTCATTGGCCCTGTACAGGATCTCCTTGCCCGCGTCCTGGGACATTCGGCTGACCAGGGATTCCAGGAGCATGGTCAGGAAAAAAAAGAATACAGCCGCAATGGTCAGGCCTATGATCCAGGGCGTCTTGCTTGCCGGGTCAATGAATGGGAACCACTTGGGCACACCTGGAGAAGCTGCCAGGAGGATAACCTTGATAGGAAGCAGCATGGATAGAATCCTGGTCATGGAGGAAGCAGCGTCAGCGCAGATCACGGTCAGCGTGGTCAAAGGACGGACATGGAAAAAGATCTTCATCACCTGGAAAAACCAGCGTGCGAAATTATTGCTTTCCTGAAATAGATTCATACCATTCAAAGTGCAGGGTTTGAGGTTCCGCGTTGCGTGCTCTTTGTTATCAACTCCGGATACGCAGTGTTTCCAGCCCCCGGCTTATTTGAATTTCCTGTACTATATGATCATCCAAAATCACGGCGCAAGGCTTCATAGTCCCTTAATGGTTTTGGAAAGAGCTTCAGCGCGAGTTTCTGTATCGCGCTCAAGTCGTGCTTTTTGCTCACTCCCTGCTGCAGTGATGTATTCACCGGGCCTTGTTCAGCCTTGCCTATGGCCTGGGCAACTTCCTTTAGTTCAAGCGGATCAAAAATTTTTTTCTTTAGATACTTGCTTCCTGTCTGTTTGTATTCATCAAGGAAAAAGAACAGCACATGTTCTGACGACTTTTCTTTCATATATCTGAGCTGATGCAAGGACATGACATAGCGTAAGGCGACATAGGCAATAACCCTTTTAGGCCATCTGGCCTGGACCGAAAGAAGATGGTCAGGAAAAGAACGGACACAGCAGATATACTTGGGGTGCACAGGCTGGAACAGGTGATTGTAAAAGTCAAAATACCTTTCATGAAAAGGGGTTTTGTACCCAAAAAATTTGCATTGGGGATCTGCTGTTATGTTTTTGCCCTTATTCAGATTTGCCCAGGAAGCGAACATGAAATCGCGTTTCAAAGCATCCCAGCTTCGGCCCCGTCTTTTGTCAGCATTGTCCGCATATATTCGGTCACATCTTTTTATGACCCGGAATAGACTCTGCAGGATATAATCAGGTATCTCTCCATGGATGGTTATGCCTGGCACCTGATTCAGGACATTGGCAATAAATCTGGTCCCTGACCGGGGAGGCCCGACCACAATCAGGGGGGTGACCTCTTGAGCTGATGGATAGCAGTGCACTTTTAGCGCTCAGGTTAGGGGCATAATTTTTTGCATGTCTACAGCCTTTTAAACTCTTCCAGCATAGTGTACCTTGCACTGCAGGTCAACTTGCCCTGAAAAACAAGAAAAGTTTTGAACCGTTGATGTCCCAATAGTTGAAGAATGTATAAACCAGGAATGTAT
>CAZLUR010000220.1:0-2887 GCA_964562725.1 uncultured Desulfohalobiaceae bacterium | reverse complement strand
ATCATTGCTGAAAAATCTGTCCACGAGATTGCTGTACATTTATAGGTTCTCCGTTCCGGGTTGCTGGCGTTGCTGGGGTTACAGGCGTTCCGGGTTACAGGGGTTACAGGGGTTCCGGGTTTCGGGCGTTGCTGGGGTTACAGGGGTTCTGGGTTACAGGGGTTACAGGGGTTCCGGGTTTCGGGCGTTGCTGACGTTACAGGGGTTCCGGGTTGCTGGGCATGCCACAGGCATGGCCCTGCACGGTCCTCTGTCATCTGTCCTCAGTTCTTTATCCTCCGCCAGGAACAATCCTGAGCATGGAACGACCCAGTCTGCCGTCCTCCAACACCTTGAAAGCCTGGACTCTGACACCCTGGTCCTGTCCGGCCTTATAGTACTCTTGCAGCTGGCCCATGGCGCCCTGAGGAATGATCTCCCCCAATTGGGCCAGATTGGTTATAGGCGCCTGCTCTCTTTTGTGCACAATGTCCTGCACTATTTCCGGGGTCAAGCCGTCCAAAAGGACAAAAGTCTCTGCAGCAGCGCTGTTGATATCCATACGTTCCTTGGCCCCATGCACGGAAAAGAAATGTTTGAGCCCGGGATGGTGCTCTGTGCCATGGAAGACCTCCTGACTGATCCCTTTGATCAAGAGTAGTTCATGAATATTCTGCAATCTATTGTTCTTGGGCAGATAGGGCCGGGCCAGAGCTAAATAATAGTCTTTTTCAGCTCCTGCCTCCCGGCGCAAATCATCCTGGTCCATCCAGTCCAGAATGGAATTGACCACTTCAGTGGTCTTAACGCCCGTGCTCACCCCGCAGTGCTGGACAATATCCTGTAATAGATGCAGGCTGACCTGATTGATATCCAGTTTGCCATGCAAGTTCCGGACCTGTACAGCAATTTTATGCTCCCCTATCTGTACAGTATAGGGCTCAAACCTGGGATGCCAGAGTTTTAGCTCACGCCCGGCCAGGGATTCCCATTCTTCCTTGTTCTCCAAGACTGCCCTGTTTTCCAGGTATTTCAAATACTCGTGATGCCCCTTATCCAGGGCAGACTCCAGGGCCTGATTATCCAGGTACCTGTCTTGGATGTTCAGGGCCTGCAATCCCAGCAGCCTGGATTTAGTAGTTGCATTCAGGGCAAATATGGACAAAAGCAGTGTGATCCACAACACCGCAATCAGGATGAATCCCTTTTTCCTGCAGTCCGGCATAACTACTCCAGATTATTGTCTAGGCCGGCATGTACAATGTATTTCCGATCCTGGCGCTCAAAACTGATTTTTACCTGTCTGGGCAGCTCCTCCTGCAGCCAATGGGTCTCCTGCAAACGCTCATCCTGTCTGCGCTCAAAGTCCTCTGGTGCCTCCTTTTCCCTGCCGGCAAAGGGTGTAAACTTTTTTGCGGAATAAGAAAATAAGGCCTGGTTCAGCCCCTCCCAGACCAGAATCCTATCCTGAACTGCCTCTTCTCTGGGCAGAAACTGCTCCCTTTGCATCTCCCCCAATGCCCTGAAGTGGTCCACCTCCTGCACAAATCCCTGGCTGGGCACTGGCACTTTATTCAAGTACAGGCATTGGGCTTGGCCCTGCTCACAATCCTCCAGGTAGAGCAATGCAAAAAACAGGCTGGAGCCTGACCTGGAAGACGCTCCGTGTCCGTTTTCCGTGACATAGAAAAGGCTGTTCGGCCCGCCGGCAAAAAGCTTGATCTGTCCCTTTTCCCAGTGCATATCATAGGGCACAATCCTGTCCAGGTCTTCTTGCAGCAAGCGGATTGCTGCTTCAGCGCGCAAGACGTCACTGCCGGCATCTTGCCCTCTGTTCCAGGTCTGGACCCCGATGGAAAAGGCGTAATACAGGACCAGGACCAGCATGGAGACTATGCTCATGGCCACGATCAATTCCAACAGGGTAAAACCAGAGTCATCGGGCGGGCGTCTTGGAATGGGGCGCGAGCTAATCGAAATGTATCCTTTTGAATTCGTCGCTGAAAAAATCAGGGTCGTATCTAACATAGCGGATCAATGCCCACTGTCTGTCCTCTGCTGATCTGAAGCTAAAAATATACCTATACAACTCACTGGATAATTGCAGGCCATGTTCTTCATCCAAATCCCGCCAGGCCCTCATTTCTGTCTCTACAGGCTCTATTTCCAGGTTCCAGGAACCCTGTTCCAGCTCACCCTCCCACTGGAAATCATCCTCTCGTACATCCTGTACTATGACCTGGGTCCAGGCCTGCCCCAGGTCCAGGATATCCTGAGTGCCCTGGTCCGCCCTGTATTCCAGGCGCAGACCTGCAGATAAAAGCTGGAAAAAAACCGTGACCACCAGCCCAGTGATGACCATGGCCACTAAAACTTCCAACAGGGTAAAGCCCTGCAGGGGCCTGCCCTTAGCAGACCTTAATTTTTTATTGTTGCTCCGGGCCCTGGGTTTAATCATTGAGCTCATTAAACTGCACCTTGCCCAGCAGACGGTCAGCTTCAGCCTTGTATTTATGCTGTTCAGACTCAATGACCATTTTTTCTAAAACCAGAGAGCCGTCTGGATAAAAACTGACCAAAGGGATCTGTTCATCTTCGGAGATGTTCTCCACAATTATGCGCACGCCCTGCGGGACCTGTATGGACTTGCCCCGCAACCCTTCCTGAATTCGGCCCTGAGCACTGTCATAGATGCAGACATTCTGCAGCCCGTCCACCAGGGCATGGCTCCTGGCGGTCCTCAAGAACTGGGACAAATCAGACACAAAAGCCCGGACTTGTATAGATTCCTTCTGCCGGTAGTTGATGCCCAGGAAAAGCCCCAGGCCCACAGATATAATCAAAACCACCACCACGACTTCCAGCAGGGAAAAACCTAAGGGGTTCCGGGTTGCTGGGGTTACGGGGG
>CAZLUR010000219.1:0-2902 GCA_964562725.1 uncultured Desulfohalobiaceae bacterium | reverse complement strand
TGCGAACATATAGAAGTGGCACTTAGCAATTTCCTGAGATACTTGGAAGCTCAAAGAGAATAAAGATAAGCGATCTGGAGTAGACAATGCGCAATACGTTGGGAGCATTTATTGCGGACAGGGGCAGGGTGGTTGCAGGCATAAAAGGCGGGCTCTCTTGCATACCTCTGCTTGCGGAGCGTTTCGGATGGGCATATGTCCTGGCTTGGCTGCATCGAATATCTGGTATACTGCTTTCAATTTACTTTATCTTACACATTGTAACCCTATCTTACTTAGCAAACCCAACAAGATACACAGAAAAGATGGAACTATTCACTTCTGCTTTTTTTCTGTTTCTGGCCTGGGCTTTGTGCCTGCCGCTTATATTCCATGCAGTAAATGGCGCCAGGCTCATGTTATATGAAAGCTTTGGAGTACGAAACGACAGGCTGCTTATCCGCCTGTGTCTCATTATTGTTTTATTATATTCTTTATTTCTTGGCCTTATGATGATTGAGGGCAATCAGGATGCAACTCCTATCTTTTATTGGGGCCTAGCTTTCTTGATTGCAGCTGTCTTTACTTTTGAATTGTGGAATATGCTCAGATCTACTTTTCACTCCTGGTTTTGGATTGTGCAAAGAGTAACAGCGGTCTATCTACTCATTGTTATGCCGGCACATATGCTTTTTGCTCATCTGAATATTTCCATGGCCCATGACGCATCAGTGGTTACTGCAAGAATGAGCTTGAACTTTATTAAGTTTATAGACCTCACACTTGTAATTGCTATTGCTTATCATGCTGCATATGGCTTGATATCAATAAGCAAAGATTATTTGCATAATAAAAGCTTATATTTAAAAGGATTTTCTGCAGCCATGGTCCTGCTTATGGGGTTTATGGCTGTTTGGGGCATTAAAATAGCATTTATAGCTGGATGAAGGATTGTATATGTCTAAAGAGCTTGTTTTTCAAGAGCATATTTCCTGTGATGTCCTGGTTGTCGGGGCTGGCGGGGCTGGCCTGCGCTGCGTGTCAGAAATATTAGAGAACAGGCCGGATGCAAATATATTGGTTGTGACTAAGGTGCCTCACCCCCAGAAATCCCATACAGGGACCGCCCAGGGCGGCCTGGCAGCAGTGGACCCGGAAGATCCCATAGACTCCCCGGTTTATCATATGTTTGATACCTGGAAAGGATCTGACTGCACTGCTGATCAAGATGTGGTGCAGAAAATTGTTGAATCTGCCTGGGATGAGATCTTATGGCTGGAGCGCCGCGGTATGTTTTATACCCGTAATGAAGAGGGCAAGCTGGCCAAAAGAACCTTTGGGGGGCACAGCATCCGTTTTGGGGAAGCTTCTGCCTTTAGAGCAGTATTTGAATCAGACCGGACCGGCAAGGGAATACTGGATACCATGTGGGGGGAAGCAGTCAAAAAGGGAGTCAAGTTCTATAACCTGCATTTGTTGACTGAGCTTTTGTTTAACAATGCAGCTTGTGTGGGGGCAGTCCTTTTTAACCAGAAAGATGGCAAATTTGTATCTGTGGCAGCAAAAGCAACTGTGCTCTGCACAGGCGGCAGCGGCCAGGTCTTTGGAGTGACCACAAACTGCCGGCATAATACAGGTGACGGGCTCGGGGTTATTTTGCAGCACGGCCTCCCTGTTATGGATCCGGAAGCTGTCCAGTTTCATCCCACAGGGGTTGTTGGGCCTGGAATATTAGCCAGTGAAGCCTTGCGCGGCGAGGGGGGCATTCTCCGGAACAAGGATCTGGAACCCTATATGGAGAAGTACGCCCCTAAAATGAAGGACCTGGCGCCTAGAGACGTGGTCTCCAGGGCCAATGAGCTGGAGATACGGGAGGGAAGAGGGGTCTTGAACCCGGATCACAACATTGAACATGTCTGGATAGATCTGCGACACCTTTCAGATTATGTGCACGATGTAAAGCTCAAGGAAATCTCCACCTTTTTTAAAAAGTTTGTGAATATAGACCCCAAGACACAACTTGCTCCAGTTCGGCCAAGCAACCACTACCACATGGGAGGCATTCCCACCACCCTCAACGGGGAAGTGCAGGATTTAGGCTTGGACACCATCCCTGGCCTGTATGCCATAGGCGAGTGTGCCTGCGCCAGTTTCCATGGATTTAACCGGCTTGCTACCAATTCAATACTGGAACTTATAACCATGGGCAAGATTGTGGGGCAAGCAGTACTGGCAACCCTTAAACAAAGCTCTGGGATTGCTGAGCCTGCAGCTGAAAAAGGCCAGCATACATTTGCAAAATTTTCAGGCTACCTCAGTGCCCATGGGTCAAATAATGTAAACAAAATAAAGTCAGATCTGCGAAAGATAATGAGCGACAAGGTCGGAGTATTCAGAAACGAAAAGGATCTCAGCAGTGCCTTAGATACAATCCAGGAGCTGAAAGAGGCTGCCCAAAATGTACATATGGACTGCAGGTCGCTAATCATGAATCAGGAGCTGGTCCAAAGGTGGGAGCTGGACAATCTGCTCTCTGTATCTTTAGTCATAGCCAAGTCCGCCCTGGAGAGAAAAGAATCCCGAGGAGCGCATACTAGGGAAGACTTCCCAGAGCGAGAGGATAAGTTCAATTACCATACTTTGGCAAGAATATCCTCCAAAGGCACGGTCGAGCTTTCACAGCGGTCTATAAATATGGATATCTATGAGTCAGGGGCAGATTATGCCCGGAAATTCGGTTATATTTCCAGAAAATACTAACGCAGGCAATGCCCGCAACCTAAGCAATAGATGATTGAACCGCCCCCTCGAAGACTCGCTCAAGGCGCAAAGTTCGCCAGGGAAGAAACGCAGCAAGGGTTGGTGTATTTTCATTTGCCGGGAAGCGGCAAATGAAAAGGCAGCCTTGTCCAAAACCGTGTCC
>CAZLUR010000218.1:0-2935 GCA_964562725.1 uncultured Desulfohalobiaceae bacterium | reverse complement strand
GGCCCTGAAGGGCATGATCAGTCTGGAGCTATGCTCCCGGGCCTTGTGCAATATAACTTGATCGACAGGCTCAATGCCACTTATGATCTCCTTAAGGCTGATATCTGCCATAGTCATTATCCATCCTCCTATTTTGTATATACAAAAAAATCCCCAAGCTGTTACCAGAGTAATCAGCTTGGGGATTTACCATCTCCACCAAGTAAGTGCCCATTCGGCAGGTCTTCTGGCTCGTGGATCAGCTACATTTCCGCGCCTTCCCCCTGAGCTTAAATGCCCAGAAGTGGCCTGATGCGGATGTATCCCCACTTACAGCGGCGGGACCGCGCCGGCCTTGAACCGGCTTCCCTTTTGGCCCGGACTTGGGGAAAAACAGGATCCAATCCTCTAATCCCGGACCAGGCACCGAATGGTTGCAGTAGCTTATTTTGAATATATTAGCTTTGTCAAGCCAACCTCAACCACATTTGGTGTAGCCGCAGGTCTGGCAGAAAAAACAACCTTCCTGGAACAATAGTTCCTGGCCGCAATCAGGGCAATTGGGCCTGGTCAGGCTGTGGCTCTCCACCTGGGGCTTTTGATTGCTCAAGTAACGATTCTCCAGGACCCAGGCCACAGCATCAGGTATAGACAACAAAAGCCCCTTTTTCTGAAACACTGGGTGCTCACCACCTATACCCTTGAGCTGTTTCACAACCTCTCTGACATGCACCCCTGAACGCAGGGCCAGGGAGACCAGTCTGCCTATGGCCTCGGCCTTGGCTGTAATAGAACGACCTGATCTGCCTATGGTGGCAAAGACCTCAAAAGGTTGGCCTTCCACCTCATTTACTGTCAAATACAGCTCCCCCAGCCCGGTACTCACCTTCTGGGTAAAACCGTAAACCACTTCCGGTCTTTCTTTGACCTGAGTCTGGCCGGATTCCCTGGTCTGGCCCTGTTCCTGCCCGGTGGACAAGACCTGTTCCTGCCTGCTGCCGTCCCGGTAAACAGTGACCCCTTTGCAGCCCAATTCATAGGCTGACCAGTAGATATTATAAATATCCTTCTGGGTGGCTGTGCTGGGCAGATTTACAGTTTTGGACACGGCATTGTCAGTATATTTCTGGAAGGCCACCTGCATCTGCAGATGCCACTCAGGTTCAATATCCAGGGCAGTGACAAATAGCTGTCTCAGCTCCAGAGGCAGAAAATCCATATCCTGGATACTACCCCGGGCTGCAATGTCTTGCATCAATTGCGGGCTATGGCATTGGGAGTCATGTAGGGCCTGCTCAAACCAGGGATTTAGTTCCAAAAGCCTTTCCCCGTCCAGGACCTGACGCACAAAGCTCAAGGCATACAAAGGCTCAATTCCAGAGGAGCACCCGGCAATTATGGACAGCGTCCCGGTAGGCGCAATAGTGGTTACACTGGCGTTCCTGTAAGGCCCCTGATTCTTTTGCTGGAAAATGCTGTTTGCATAGCCAGGAAAAGGGCCTCTTTCCGCGGCTAATTCCTGTGAGGCTGCCCAGGCCTCCTGCTTAAGAAAACCCATAAATTTTTCAGCCAGCCTTAAGGCCCTGCGGCTGTTGTAAGGGATCCTCAATTGAAAAAGCAGATCAGCCCAGCCCATCAGGCCCAGGCCAACCTTGCGGTTTTCCTGGACCTTGTCCTGGATCTGCTGCAAAGGATACCTGGAACAGTCAATAACATTATCCAAAAAACGGATGCTTAAACCAATGCGCTTTTGCAGCCGTTGCCAGTCAACCCCGTCCTCCTGCTCTGGATCATAGAACCTGGCCATATTCAGCGAGCCCAGATTGCAGGCCTCAAAAGGCAGCAGTGGCTGCTCACCGCATGGATTTGTGGACTCTATCTCTCCCTGGGCTGGCGTAGGGTTATCCCGGTTTATGCGATCAATAAATATAATACCCGGATCTCCACCTTCCCAAGCCTTTTGCACCAGCAGGGTAAAGACATCTCTGGCCCGGAGCCTGCCTTTTTCTTGGCCGGTGTGGGGGGCCAGCAGACTGTATTCCTGGTCCTGTTCCACAGCCTGCATAAATTTCTCATCCAGGGCCACGGAGAGATTGAAATTGTTCAATTGGCCCTGCCTTTCCTTGGCCTTGATGAACTCCAGGATATCCGGATGGTCCACGCGCAGGATGCCCATGTTGGCCCCGCGCCTGGTCCCTCCCTGCTTGACCTGCTCTGTAGCAGTGTTGAATATGCGCAAAAAAGATACCGGACCTGAGGCCACCCCGCCGGTGGAACCCACCTTGCTTTTGCTGGGCCTGAGCCTGGAAAAGGAAAACCCAGTCCCGCCCCCTGACTTGTGGATCAAGGCTGCATACTTGACAGCATCAAAAATACCCTCCATGGAATCTTCCACAGGCAGGACAAAGCAAGCTGCCAACTGCTCCAGGTCTGTACCTGCATTCATCAATGTCGGGGAATTGGGTAAAAAATCAAAGCTAGTCAGCAAATCATAAAATTCCCGGGCCAAGTCCTGGGGATTATGCTCAGAAGCAGCATAATTCTGTTCTGCAGAGGCAATCTTGGAGGCCACCCGCCAGAACATTTGTCTGGGGTTTTCCAGGAGCTGACCTTGCTCGTTTTTTTTCAGGTACCGCTTTTCCAGTACAATACTGGCATTGCTGCTTAGTTCCGGCTCTGGCAGATCAGTAGGCATTTCCAATACAGACACAGATTAAGCCCCCTTTTGGGATTGATGTTCTAAATAAGAGTTTAGCTCAAATAGGATCGGGCTTCAAGCTGCAAAAAAAACTTGGACCCAGAACAGCTGCCTTTTAGATAGCTCAGATTGGGCTTTGATCAAAGCCTGTGCTGCTTAAACTCCATGTTGCAAAAAACTTGAAAAAAAATTATTAATAATTAATACTAAGATTAGCTAACCCCGACTAAATAATAATAAAATTTTGTAAACAGTAAA
>CAZLUR010000217.1:0-2947 GCA_964562725.1 uncultured Desulfohalobiaceae bacterium | reverse complement strand
CCCGGTTTACCGCGACTGGCAGCGGCTAAAGCTCTGCCTGCAGGCCCTGCAGGATCAGACCTATCCCCGGGAGCTGCTGGAAATTATTGTGGTCAACAATGATCCAGAGCACAAGCCCGGAATTAGTTCCACACTGGCCAACCTGGAGATCATTACTGAAGCCAGGCCTGGATCCTACGCAGCCCGCAATACCGGCATCAAAGCAGCCAGGGGTGAATTGCTGGGCTTTTGCGATGCAGACTGTATCCCGGATCCGGACTGGCTCAAAACCGCGGTCAGCTTCTTGCAGGGCCGGCAGGATATCTCCAGGCTGGCCGGCCGGATAGAACTGACTTATAAAAACAGCACAAATCTCAGTCTGGCAGAAAAGCATGAAAGCGTTTTTGCCTTTAGACAGGACTGGCATGCCCAAAACGGGGCCGGGATTACTGCTAATATGTTTGCCTGGCGGCAGGTGTTTGATGAAGTGGGACTATTTGATGAGACGCTTCTTTCCGGAGGAGATCTGGAATGGGGCCAAAGGGCGCACCAGGCCGGATTTATTATAGCCTATCTTCCAGAGGCGGTGGTCAGGCATCCAGCAAGATACAGGGTGCAGCAGTTGAAGCAAAAGGCCAGACGAGTCTGCAGCGGATATATCCGGATCAATGCAGCTGACATCAGGAAAAATCCCTTAAATGCCCTGTATCATGGCCTTTGCATGCTCAAACCGCCGGTTAAGGCAGCGCAAATGATCTTTGTCAGGCAGGATCTAAGACTGGGGGACAAACTGGCAGTCTATTTTCTGGAGTATTATCTGAAGCTGGTGCAGTTTGGGGAGTATGTGAGCTGTCAGCTTTGCCAGAGACAGAGCTGACAGCTCATTATTCACAATACCTTTTTGCCCTTCATGCTTCTTTCTGCTCTTCCTGGTAGATACCTCTTTTCTTTTAAGACAGAAGAAATTTAACCATCCCTGATAATCCTCTTCGAGGTGCTTACGCATTTAATGGGACAAGTGTAGAGCAGGGAGTGGGCCTATTACCGGAAAAGGCTTAATTCATTTTCACCGCCCGTTCGCAGACTCACTCAAGGCGCCCAGTTAAACCCCTTCGGGAGCTCGTGCCGAGCTGTTTAACAAGGCAAGCAAAGGGCGCCAAGGTAAGAAATATGCTTTGTGGGGTAGACCCAGTGAAATTGCTTCGCATTTCCCAGGGCCATACCACAAAGCCTAAACCTGCCATCACTTCGTGATAAAAGAGCTACGCCGTCAGGCTGGAAGCCTTTGGCTCTGCTGTAGTTCATGACAAGAGCGTTAGCTCATGGCATGGACAACCCAGCAGAGCTAAAATCGTTCCTTTTGGCCTTGCTGATATCTGAATAGTTCCCCATTACATCTCTGAAGCTGGGTTTGATCAGGGTAGAGCATGCATTAAAATTGTAAATGTGTTTGACCAGTCATGTTTTTTGGCAAAAGTAAGAGAGTCAGCCGGGTTGTGTTCTCCTGCAAGCACTTTATGCACCAGTTGCACGAATTCCTGCTTGTTGTCATACAACCAGGCCGGGCTCTGCATGGTCTCCAGCTCAGGCCACCTGGCGCAGATCACAGGCAGGCCCGCAGCCATGTATTCCAGGAGCTTCAAGGGCCGGATGCCCTGGATGAGTTCCAGGCGATTCTGGATATCAAAGGGAATAATCCCGGCCGTAGCAGAAGCCATGAGCTGCGGCAGCTCATTGTGGGCTACCGGGCCTGGGAAATGGACATTAGGCGGCCAGGAAGCTTTGCGCAGCTGAGTAGCTTCTGGCCCGGCCAGGACGAATGAGACCCGGGGCAGGTCTTTTGCCGCATGCTTGATCAGAGCCTGGTCCAGGCGGGAGTCCAGAATGCCTGTATAGAGGACAATAGGCCCGGGGATGGAGCTGAGCAGGGGGTGAGGCTCTTTTTGGGTTGTATTTGGGGACTGGAAAAATCCAAAATCCACGCCATTGGGCACCAGGGCGGTTTGTCTGGGAGACAAGTCCTCTACGTAAGATTCTAAGCCTTGGGCTGAGTACACAGTCAGATCTGCCCTGCAGGCGATTTTTTGGGCCATCCATCTGGTCTTGTCCTGCCAGCCCGGGAAGTGCTCGTGGATATCCATGACCCGGAACACGGATTTGTCATACTGCACATAATCAAGCAGGAAATGGTAGCTCAGGTTGTCCAGGTACAAAAGATCTACCTGGTCTGCTCCGGCTTTGGCCAGTGTCTTTTGTAAGCAAGGAATTATGGTTCGGTACCAGTTGCGGGTTACCAGGGGATCCCGGAGAACGAATCGGCCGTCCGGGGCAAGCAGGGCAAAAGGGGTGTAGGCCTGGATACTGCTGTTTTCGAAGCTGGAGGGTTTGCCCAGGGCGCTTTTGAACCGGGACCTGACTTCAGAATTTGACAATCTGGGCAGATGAAGGGGAGTGATCGGGGCTGAAAGATAGACTACATCCCAGCCGTTGCGGGCAAACTGCCTGGCCAAGTGCTGGCTGCCCAGCTGCAGGCAGGACCAGTAGGGCTGGATGCAGGCCATGAGGATTTTGAACATGGTGATTATTTTTTGAGTTTTTGGACCACAGCTGAAGGTTAAGAACTTTTTGCCCACAGATCACACAGATTAACACAGATAGAGATTCTTTTCCTTGCGGGAATAAGAGCCCGCAAGGAAAAGGCATCTGCCCTTCGGGCGAGGAGAACTCACTCCCCGGGTGTCTACCGCGAATGCGGTGTAGCTATGTGTATACATATACCAGGTTCTTATTCCTGGTATGCACATAAAAAACTTTCTTCCATCTGTGTCTATCGGTGTCAATCTGCCCGCCCCGTTGAATAGTAGCGAAGCGAGTAGCTCAAAGAGCATTCAACTGGGGTGGGCAGAAGTTCTTTTTCTTAGGAGTTTAGCCCACAGATCACACAGATTGACACAGATAAATATAACTT
>CAZLUR010000216.1:0-2953 GCA_964562725.1 uncultured Desulfohalobiaceae bacterium | reverse complement strand
CCATTGCCTATGGAATTTGAGTAAGCTTATAGTGGGGCTTAACTCCGATGCTTCGTCCGGATATAAAAGCGCCCGGGTCAAGGAGAAACGCTGCTTTGCCGCGCATTTAACGGTGCGTGTTTCAGAGATCAGAAGTCAGAGGTCAGGAGTCAGGAGTCAGAAGTCAGAGATGAAAGACCGCGAGTTCAGGCAGGGGATATAATTGTGCGGGTGGATCCCAGATACTTCCGGCCCACGGAGGTGGAGTCCCTGCTGGGCGATCCCGGCAAGGCCCGGCAGAAGCTGGGCTGGGAGCCCAGTACCAGTTTCCGGGAGCTGGTGCAGGAGATGGTGGCCCATGACCTGGAGCAGGCCAGGAGGGACAAGTTGTGCAATGATCATGGCTTTGAGGTCTGTAACTATCACGAGTAGGATGAAGATTGTTCACCGCAGAGACGCAGAGACGCAGAGACGCAGGGAACGCTGAGAAGAGAGTTTTTTATTTTCCACTGAGAGGGTGGAAAATTAAAAGGCTTCTGCCCTGCTGGAAAAGCCTCAGCGTCTCTGCGGTGAAATTGTGCAACATGCGCCTAAGTTTGCTGGTGACATAGAAAAGATTCTGCTATAATAATACTAGGGGATAGAAAGCTTGGATTGTTCATCTATACAGTTCAGCGGTCATGCGATAACAAGGATGTTTCAACGGGCTCTGAGCAAAAACGCTGTACGACAAATAATCGTGGAGGGTGAGGTCATCGCTGATTATCCCGACGATTGTCCTTATCCTAGTTACCTGGTGCTCGGCTATTGCAACGACGAACCGATTCACATTGTAGTTGCCCAGGACAAAGAATCTGGACAATGCTTTGTTGTCACAGCGTATAAACCAGATCTCGATAAGTGGTCGAAAGATTTCAGGTCAAGGAGGCAGCAATGAATTGTGTAATTTGTAAAACGGGACAGATCTCAACTGGTACTACTACTATTACCTTGCAAAGAGGTGACACAACCGTAGTGATTAAGAACGTACCTGCGGACGTTTGTGATAATTGCGGGGAATATTATCTTTCTGAGGAGATGGCCGAACGTGTGCTGGAGTTGGGAGAGTCTGCGGTAAAAAAGGGAGTCGAGGTGGAAGTTTTGCGTTGGGCAGCTTAGAATTACGACAGAATGTGTCCGGGAGTAAGGAAGAAGGGCTCACCGCAGAGGCAGAATAAGCTCATGGCTCACCGCAGAGGCGCAGGGCAAGAAAGAATCTTTTGACAGGATTAACAGGATTAGCAGGATAAGCGCATGCTGGCCGGAAGCCAGCACACGCGGATGCCATCGCCAAAGGCGAGTGATAACCTTTTGGCCTGGCTTCCGGCCAGGACAAAAATATTCTCTCTTAATCCATCTCTTAATCCTGTAAATCCTGTCAAAAAAAGCTCTTCACGGCAAGCTGATTAATGGTCACTTTTAAACCAACGAAATCTTCACTCAAAGCGGTTCTATCATGCTCAGAAGTTTGCATATAAAGAATATGACAGTTTTTCAGAAAGCTAGGTTCGATTTGAGCCCGGGGCTGAATGTTGTTGTGGGAGAAAACGGCAGCGGCAAAACCCATTTTCTGAAAACAGCTTATTGTATCGCATCATGCCTTTCTGTAAACGGACAAAGACTATCTGCGGATTCCTCTCCCTATAAAACTGGCCTGCAGACAGCACTGGCGGAAAAAATTATTGGAGTGTTCAGGCCGGAAAGCCTGGGCCGGATAGTACACAGGGGGAAGGGGAAGGGCCGGGAACGGTGTCAAATCGACGCTGGCTTTGAAGGCAGCAGCCATGACTTTTCCTTTTCTCTGGCCCTCCAGAGCAGGTCTGAAGTTTCTCTGGAAAAAGTTCCGGAAGCCTGGCTCCAAACTGATCCTGTGTATATTCCAACCAGAGAGATTCTGACCTTATATCCTAATTTTATATCCCTTTACGAAAAGAAATTCTTAGAGTTTCCCCAAACCTATAGGGATCTATGCATTCACCTGGGATCGCCTCTGGAACGTGCAGACCAGGGACACGAATTCAAAAGCCTGCTGTCTTCTCTGGAAAAGACCATGGGTGGAAGCATTATTCTGGACAAGAACGGGCGGTTTTATTTTAAACCGGCTGGACAAGCGCAGCTGGAAATACCTCTTGTAGCTGAAGGCATCCGCAAGCTGGCCATGCTGGCCCAGCTGGTGGCTGCAAAAGTGATCAGGCCCAAAGGAATGACCTTTTGGGACGAACCGGATACAAGCCTGAATCCCAGGCTTGTGGCCAGGGTGGCCCGCTTCATCATGGATCTGGCCAAAGCCGGAGTACAGATCTTTATTGCCACACACAGCCTTTTTCTGCTGCGCGAGCTTGAAATCCTGCACAACAGTAAAGAATATCAGAATACGCCAGCCAGTTTTTTTGCTCTGCATTTTTCCAGGCAGGGAGTGCAGGTGCAGCAGGGGGCAAGTATGGATGACCTGGATCCTATTGCTGCCCTGGATGAGGAACTGAGCCAGTCGGACCGCTACATGGAGCTTGATTGATGACAAGGCTTACTGAAGGCGATCTGGTTTTTGTATTTCCAAAATGTTTCCAAGAGCAATAGATCCTTCAAAGGTTTTGCAGAAGCTCAAGTCCTTGATAAAATCAATTGACCCTCATCCTGTTGTGGTTGACAGCTCGAATTGCCATGCCCGGGGTGGATGGAGAGTGCAGGAAAAAAATGAAGAAGTTTAGACCCCAATGAACTTTCTTCCAGTTCACTGAGGGTCAGAAAAATAAGAATTCTAGACAGGATTAACAGGATTGGCAGGATGAACTTCTTGGCGTGCCGGATGCCCGCCAAGAAACAACCAATCGCCTCACGGTGATAATACGAATCTTCCATCACGCGCTGCGCGTGATTGATTCTCTGCCCGCAGGCATCTGGCATGCGGGCTGGAAAAAATCCATTAAATCATGTT
>CAZLUR010000215.1:0-3056 GCA_964562725.1 uncultured Desulfohalobiaceae bacterium | reverse complement strand
GTTGATGAAAGGTACCTTGTGCTGACCTCAGCCGGCACTGTAGGGCTAGTTATACCAACAAACAAAAAATGTCAAAATAAAGTCTATATATTAATTTTTTGTAACACGATATAGCAGCAATATGCCCTGTGCTTTGGTTGTCAGGCTAGAATTTTTTACTGCGCTTGGTTGATTTTACTCTTTGAAAAATGGGCGTCTTTAGATTATAATCCCCTTGAAAAGGCTGTCATTGAGCAAGTACTCAAACATCGCGCCTTTGCATTGTAGGGCAAAAAAAAACTTCTTGAACCGAGGTATAGCACAGGCAGGTCGACTGAAATCCTGACCCACAGGTTAGCACCCAGGGCAATAGTCAGCCATGGATATTAGTGCCAAAGTGGTTGAAAGCGCTAGAAACAGGCTACAGGGTTTGTATAAGGTAACCAATAATACTGTACTTGACAAAGCTGCAAACTTTTGTTTGGCTACATTCATCAATTTATAAAAATTGTTTCAGGTTTTTCCCTAACCGGGAAATGAAAAGGGAATCCCGTGCAAATCGGGAGCCGGCCCGCGGCTGTAAGCGGGGACGAAAGCCGCATTTAAGCCACTTTGGGAATTTTTCCAGGGGAAGGCGCGGTGATTAGGATGATCCGCAAGTCAGAAGACCTGCCTGAGACATAATTGGACTGCCCCTTCGGCGCAAGGCAGAGTCTGATAATATTCGTGGATGAAAACGGGACATCCCCGGATCGAATTTCATTTCGGTCCGGGGATTTTTTTTGAAAAGCAGCAGCGATGAATGCATATTCAAAAAATACAAAGGAGAAAAAAATGGACACTATCCACATGGAATTCCACGGAATTTGTATGCAGAGCCACAGCATGCTGATCACTAGACGCAGCATGGATATACTTCTGAAGTCAAGCAAGCAGGATAATGTCAATTTATATAATCTGTTGAATTCCACTTTGAAATTCAATAGCCTTTTACCAGAAGATGATCTTCTTACTTATTGGGATAATTGTTATATGTATTGCAATCAAAATCCAGATGCATATATCGCAATTAACAATCAGGATGTTAAAAAATTAAACTTCAAAGACATAAAACATAAGCAGAAAAATATAAATTTTGAGTATAAACATCCTGAATACTGCATTATTGAAAAATGTATTATTAATTATGGCATAATGTATTTTAAAAATCAAATAGGCGAATGTGATAAATCTGATTTAAATAAAATATATTTGCCTATATTTAAATCAACCATTGATAAAAGCTTTTTATTCAATACTGTTTTCTATAATAATTTTAAACTTGATTTGGATCATCAAGAGTTGTTTGCAAACCCCATCAACATAATAAACATTCGATTTGATGGTAAAAATGCTTGCTTTATCAACATTTTTGACAAAATTATTAATAAAACCTGTAATACAGTAAACAATGTAATAACTGATATTGCCAAAACTATTCAGTAAGGAGATAGCAAATGAGTATCCAGAAAGAATCAAATAATGCTGTAAAAACAAAAAACTCTTTGCTTTCTGACCAGTATCTTCTTGATTATGAGGATTCCTTTGTAAACAAGTGGGATGAACTGATTGACTGGGAAAAAAGGGCTCGAAGCGAAGGCACGTTTTTTCTGGACATCTTGGACAAAAGAAATGTGCGAGACATTTTGGATGTGGCGACTGGTACAGGATTTCATTCAGTCAGGCTGTTAGAATATGGTTACAGGGTGGTCAGTGTGGATGGCAGCGCCAACATGCTGGTTCAGGCTTTTGAAAACGCTCAGAAGAAAGGCTATATTTTGAGTACTGTGCACACTGACTGGAGAAGACTGAGCCTTGATGTCCAGGGCGAGTATGACGCTATTATTTGTCTGGGCAACTCTTTTACGCATCTGTTTGATGAGCATGACAGACGCAGGGTGCTCTCAGAGTTTTACGGCAAACTAAAGCCAAACGGGGTTCTTGTCCTGGACCAAAGGAATTACGACAGAATTCTTGACGAAGGGTTTACCTCCAAGCACAAATACTATTACTGTGGGGAAAATGTATCTGCGGAGCCAATAAAGGCACACGAGGAACTGGTGTGCTTTGAGTATACATTTCCGGATGCATCTGTTTTCCATCTCAACATGTTTCCCCTTAGAAAAACTTATATGCAAAGACTTCTGCATGAAACAGGTTTTGGCTCAGTGGAAACGTACGGAGATTTTCAGGAAACCCATAAGAGCGACCAGCCAGACTTTTATGTGCATGTGGCTGATAAGGGCCTGTCAGAATAAAAGCCTTTTTTCCCTGGCCCTGGCCGCTCTCTACGCCCGCAGCCTCCTGGCCAGGGCCACGACCGCAAGCGGCCTGATCAGCCCCAAACTCTATCATTTGCTGGCCATGCTGGGAGCGCTTCTCATTTCCCTGCTGGGCATTGTCCTGTTTTTCAATCCGAAATTGTAGACATGATCAAATCCGATAGCCAGCCTCAATAGCCAAGCGAAAAACAGCAGGAGCTCAAATGAGGATATCAGGAATCACGTACCATCCGGCAATCCTCACATCTGCCGTACAGGACGATCTCATGCCCCTCCAGGGTAAAACCCTCGGGAGTCATGGAAGCTAGTCCGCTCAGGCAGCCTGGTACACAAAACACCCTGTCGCAGTACCGACAGAAAAAATGATGATGATGCTCCTGTCCTGCGGGTTCATATCTGGCCCCCTCCCCGGGCAGGACAAGCTCCTGGATCTTCCCCTCCTGAGCCAAAAATTTTAAATTCCTGTAAACAGTAGCTATGCCCAGACCTTGAACCTCCTCAGCAGCCAGCTCATGAATCTCGTAAGGACTCATGGGCCCTGAAGCCTGGCTGAGACAATACATAATGGCCTGTCTTTGTCTGGTGTTATGTTTCATAGCTTAGCCTCCTCTCCAGAATGACAACATTTAAAACCTACATCTCAAATTATTGCTTGGCAATACTTGACTCTTAAGAAATGATAATCTAATATCAATTTTATGTTTGCTAGGTCCTTGAATATTTGAACCTATTGATCTCATTTTAATCAACCCCGCA
>CAZLUR010000214.1:0-3060 GCA_964562725.1 uncultured Desulfohalobiaceae bacterium | reverse complement strand
GGATTCCGGGGTCCGGGAAGTCACCCTTGTCCAGCTCCTATCGCACACCAGCGGCATGCAGACGGACAACAAGGAATTTATCAACCTGATCAAGAAATCATACCAGCATGAAACAGCAGACCTGGACCAGCTGCGCTATTGGCTGGTGCAGCAGTGGTGCAAAAAGCCTCTGGCAGCAGAGCCGGGGCAGGAATTTGCATATTCCAATATGGGCTATACCCTGGCTGGAGCCATGATCGAACAGGTCAACGACAAGACCTGGGATGAATTGATTACCGAACGGATTTTTAAGCCCCTGGGCTTGCAGACAGCCGGTCTTGGTTGCCAGGCCTCGCTGGGTACAGTGGATGCTCCCCTCGGCCACTCGCTGCACGAAGGCAAAACAAGAGCCCATCTGCCAGGGCCCAACTGTGACAATCCGCCTATTTTAGGCCCAGCCGGCATAGCCCATATGTCTGTTCTTGATTTTGCCCGCTGGGCTGGATGGAACGCGGGCAATGGCACACGCGAGCCTTTTCTGGTGCGCCCAAAAACACTAGAAAAGCTTCATACCCCGGTGATTGGCCTGCCCGAGACAGAGAATCCTCCTTGGGGGATATCCTCTAGCAAGAGTTATGCAGCCCTGGACTGGGGTGTGCTGGAAGTGGACTGGGCCCCGCACACTATGCGTTTCCATGTCGGCTCTAACGGGATGAACCTGGCTTATATCTGGCTGGATATCAAAGCCGATATAGCAATGGTAATTGTCACGAATATCGCTGGGAAACAAGCTAAGCAGGCTTTGTTCAAGCTGTCTTCAGAATTGTATCCTGACAGAGAAGGTCAGTAAGCACAAAAGCTGTTGGCTGCAACAAAGGACACGCAAGGAAAAAAACAGAATCCCGGATCGTTGTAAGTATTGAGGAAGGAGATGCTATGACCGGTGTTCGCTATGCTGTAGCAGATTCTGTCCGGCGTCGGCCCTTGGTCTATTTTTTTGTTTTTGCGTATGCAATAAGCTGGGGATTGTGGCTCCCGGTAAATCTTTTCGGCATACCTGCTATTGATGAGAATTTGTCTCTACCTTCCATTTACATCCTTCCTGGCGTCCTTTTTGGGGCCACTGGCTCAGCCTTGCTTACAACAGCCATAATCGACGGAAAAGCAGGAGTGATTGCTCTGCTCAAGCGTTTTTTGCTGTGGAAAGTAGGCTTGCGCTGGTATGCCTTTGCCATCTTGGGACTGCCGGTGGTCATGGTTGTGATCGGATTTTTGCTCTCTGGAGACAGCAGGGTGTCTTTGTTCTTTTCCCCGGCATCACTTGCCTTGTACCCTGCAGCATACTTTTCCCATTTTTATTTCGGGCCCCTGTGTGAAGAAGCTGCCTGGCGCGGATTTGCCCTGCCTCGCCTGCAGGTCCTGCATGGCCCTTTGAAAGGCACCTTGATCCTTGGAATTCTTTGGGGGATATGGCATTTGCCTGTATACCTGCCCCTGGACGCAAGCTTCATATTTTTTCTGGTCTCCACGCTGGGCATGACCATCGTTTTTACCTGGCTGTTCAACAATACCAAGGGCAGTCTCCTGCTGGCCATCCTTCTGCATGGCTGTATTGATGGGACTGGCACCTATGTATATCTCCTGGCGGCTAAAGACATTTTTCCCCTTTCCGTGGCAGCAGACCTTGAGCTTGGTCTTATGCTTTCAGCTTTAGGGGTGGCCACAGTGCTTATCTTCGCCACCCGCGGGCGACTGAGCTACGACACCTACCGCAGGTCCGGGGAGTACTTGGCTTTTCCAAAGAATAAGTAGAGCTCTTGTTCTTATGTCTTGGTTCAACAGGAATTTGTCCATTGCAAAACAGGGAGGTAAATTTTGATGCTTAGCAATCAACTGCTTTTTAAAAAGCTACTGCCAGCTTCCTCGCTCCTGCTGTCATTCTTTGCTCTAGTTTTTCTTGCTGGCTGCGCCATGGGACCCAAAACCTTCAAAGGCAATCGCTATGACTACAACGTGATGCTGCAAAAGAGCAAGAGTGAGGAGATTGTCCTGAACCTCGTGCGCTCCAGATACTGGGAAACGCCTTTTTTTCTGCAGGTGGGCTCAATCTCTTCTTCTTTCGGATACTCGGCTAATGTCGGTGTCGCGGCTTCTCTGAGCACGAACCTGCGGAACCTCGCGCCAGGAGTGGATACCTACTCCCCTTCCCTGGGCACAAAAGTCTCAGAAGCACCGACGGTGACCTATACTCCTTTGCAGGGGGAAAAGGCTATCAGGCAGCTTCGAACCGAGATGAGCCTGGAGCACTTCCTTATCCTTACCCGGACCGGATTCGACATTAACTCCCTGTTTTGGACCACAGTGGCTCAGATTGGGGGATTGCGCAATTACGATGTCAATGCTCCGGTGAACAAGGAAAATCTGACCAACTATAGACGATTTCTTGAACTGGCCGATATCCTGCGCAAAATGCAGCTCAGGGATGATCTGGAGTTTGTGGGGCTTGAAAAAAGCGAGGCAGGCAATAATATCTTGAAGATGCAGCTTCGCTGCAGGGACGATAGGGAGCTTAAAAAGATTGAAGATCTTTTGGGAGCTCAGCCGCAAGCGAAAAGGTTTTCTGACGGGAGCATAGTCCTGAAGACAGAGCTTACCTCTGTCAGGGATATGACTGAGCAGATGCAGGCTGAGTCAAAGGCGGCAAGAATCCCTGTCAGGCTGAAGAGCTTTTTTCAGATCCTTTATGATTTTTCCGGATATGTAGAGGTACCTGCAGAGGATGAGGAAAAGGAGATTGCCCGTCCATTCTCTCCTCTTGGGCAGGAGGATCTGGCCTCTTGCAAAGGCCTTCATGCCGGACTTATACGCATAAAATCCTCCTCTGCCCCAGTGAACGATTCATATGTGAGCATAGCTTATCGGAATCGATATTTTTATATTCAAGACAACGACATGACATCCAAGGCTTATCTCATGCTTATGGAATCAATATTTTCGCTGCTTTCCGGGGACATTGAAAGTGTTAAGCCACTTATAACCTTGCCTGTTGGCGCTCGTTGATGCTGCGCCAAAATGGCTTGC
>CAZLUR010000213.1:0-3095 GCA_964562725.1 uncultured Desulfohalobiaceae bacterium | reverse complement strand
GGGTGGTCAATTTTGCGTTATCACAGGTGGTCAATTTTGGGTTGTCACAACTATATGGAATGAAGTACCTGGGAACAGAACTGACTGGGCAGGTCCAGGGACAGTGATGAATTACGGACTGAAGAGTTCTGGGCGTTTTTTTCAGGTCTCAGGTTTCAGCCCTCAGCCCTCTCCTTTTCAGGTTTCATCCCTCAGCCCTCTCCTCTTCAGGTCTCAGGTTTCAGCCCTCAGCCCTCTCCTTTTCAGGTCTCAGGTTTCAGCCCTCAACCCTCTCCTTTTCAGGTCTCATCCCTCAGCCCTCTCCTCTTCAGGTCTCAAGTTTCAGCCCTCAGCCCTCTCCTCTTCAGGTCTCAAGTTTCAGCCCTCAGCCCTCTCCTCCCCTACTGCCTCATAGCCAGAAACCAGGGAAAATGAGGGTTTTCAAAGCCCTGACAAACTGATATAAAAATATATGTTTCTTAAAATCCTGACCCTTCTTACCCCACAAGAACGCCGCAGGGGCTTTCTGCTTCTGGTCATGATCCTCATTATGGCCCTACTGGATACAATGGGCGTGGCCTCGATCATGCCCTTTATTTCGGTCCTGAGCAATCCTGATGTTATTCACACCAATCCCTGGTTAAACATGGTCTATACCAGACTTGACTTTATTGATCCGAATGATTTTCTGTTTTTACTGGGTACAGTTGTCTTTACGGCCCTGGTGGCTTCCATAATGTTCAAGGCCTTAACCCAATGGGCTTTGCTGCGCTTTGCCCACATGCGTGAATATTCATTGTCCTGCAGGCTATTCAAAGGTTATCTTGGCCGTCCTTATACCTGGTTTCTGAACCGGCATAGCGCTGATCTGGGCAAGGCTGTCTTGTCCGAAGTAGGCCTGGTCATTGGTAACGTGCTTATGCCCGCCATGCATATTCTGGCCCAAGGAACAGTCGCTTTTTTTCTGATAATCCTGCTGGTGCTGGTTGATCCCATTCTGGCCCTGGTCGTAGCCCTGGTCCTGGGGGGTGCATACTGCCTTATATATGTGATCCTCCGCAAATACCTATCACGCATCGGAGCAGACCGGGTTTTGGCCAACAAGGAGCGCTTCCAAGTGGCCCAGGAAGCTCTGGGGGGAATTAAGGAAGTCAAGATATTTGGCCGGGAATCTTCTTTTTTTTCCAGGCTTGAAAACCCGGCTTTTCGTTTTGCCCGACATCAGGCCAACAGCATGATCTCCGCTCAACTTCCTAGATACATCTTAGAAATAATGGCCTTTGGCGGGATTTTGATTATTGCCCTGTACCTTTTCAAAGCCCATGGCAATTTCAACCGAGTCATGCCTATCCTGGCAGTATACACCTTTGCCGGATATCGACTTTTGCCCGCCCTGCAGCAAATTTATGAACATGTGGCCAGACTTCGCTTTGGCCTGCCCGCCTTTGACACTCTGTACAAGGACATCTTGGAACTTCAGGAAAATGAACAATCACTACATGAATCAGAATACCAGCCCATTATTCCGAAACATAACATCAAACTTGTAAAAATTAATTTCACCTATCCAGGCGCCCATTTACCGGCCCTTAAAAACCTTAATCTGACCATCCCGGCCAGATCAACCGTTGGCCTTGTAGGTTCCACTGGATCAGGCAAAACCACCACAGTCGACATTATCCTGGGACTCCTGCAACCCCAATCCGGCCAACTTCTTATTGACGATTTTCCAATCTTTGGCTCTTCACCAGATAACCGACAACTGACATCTGATACACCGACAACCTCCCCCCCTGATAACACAGAGCTGATAACAAATAACTCCCTAAGGTCCTGGCAGCGCGCTCTAGGCTACGTCCCCCAACATATTTACCTTGCCGATGATACAGTTGCGGCAAACATTGCCTTTGGCATCCCGGAAAAAGAAATAGACAGAAAAGCAGTTATCCGGGCCGCAAAAACAGCTGAGCTTCATAAATTCGTGACCAGCGACCTGCATAATGGATATGATACTTTGGTGGGTGAGCGCGGCGTGCGTTTATCTGGGGGGCAGCGCCAGCGTATAGGCATCGCCAGAGCCATGTATCATGATCCGGCTGTGCTCTTATTTGACGAGGCAACTTCAGCCCTGGACAACCTGACTGAAAAAGCAGTAATGCAGGCCATACATAATCTTGGCAAAGCCAAAACCATCATCCTCATCGCCCACAGGCTGACTACTGTTGAAAAGTGTGATTGCATTTATGTGCTTGAACATGGCGAACTTGTCGGGCAGGGGTCATATGATGAACTGCTGAACAGCAGTGAAGAATTCAAAAAGATGGCTGATGTGAAATGGTGAGGTTCGGTTATAAGTTGTAGGTTGCAGGTTGTAAGTTATGAACCACTGGAATGGTCAGCTTCGGAGTGTTTCATCAAGGCTCATTGCTCAGTACACATTGCTTGATTTTCGAATTGAAGATTGATACGAAAAAAGCTAATAATATCAGAGATAATGGAAATTCTCACATACCTCCACCTAAAAACTAGACGTATCATCAATGATATTAAGTTCTTACAGAAACAGGTCGGAGTCACCTTGGCTCGGATCCAGCTGCGCCAAGCACAGCACAAGCAATGACCTTTTCTATCCGTTCCAGTCCCAGGTTCTCTGTTCCGACCGGCATGTGGAGTGAATGGGAGTAGCTAATTTGGTAATAGGAGCCGGGAATTATAATTGTCGTCAACCGAGAGAATTAATTGCCGTTGATCACAACCAACGGTCTAAGGCTGATCAAATGGAAAATGCTTTCATAGGACAAGCGCGAAATGTCAACTTAGGGAGTTGCAAGTTAATCGGCAATTATTTTTGATAGTTATATATGATTATGGGTATTATCGAGGGTAAAAGTTGTCTGTAAGGGCAAATTTTGGGTTTTTATTGAGATGAAGTACAATGATAACAACACTTTGCTGGTCTCAGAGACCTGGCCTCGAAAAGCGACTTTAGCGAACTAAGCGGGAAGGGGAAGAGTAAAAGATGCGAATAAATAAATTCAAAATGACAACGCAAAGACTACAATGAGTACTATGGATAACATTCAATTCAGGTACAAGAAAAGGTGATTGTATGGATT
>CAZLUR010000212.1:0-3095 GCA_964562725.1 uncultured Desulfohalobiaceae bacterium | reverse complement strand
TAGCAATTTACCTGTACTATCTTTTTGAAAACAATGATTAAAGATTCTTTTGCCAAATACTTACTGCCGGAAAAGCCAGGGCTTGTCAGTTTGGTTGGGGCAGGAGGCAAGACTTCTCTTATGTTTCAGCTGGCCAGGGAACTTGTCATTCTGGGCAAAACCGTGCTGACTACCACCAGCACCAAAATTCTCCAGCCTGCAGCTGAAGATTCAAAACATACTGTTTGCACTGAACATCCCCTGCAGTGGCTAAAGGATATTCAATGCACAAAAAGTAATTTTAAGCATCTGACCCTGGCTCGAAAGCAGCTGGACAGCAACAAACTCCAGGGATTTGCCCCAGGGACAATTGACAATCTATGGGCTTCTGGCTTTTTTGATTGGATTTTGGTCGAAGCAGACGGAGCTGCGGGTCGGCCCGTGAAAGCCCCGGCTGAGCATGAGCCTGTCATTCCAGGGCATACCAGCTGCACAATTGCTGTTCTTGGGCTGCATGGATTTTGCCAGCCCTTAACTGAAAAACACATCTTCAGAGCAGACCTGTTCTCTTTGCTCACTGCAAGAGGTCTGGGCGAAATGACTTGTTTCAATGACTTTGTACAGGTCTTGGTGCATGAAAAGGGAATAATGAAAGGCAGTCCAGGTGGTACACATAAGATATTATTCCTAAACCAGGCAGACAATCCTTATTTACAGGATATGGGGCGGGAATTTATTTCTTTTCTGAACATGAGATATCCAGATTATTTTAATTGCTGCGCTATTGGCTCAATGCAATAACAAAGCCTGGAAATCAAAAAAATTCTTCAGATCAATCAGTTTCTTGCTGCCTGATTTTAATTTTTACATAATGTAGAAAGCTAATAGTCCATCTTCCAAAACAAACCCAACCCGCCTTGTTTATCAGCTTCCATGGTACTTTCCAGACTCAACCTGGGGCTCAGCTCTACCTCCACGCTGACCTGGTCCGAGCCTGGCTCGCTGCCTTTTTCCAGCTGCAGGTAAACCTTTTCGTGCACATATTTTCCCACCCCAAACTGCATTTCTCCTGTTTCTTCATCCTGCTGCACCTCTATGCTATCCACGTCCAGCATGGTGCGCATCTGACCCATAAGATCCATCCCGCCTCCTTTGGCCAAGTTGCGGGCGGCATT
The DNA here is from genome assembly GCA_964562725.1 of uncultured Desulfohalobiaceae bacterium. GTDB lineage: Bacteria > Desulfobacterota > Desulfovibrionia > Desulfovibrionales > Desulfothermaceae > CAZBUB01. Next base: position 1,941 of record CAZLUR010000212.1, on the reverse strand, counting down.
GGCCAGCATCACCGCCTGAAAAGGGGTGATGTCAGCCAGGTCCCGGCCAAAAAGCACCCGGGCCAGGATTTCATCCTGGGGTAAAGAGGGATCTGAATCAAGCTCCAGCTGCATATCCTGTACTGGGCCTGTGACTCGCACAATACCTACCAAATCCCTTCTTGAATGCCTGGCAATTATATCCAAGGCTGGTGCTGGAGGGTTGGCCCCGGTAAAGGCGATACCAGAACCCTCTGCCAGAGAAAAGCGCCGGTTCAAAAACATCATGTGTCCACGGACCACATTTAATTGGCCTACAAGCCTTGGACTGCGCAAATTACCTGTCACCTGCAGATTGCCTTGCCACTCAGAATCCAGCCCCTGACCGCGCACAAAAACCCTGGCAGGAAACTCCAGCTGCAGCTCCATTTCCAGTGCATAACCCGGACCGGAATCATTCGCATTTTGCTTGGCCGGCTCCCCATCCCTTGCATTTTTTTCAGTGTAATCCAAATGCACTATATCAGCAGAGACCTTTTCCGGGATTGTGACTTGGACCCGATCAAACTGCAGCCTGCCCTGCAGGGAAGCTCCCTGGGCATCCCCAGTGATCATGACCTGACCTTTCTCCAGCCAGGCCTGGACATCTTTACTGTTCATGGCCCTGAAATCGCGCAATCCAAGCTCCATTGTCCATTCAAAGCCCTGGGCTTTGTCCAATTCCAACTGACCATGACCGGAAAATCTGCCCTGCCTGCCGTCTGTGGCTTGCAAGTCCTTGATCTGCACTTTTTGACCCTGGAGATCAGCTTCCAGCAACAGGTCCTGCAACAAGATACCCTGGGCTGGATATTCAAAAGCCCCCTTTTGCAGATTGAGCTGGCCGCTGAGATCCGGGTTCTGCAACTGTCCCTGTATATCCAGATCCAACAGCAGGTCTCCCTGCAACAATTGTCCTTCAGGCAATAAAAGATGCTGTAAAAAAGAGAGATCCGCCTGGGCCTGGATCTGGCCCTGTAATGCAGCTGTCTTTTCCAGTTGCAAAACCCAAGGATACAAAGCCAAACTTGCAGGCAACTCCAGTTTTAAACTTGAGTGAGTGGCCTCTCCTGCTGAGGCCTCGGACTGCAGGCTAAAACTGCCCTGTTCATACCCAAAATCAACATTGATCTGCAGTCCCGGAAAATTTTTGTCTGACAAGGCCTGGTTCAGCAGATCATGCATCTGCAAATTGCCCTGCAGCCTGGGGGCCTGGCCTGTCCCAGAAAATTCCAGCCTGCCTTCCAGCAGCCCTTGCAATTGTTGCACTTGCTCTAAAGGCAAATTCTGCAGCTCAAACCCCTGCAGTTCGACAAATCCAGAGATCTGGCCCGACTGCAAAGCCCCCTGGCTGGTCAATCTGGAACCACTATAAAGCAAGGCAAATTCCTGCCAGGCTATCCTGTCCCCAGCTGCTGACAGCTGCAAAGGCTGCAGCAGTTCAAAGGCATCAGGGCCAAAACGACCCTGCAGGCGCTGCAACTCCAACCGATACCCCTGATTGGCCTGAGCCAGCTCAAACTCCAAACCCAGATCCAGATCCATGCTGTGCAGAAAATGCCCACTGCCTTTTGCATCCATGTCCAGCTTTTGCCCGACCCAGGAAAAATCCCCGCCAAAAGCGAAAATCTCCAGCTCTGCAGCCTGCAGCCTGGATAGATTGAATCTAGCCTGCAGCCTGGGCTCATGCAGCAAATCCTGGACATCCAGTTCTGTCTGCAATTGCTTCAGGTGAACCCCTTGGAACTGCAGATCCTGAAGCTCCATAACCATTCTGGCCTCCTGGGTCTTGGCCCCAGGAAAAAACTCTGCCTCAAGGCCTAGTTTGCCTTGCAGGTCCAACCCACCCAGGGCAGCCAAAGGGCCCAGGTCAGGCACATGTCCCTGCAATTGACCCTGGAGCAGTTTGGACTGCAGGCCCAG
>CAZLUR010000211.1:1319-3103 GCA_964562725.1 uncultured Desulfohalobiaceae bacterium | reverse complement strand
GCTTATTAAGTACTTACCCGGCAGATATATAGATAGGTGCACGGGGGCGGTTCAATCTGTTTTTTGGCTGTATTGAGTTGCGGGCAAAGCCCGCCTTGGGACTTTATGCAGGTGTATCTTTCATGTGGCTTCTGCTTTTAGATGCCATAAAAAAAGGCCGGGAGATCCCGGCCTTTTTTTAAACTTTAATTGGGGTATCTTAGAAATCGACCTGCCATTTCAGGCCTGCGTACATTTCGTCCTGATCACTATCACTGTTCCCAGAATCATATTCGTAGTAGCCGATTTCCGGCACGATAAAGGCGTTGCCGTTGGCAGTAATGGGCACAGTAGCCTGGCCGTACAGTCCATAAGACTCGTAGTCGTCATCATAGTTATCGTTATCGCTGCTACGGTAGCCAACACCTGCCTGCAGTCCAACTTTATTCAGGTTAGTGCCCAAGACTAAGGCCAAGCCATAGGTTTCTGTATCTTCAACTTCGTTGTTTACCGGGTCAATTGCAGCTCTTGCCATAGCTGATTGAGCACCACCAAGACCTAATTGTCCGAAATTGCTAACGTTTTCACCGTAGAAGCCGCCTGCATTGATGTAGAAGGGGTCCATCATATTCAGTTTGGCTTGACCAGCCACACCCCAGGCGTTCAAGGTTTCGTCATCCAGGCTTTGTAGTTTATAGGTCTGATACACACCAGCCAGGCCAAAGCTTACGCCCTGCATATTAATGTTGTATCCGGCCTGGAGTTGGGGCAGTACCACTTCTGGGTTGTAGTCTGTGGATACAGCAGCTAGTCCAGTTACGGGTGCTCCAATGGGTGTTACACCGATTACTACAGGCACAATTTCAGTATAATTGGTTGTATTAGGTGTGACCAAGGCGAATTTGAAATTGTTCACAGAATACTGCACCATCGGCTGCCGACCATCATAAGCCACAAATTGCAGCAGGCCAATGTCAGCATTATAGGCCTGGGTGCTCACGCCCAAGCCTCCAAAACTCCAGGGAGTATAATGCTGACCCACCAGGAGCTGGCCCTGACCCATATCTACAGTACCGTACAGGAGCCTGAGGCCAGTATTACCGCCGCCGTGGCCGTACTCAAACCTGCCGCCAATGGCCCCGGCATCCACAAAAGCGCCGATACGGGCGTTGCCTTGCAGGTTATGGTTCAACTGGGTATCGTCTCCAAGATCTTCACTGTAGTCAGTCCACCAGGTATTGACCCTTGCGCTGCCGTACAGGTCCCAGTCAGCCGCAGATACAGGTACATACATGGCCAGCAAAAATGCCGCAGCCATCAGAATCGCAACTAGCTTTTTCATACTCTTCCCCCTTTGCTTTTTTTGGTTCAAAATTTTCCTACCTTGCTCCAACAACTTCTAACACACTGATTAAGCCAATTAAGTTAAAACGTTGCCTGATCTACAGTCTTGCCTGCCGCGTTTTGAATTATTGCCGGTTTGGGTTTGCCTTGGACTTAATCCTTGATCAACCGGCTCGTTCACATTCAATGAAAACATATTTAATCCAAGTTTAAACAAATTGCAAGGGGTAAAAGGCAAAAAAGTAAAAATTTTTTTACTGTTCAAAATATTGAACCCGGGCCTGGAATTAGAAATTGATTTGCCATTTCAGGCCGGCATAAAGTTCATCACCCCGAGGCTGATCTGCCAGATCGTCCTTATAGTCGAAGTAGCCCACCTCAGGCATAATAAATGCGTTACCGCTGGGTACAATACTCTCGCTGAGCTTACCGAGCAGTACGCCCAACAGCATGGGGAAAAG
>CAZLUR010000211.1:0-1309 GCA_964562725.1 uncultured Desulfohalobiaceae bacterium | reverse complement strand
ATAAATGCGTTACCGCTGGCAGTAACAGGAATTGAGGCCTGACCGTAATAGACCAGCATCTCCAGGTCCTCATCCCACAGATCGTTTTCGCTGACCCGGTAGCCTGCGCCTGCCTGAAAGCCTATCTTGTTCAGGTCAGCGCCTAAAATCAAGGCCAGGCCATAGGAATCTGTATCCTCAATATCGTTGTTTGCAGGATCAATTATTGCTGTACCTGGTGTATATACATTGCCATATTGTCCAAAATTGCTCACGTTTTGACCATAAAATCCGCCTGCATTGAGGTAGAAAGGATCCAAGCGGGTCAGTCTGGCATTGGCTGCCACACCCCAGGCCTGGAGAGATTCATCATCCAGGTCCTGTAGTTCGTAAGTCTGATACACACCAGCCAGGTTCAGGCTAAATCCCTGCAGCTTTACGTCGTAGCTGGCCTGAAGCTGGGGCAGCAAGATTTCTGGGTTATAGTCTGTGCTGGAATCACCAAATACTGGCCTGCGAAGCAGCGGAGTATAGCCAATTATAGTTGAATCAGGATAGGCAGTAGTATTGGGTTTGACCAAGGCCAGTTTGAAATTATGCAAAGAGTATTGCACCATGGGTTGGCGGCCGGTGTAGGCCACAAATGCCAGCAGACCTTCATCCTGGTTGTAGGCCTGGGTACTGATGAAGGAGCCAATCCCCCAGGGAGTATAATGCTGACCCACCAAGAGCTGGCCCTGACCCAGATCTACAGTCCCGTACAGGAGCCTGAGGCCAGTATTACCGCCGCCGTGGCCGTACTCAAATCTGCCCCCGATGGCCCCGGCATCCACATGGGCGCCGATACGGGCGTTGCCTTGCAGGTCATGGTTCAGTTGGGTGTCATCCCCGCGCTCCTCGCTGGAGTCAGTCCACCAGGTGTTGACCCTGGCGCTTCCGTACAGGTTCCAGTCAGCCGCAGAGACAGGCGAGTACATGGTCAGTAAAAGTGCTGCAGCCATCAGAATTAAGACGAGCTTTTTCATGGTCTTCCTCCTTTGCAATTTTGAAGATTAAATGAAACCACCTCAATCCTCTAACATATTCATAAAATGAGCTATTGATGCCTGTTTTGGAATAAAAACTTGTCAGCCCCTGGCTGAAAAAAAATTATTGATCAACAAAGTGCCCATAAAAAACAATTCCCTGAACCTGCACAAATTCCATAACCCAAATCAGCTCAGATTGCAAAGGGTGAAATCAAAATAGTAACTCCTGTGTCTGCTGCCTGAATTCTTGCCTTGCAGGCCTTGATAATACTCAAGACCTGCAGAGCTTGGGCCTGGTATGA
>CAZLUR010000210.1:0-3109 GCA_964562725.1 uncultured Desulfohalobiaceae bacterium | reverse complement strand
TACACATAAATTTTGATAAGATTACTGAATTGATGCAAGTGGCTCATACTGAAGGCAGGGATTTTCTTTACGAATATGAAGTCTATGAATTGCTGCGCAATTTGGGAGCGGAAACAATTCCCAAAGTGATTACCCTGCTGAAAGGAACCAGACTCTCAGATGAGCAGATTACGTCTCTTCCTGGAGAAAGTGTGGTCATGAAGATCCTGTCTCCGACTATTGTGCACAAGTCTGAACTGGGGGGAGTCAAAAAGATTGAAAAGTCTCCTGAGAAGATCAGGGCAGCTTCCAGGAAAATGATTACAGAGTGTGCTGAGAACTATGCAAGCTGGCTGGAAAAAAATGCTGCAAGCGCTCCCCCTGAATACAACGGTTTGGACAAAGAGGACCTTAATGCAGCTATAGCCAGGGACATCAAAGGGGTTTTGCTTTGTCAGTATATGCCTGCAGAGTCCAGGTCCTTTGGACATGAACTGCTGGTGGGGGTCAGGGACACCAGGGAGTTCGGCATGATCATCAATGCAGGTCTTGGAGGGACAGAGACTGAGGTCTTTTCCGCCAATTTCAGGAAAGGTAGAGCCTTTGTGGCCTCCTCCACGGTACTGGCCAACGGCGAGACCTTTTTTGATCTGTTTAGGCAGACCATTTCCTACAAGAAACTGGCAGGGAAGTACAGGGGGCAAAAAAGGATAGTCACTGATGAACAGCTCTTGGAATGTTTTTCAGCCTTTATTCAGGTGGCGAACTACTATTCCCGGGAAAACCCCCAGGCTCCTTTTTTTATTGAAGAGATGGAGATCAACCCCTTTGCCTTTAATGATTATTTAATGGTGCCGTTGGACGGCATGTGCCGTTTTTTCTTGCCCAGAGCCGTATCAGCTTCTCCAGCCAGACCTGTGGGGAAAATCGACTATCTTCTACACCCATCCTGTATTGGCATTATGGGGGTATCAGCCAGAAAGATAAACTTTGGCCGGATGATTTTGAATAATATTGTGGCTAATGGATTCGAAAAGTCCCAAATCTATATTATTCGTCCAAGCCTGGAGCAGATCGACGGGGTCAGTTGTTATGCAGACCTTTCCTCTTTGCCTAAAAAATTGGATTTGTTGATCCTGGCGGTCAGCGCAGAGCAAGTACCCAAGATAGTTGATGAAATAATTGACAGAGAAGTTTGCCACTCTGTTATCCTGATATCTGGAGGTTTGGGAGAGACCAGGGGCAGCGAGCAAAGAACAAGGCATTTGCTGAGCAAGATCCAACAGGGACACTTGGAGCAAAATAATGGCCCGGTTTTTTTGGGGGCCAACAGCATGGGCGTCATCTCTCACCCAGGGCGGTATGATTCACTTTTCATATCCCCGGAGAAATTTCCCAGAGACCTTCGCAGCAAATCCATACGCAATTCAGCTTTCATCAGTCAAAGCGGTGCTTTTTTAGTGACCCGCATGAGCAAGGTTGGCATTGTGGACCCAGCTTATATGGTCTCCATAGGCAATCAAACAGATCTGACTGTTACTGACATGCTCAGCTATATCAAAGATTGTCCGGATATAGACGTTATTGCCATATACATGGAAGGGTTTAAGCCCTTGGATGGGCAAAGATTTTGCACAAAAGTGCGGGAGGCTGTCTTAAAGGGCAAGGAAGTGCTGTTTTATAAAGCAGGCAGGACTCCGGAAGGTAAAATGGCTACATCTGGACATACTGCTTCTGTGGCTGGTGATTACATGGTCTGCGAATCCTGTGTTAGCCAGTCAGGGGCCATGGTGGCCTCAAATTTTGAGGAATTTAATAACCTGTTTTGCATGGCTGCCAAGATGCATCACAAGAAAATCAGCGGCAAAAGAATGGCAGCAGTCAGTTCAGCCGGTTTTGAAGCAGTGGGCATGGCGGACAGTATTGCAGGCGATGACTATAACTTGAAAATGGCTGTTTTTGGCAGGAACACTGAAGATGAATTGAGGTCAGTCTTCCAGAGAAACAGACTGCAAGCATTGGTGGAAATAAAAAATCCCATGGATATAAATCCTGCAGCTGATGAGAATGTGCACAACGAGGTGGCTGAAATAATACTAAAAGACCCCAACGTAGATTGTCTGGTGCTCAGTATAAATCCACTCTCTCCGTCAATGTCCACACTTTTCTCTGATTCAGAGCAGCTGCCCGAGGCCAGAAGCAGCATTGCTAATTCTATTCCTGAGCTGTGCCAAAAAATAGATAAGCCCCTTATAGGAGTAGTGGACGGGGGCAGGCTTTATGATCCTTTTGTAGATATACTGGAGAGAAATGGTTTATTGGTATTCAGATCAGCAGACAAAGCTGTTTTTGTTTTAGCTAAATATATAAAAGGCCGGCTGAAAATAAATAATATACAGTATAATAATATAAATATTTAGTAATACATATAACATATAAGGAGGTTGTTAACTAAAATTATGTTTTTTATAAAAGATTGTTTGGTGCTTCTTGTTTAAATCTAATGTTTTAAGTAGTTTAAATCAAAATGGAGATCAATTATGGTTATACTAAAAAAAACTTATTTATTCACTTTTGTTTTATTCTGCACAATATTATTCTGCTTACCATTAAACTCTCAAGCAAAAACCACATTTGGTTTTTATTGCATAGCTCCTCCAATTTCACCAGTAATGACTACTATGGAACAGTTTAAAAAGAACCTTTATGAAAAAACCGATGGAGATATTGTTGTTAATTTGTATCCTTCTGGCCAATTGGGTCCAGAAAGTGAAGGACTTAATAAATTGCAGATCGGAGCAGTAGAGACTGCAGCAATTACTGGTGTGGCTATTTCTAAAATTGAACCAAAAGCTAATGCTTTAATGCTGCCATTTGTATTTGATGATTGGTCAGATGTAAAAGAGTTCTCCAAATATAAAGCAGGCAGTTTTTTAGCTGAGATAGAAGAATCATTGGAAAAAAAAGGACTTAAACTGTTAGGTGTAGGAAGTTATGGTTTTTTTAATGTTTTAAATAAAGATAAGTTTGCACTAAATCCAGAAGATTTTAAAGGTTTAAAGATTCGAGTTTATCCTACATCTATCTTGATTGACTTATATAAAGCATTAGGAGCTTCTCCAACGCCAAT
>CAZLUR010000209.1:0-3137 GCA_964562725.1 uncultured Desulfohalobiaceae bacterium | reverse complement strand
ACGGGGACTATCTCTACGGCATTGAAGTCTTTGTACACCCTGACTACCAGGGCCTGCGCCTGGGACGCAGGCTTTATGATGCCCGCAAGGAAATATGTGAAAACCTGAATCTGAAGGGCATCCTGGTCGGGGGGCGTATCCCGGGCTACCACAAGTATGCAAATCAATTGACCCCCCACCAATATGTCCAGATGGTCAAGAACAAGGAGCTCTTTGATCCGGTGCTTACTTTTCAGCTTTCCAATGACTTTCACATCAAACGGCTCATCAGGGGCTACATGCCTGAAGACAGAGAATCCCGGGGCTATGCAGTGCTCCTGGAATGGATTAATATCTACCACGAGGACCGCAAGAGCATTATAGGCGGTAAAAAGACCTATGTCCGCTTAGGTGTTGTACAATGGCAGATGCGGCTCTTTGAATCTTTTGACGACTTTCTGCAGCAGGTGGAATTCTTTGTGGACGCAGTCTCTGGATATTCAGCAGACATTGTGCTCTTTCCAGAGCTCTTTAACGCGCCCCTGATTTCCAAGTTCGACCAGGAGTATCCAGCCGAAGCCATGCGCTCCTTATCAGAATATACCGAGCCCTTACGTCAGTCCCTGTTGGAAATGGCCCTGGCCTACAATATCAATATAGTCTCGGGCAGTATTCCGGAATACAAAAGAAACAAGCTCTATAACGTGTCTTTCCTCTGTAGAAGGGACGGGACCTGGGAAAAACAATACAAGCTGCACATCACCCCGGAAGAGACCCAGAGCTGGGGGCTGCGCGGCGGCCAGAAGCTAAAGGTGTTCGAGACCGATGTGGGTAAAATAGGCATCCTGATCTGCTATGACCTTGAATTTCCGGAACTTTCCCGCATTCTGGTGGACCAGGGTATGGACATCCTGCTGGTGCCCTACTGGACTGACACCAAGAATTCATACTTAAGGATCCGCAGATGCGCCCAGGCCAGGGCTATCGAGAATGAGTGCTACGTGGCCATATCCGGTAGTGTGGGCAACATCCCCAGGGTGGAAAATATGGATATCCAGTACTCCCAGGCGGCAATCTTCACTCCTTCGGATTTTGCCTTCCCCCACGATGCAGTGGCTGCAGAGGCCACGCCCAATACAGAGATGACTCTGGTCGCTGACCTGGACCTGGATCTCTTAAAGGAATTGCGCGAACAAGGCAGCGTGCGCAACTTGAAAAACAGACGCCTGGATCTATATAACCTGAATTGGGTGGGCACTAGAAGATAGCCTGTTGAGCTGGATGTTTGTTATTTGACAAACAATATTTATGAGGATTATATAGTCGATTTTATATTTTCAGACCCTAGATCAAACAACCTCTTGCAAGCAAGGGATAATATTGTCATGACTAAACGTATAATTATCCTCGGGGCAGTTGCTCTAGGCCCCAAAGTTGCCTCCAGGCTGAAGCGCCTGGCCCCTGACTATCAGGTCACTATGCTGGACAAAGACAGGCTCATCTCCTATGGCGGGTGCGGCATCCCTTACTTTGTAGGCGGAGACGTAAACGACATCAAGGAATTGCGCTCCACCATCTACCATATGGAGCGCAACGAGGAGTTCTTTGCCAAAATCAAGCATTGTAAGGTGCTCACCGGCAAGGAGGTCTTGAAAATAGACCGCAAAAATAAGCTGGTCTATTTTCAGGATGTTGATGACCAGACCCAGGACAAACTGCAATATGATTATTTGGTTTTGGCCACTGGCAGCACACCAATTATCCCTGATCTGCCCGGAGTAGACCTGCCCAAGGTCTTTGCCGTTTATAACCTGCATGCAGCTGCCCGGATCAAGGAACTTCTTAGCCAAGGACAGCTGGAATCTGTAGCCATAGTAGGCGGCGGGGCTATCGGAGTGGAGATGGCCGAGGCCATGACCGACCTGTGGGGCATCGAGACCACCTTAATAGAAATGCAGGAGCGTATCCTGCCTGCTGTCCTGGGACCGGAAATGGCCGGTCTGGTCCAGAAAAAACTAGAGGATAATCAGATCCGGGTCCTGACTAAAACCCAGGCACTCCAGATCCTGGGAGATCAGGACAAAGGGGTCAGGGCCCTGGAGACAACAGCCGGGACAATTGATTGTCAGGCTGTAATCTTTTGCATCGGCGCCCGCCCCAACACCAGTCTGGCCAAGGAGGCAGGCCTGCCCTTGGGCCCTCAGCAGGGCGTCCTGGTGGACTCCAGGATGCGCAGCATTGACCCCAGCATCTATGCAGGCGGAGACTGCGTGCAGCAATTACATCTGATCAGCGGCGAATACGTCCATCTACCCCTGGGTTCCATGGCCAACAGGCAGGGCAGGATTATTGCCAACAACATTGCCGGTGCCAACTCCAAACTGCCTGGGGTGTTAGGCAACTTCTGCCTAAAGGTCTTTGATCAGGGGGTGGCCAGGGCTGGACTGACCCTGGAACAGGCCCGCCAGGCAGGCTTTGATCCAGCCTCTTCTCTGGTAGTCCAGACCGACCGGGCCCATTTCTATCCCACTGCAGCCTTGATGTACATGCAGCTCGTAGCAGATAAAAAGACCAGACGAGTCCTGGGCGTGGAAGCAGTTGGCCCTAACGGGGATGCAGTCAAGGCCAGAGTGGATGCTGTAGCTGCTGCCATGACCTATCAGGCGGACTTGGAAATGATCTCCAACCTGGAGGTCAGCTACTCCCCGCCTTTTGCCTCTGCCATGGACATTGTAAACACCTCTGCCAATGTTCTGCAAAACGTCCTGGACGGCCTATACCAATGCATTGCCCCCCTGGAATTCCTGCAGCAATTCCAGGAAGACAACTGCCTTGTGCTGGATGTGCGCAGCCCTGATCTGGCCCAGAACTGCCTGAAAAAATACGGGCAGAAATGGATAAACATCCCTTTGAGCCAGGTCCAGGAGCGCATTCAGGAAATCCCTGATGCTCAACGCTTGTATGTCTACTGCAACACCGGAACCACATCCTACGAGGTCCAGCGCTATCTGAGCTCCCAGGGCCTAGGGCAGGCCAAGAGCGTACAAGGCTCCTACGCCCTGATCAAAGAACTGGATGCGGATTTTGAAAGCCTTGCTGCAGAAGAAAGCCAAGATCAGCAATAAGCCCAGGCAGACAATTGACAAAAATCAATTTAG
>CAZLUR010000208.1:0-3149 GCA_964562725.1 uncultured Desulfohalobiaceae bacterium | reverse complement strand
ACAGATGAATTTGAGTTAAATAATAAAATATACCGCGTCTGTGAGGGAGAAAAGAAATTTAACTGTGTCATTGCAATAAAAATTCGAACAAAATCTTAAAATCCGGGTAACACTTTACGCCTTGGCGGCTTGGTTTATCAGGTCTTCAATCAACCTGGATGCTTCTTCTTTTTGGGCCAGATCAAGATCGGTTCTGGTTCCTATGGCTTCCATAAATTGTTTCCATAAGGGTCTTTTATAACTCCTGGATCCAAGAAGCTCTTTGACATATTCCTGGCATCTGCGCAGGGCAGAACGCTTCAGGGAGTCTATGGTCATTTCCATGGCTGTGCATACCAGTTTCAAGGTCCCTTCAATCGAGGCCTTGTTATTTTGCTGCTCTTCTCGGCGTCTCTCGTTTTCGAGCATACGTTCATAGTTATAACGTCTGCGGCAGTACTCCTGGTGCCTTTGCTCATCGAGGTCCTGCTGGATGTTTTTTAAGATGCCAAAAAAGTATGGAAGAGTGCACTTTCCGGAATCACGATTGACCGCTTTCAGGAATGCTTCTTCGGACTTGGTGATGGTTGCCATATCATAATACTTGATGCATTTTTCTGCTTTTTTTAATGCTTCTGGTTCCGGAGCTATTCTGTGATGCTGGAGAATCCAGTGCAGTCGGTCCAGCTTGGGACGATTTTCATCCCGGTTTTTGTTTTCCTTGTACTCCTGGTGCTTTTTTTGTTGCCGGGCTTTTTCTTCTTCACTGACCTGGGTCTGCATCCCCTCTTGGGGCGACTTCTGAGAACGGCGCAGGCTCATCTGGTTGCGCATGGTTACGTATACGGCAATGATGTTTTCCAAGATGCTCTTACCCAAGGCTTGCATAGAGGAGGTATCAATACGTATTGACCCTATGGTTTTTTTCAATTGGCTGAATGCCCCTTCGTCTGTACCGTTGCCTTTGGGATTTTTCGGCCCTGCCGGCAGGAGATCGATATCTTTGTTGTCAAGAAACTCCTGGATATTACCACTCAAGTTGGCGCTGTCGTGATCTGAAATAACGCCCAGGGGGTGGCCCCATTGCCGGATGTGCTGTTTGAGTACACTCAAAACTGCCTCGCTGGTTTCAGTGGAGCTTACTTCAAAACCGGTATGGCAAAAGCTGGCCACGTCAACGCCAAGCTCAACGTTATATTTAAACTCCTGTGTACCCAGGATGATTTCAATTTCGCTGCCGTCCAGACTGAGCTGGCCGTTGGGTATGTCCCGGCAAAGGCTTTGATAAAACTCGGGTCTTTTCTGCCTGGTCTGTGGTCTGTAAAGATCATTGGCAGTCAGGATATCCTGGATTGTTTTCCAGCCCAGATTGAGACCAAGTTCTTCGTTTATCTCCCGGGCAAAACTCTGAATTCGCATGCGCTTGCCCCGCTCTTTGAATTCTCTGGCCTTGTCCACCACCAGGCGCACGGTGTGGCTATTAACCTTGGCTGCCTTGCCCCGGTTGTCGGGCTTTTGATAGGGCCTAAGGTCCTGATCAAAATCCTGGTTCCAGGCATCCAGAACACTAAATGATACTCCCAGGGTCCAGGCAACAAGCCGAAGCGCTCTTTCCCGGCTGCGCAGGAAAGCTACCGCTTTTTCTTTGTCTTGCGCTTGGAAGTGTTTTTTTTTGCAGCCAGGAGCTCATCCACGTGATGGATCTCCCAGGCCAGTTTGCGGCCCTCGTTCTCAAAGTCGACCTGATCATAGTCTTTTTTGAGTTGTTCATGTTCCTTGCGCAGCTCGGCCAGTTCCTGCTCGAGTTCCTTTTGCCTGGCTGTATCTGGAATATGTTTTTGAACCCATTGATATCCAGTTTTACGGGATACCCCAGCTCTTTGACAGACGTCTGCCGCATCAAAATCCTTGTCCAGGCCTTTTTTTCTCTGAATCTGGCGGGCCTGGATCAGAATGGCCACTTCCTCCGGGGTCAGTGAATCAGCCATACATTCCTCCTTTGACCATGATCGGCTGTCCCAGGATGTATAAAGTCATCGTCCCATCCGGGGCCAGCACCAGGTTGGCGATACTTCGTTCTATACTATGCTCCTGGCTGGTGACATCGCACTCTCTGGAGATCTGGTCAAGGACCTTGTCCGCCTGTCCGTGAAAACGTTCTGCCGGGACTAAAAGACCGCCAATTCCCTGATGGGGACGTTTAAAATTATAGTCATCCACCCACTTCCCAAGAGCGGAACTTGCCTGCTCCAGGGTGGAAAAATGTTTCTGCCTGAACAGCTCGTTTTTGATGCGCTTGTTCAAGGCTTCCACTTTACCCAGGGTCTGGGGGTGGTGAGCACTGGCATGGGTATGATCGATACCCTCGTGTTCCAGGTACTTCTCAAAGCGGTTGATCCCGCGCCAGGAATAAAAGACAAAGCCGCGGTCCGTAAGCAACTCTTCCATCTTGCCGTACCTGGACACAGCATCCCGGACCAGGGCAGTCACCTCGTCCACAGAGGTATTCTCAACAATCCTGTGTCCCAGGATGAAGCGCGAATAATCGTCAATGAGCAAAATCAGGTAGACCCTGGCCTTGTTTATGTTCAGCTCCAGGATGTCCATCTGGGCCAATTCCAGGGGACGTCCTGCTTCAAAACGTTTGGGCTCAGCCTTATCTTTCTTCGTCTGGCTGGGCTCGTAGCCATGAGCCAGCATCACCTTTCTGATGCTGCGAATGGAGATGGTCTTGCCCTGTCTGCGCAGCTGGCTGCGCACCTGGCCGGGACCGAATGCCGGGTTGTCCTGCCAGACCTGCAGGATGGCTTCTTCCTGCTCCGGGGTAATCTCCTTTTCGCCCCGTCCAGGACGCTTTGGCTGATGCTCAAGAAAGGCCTCCCGGCCCAAGGCCTGGAGCTTTTTTCGCCAACCATAAATAGTGGTGTGATGCAAACCAGCAATTTTTGCGGCTTCTACAACTCCAATTTCTTGGGCCTTGTCCAGAATGGTAAGCTTTTGCTCTTGATTAAACAATTTGCTAGGCATAACATTTCCTCCTCTGGTTTGCGCCAGGAGAAAGTGTTACCCTAATTTAAGCCATTTTGTTCGGATTCTTTTTAACATTTACATTTAACCTCACCTTGGATAATGGAGAAAAAGTCACTTTTAACCTCAGAAGAATCTTTATC
>CAZLUR010000207.1:0-3162 GCA_964562725.1 uncultured Desulfohalobiaceae bacterium | reverse complement strand
ATTTTTGTCAACAACAACTCCGATTTTATGCTTATCCCATGCAATTTCAATTGGTTGAAGGCAAACTACACGACCATTAATATAAATCTCATGACCGGGTCTTGACCTTCTTCTGAAAATCTCGACCTTGGAAGCGATTAAGGACACTCTCAAAGAAAGTCAGTACCGGTCACCTGACCGAACAGATAACGTGTCCTTTTAATTCATCCTGCGCTCAAACTCCGCCCAGACAATCTCGTAATCCTCCTCCCGGTCACATTTGTCAAAGGGCGGGACGTATTCAATGGTCTTTTCATATGGTCCGTCCGGCAGAGTATCGTCGGTTACGGTGCGGGTAAGGGTGGGCATGAGCGTATCCTGGTCTTGCATATCTGCACCTTGGTTTTGGTTGTGTAGGGGCGAAAAATCTTTCGCCCTCTTTGATTCTTCGTCTTTTTGTTGCCCGGCAGGGCTGGAAGAGGGCGAATGATTATTCGCCCCTACACCCTGCATACAGGGTTGGGGTTTATTGGCGGACATTTGTTGCCTGTACTGCGCGCTGGAAGAGGGCGAATGATTATTCGCCCCTACGGGAACGCGAATAACCCGCCCATTCTCGTCCCTGGTCTCTTCTGTCAGCTCGTTCCACTCCGGCCGGGAAAATCCCACCCCGGACAGGCCCTTGGAATTGGTGAACACGATGCGGCCGTTTTGATCATACCAGGTATCTGCCTCGTACTGGCGCATGACCGGGAACTGGACCCGGTAGATGGTTTTCAGTTCCTCCAGGGTCAGGCCCAGGGCCATGGCCGTAAGCACGTCGATCTCCACCAGCGCCTGGCGCCGGGCGTAGTCCGTGCGCAGGGCGCAGTCCCGGTGCCACTCAGGAGTCAGGTTGCGGAAAAAGGCGTTGGGCAGGCGGGGATCGGACTTGGCCCAGGAGTCGGTGGTGAAGGTGTCTTGCCAGCAGGTGGACCAGAGGGAGGCGTAGTGGGAGGTGAGGCAAGTCAAAATGATTGATCGTAACAACAGGTGTGTATTCTCAATAATCGGAAACATTTCTAAAACAGAAGCATAGCAATCTGCTCTTCCGGTAGTTTTAAGATAAAAATCAAAAACAATAGATAGACATGGCCCATTGAAGTGCATCAATTGCCTATAGTATTTAAAAGTGGTTGAAAGAGCAGTATTTATATGTCCAGATTTGGTAGGTAAAATTGTATTTATTAAAGATCTTTCTGCTGAAGCTCCAAACATCCTTCTATTCACAAACCGATAATACTCCGTAACCAACCGCCCATCCCAAGGCACCTTGGGCGTCCGCCGCTCGTATTCCTCTTTGGAGCAGGCAGGGACGTAGTTGGTCCGGGGCAGGTAGTTGTCCGGCAGATCGTTCAGATCCAGGATGTCGTAATCAGCGTTTTTGGTGCATTCAGCCCGAGGTGTCTTGTACAGGGGATTGCCCACAAAGAAGTGCGGGCCGGAGAGGACCCATTCTTCTGCTGTGTCTGGAAATTGTGTATCCCGGCGGATGGTGCCGTCTCTCTGAGCATAGGTTTCATCGAACATGACCGTGGAAAAGTATTCGTCCTGCAAATCTCCCAGCTTCTGGGGGTGGGCGGCAAACTTCTCCAAAACCTGGACCAGCTCTCTGGAATGCAGGGCCGGCAGTCTGGCCTGCAAGGCAGTGGTGCCTTCAGGATCATAGAGGCTGGCAAACAAAGCCAAATCGTGTTCTGTGACCTTAATAACCCGATTTGTATTATCAGAATAAGCTCTGTCTATTTCTCTTGGATGCTTAAGGTAACTGACCATTTGAAAGTCTACTTTATCGACTTCGGAACCATAAATAGAACAGTGAAAATCTGTTTTATTGTTACCAACAATATTAAACAAGGACATTGCTCTAAAAAAGGTGAAATGTTTTTTTAATCGCTTATAACAACAAGATCGTAGAACTCCTCCTTTAGGATCGTTGAAAAGGCCCGCTTCATAAATAAAAGAACTTATGGCATTTTCTTTGCTGTACCGCCAAGCCTGGGGCAAAAAACACTTGTACAGGTTGGACTGCATGCGGTGCAGGACCGGATAGTTCTGCCGGGCATTCAGGAAAAGCTGCGTCCCTTCCGAGTCTTCATAGGCCTGCAGATAGGTAGAGGTCATATCCAGCCGCTCCAGGGTCTCCTCCCGCAGCCTGGCCAGCTGCGGGGCGCTCTTCTTCTTGAGCACAAAAAGCGGCTCGTGGTCGCCCATGATGCTGCCCTCTTCCCATTGGACCTTGATCCACGGTGGATTCCCTACAATGAGATCAAACCCGCCCCGGTCCTCCAAGATGTCGGCAAACTCCAGCTCCCAGTGCAGAAAGCGGTATTTCCCGGCCAGCTCCCGGACCAGGCGCAGGCGCTCCAGCTTTTGGCACAGGCTGTCCACATCCACCAACCCCAGGCTGCGGTCAAAGGGCAGCTCGATCTGCTCCTGCTTGGGGTTGGTGCCTGGCAGGTAGGCCTGGCCGTGCTCGTCTGTCAGGGATTCATACACCTCCCCTTGCAGGATCAGAGACATCTCCAGGAGGAAAGCCTCCCGGCTGGGCAGGATGTCTGTTCGCTCCAGGGGCCAGAACCACAACGCGCACCAGTAGTCCATGGCCAGCTTCAGGCGTTTAAACGGCGTAGAATGGCGCAAACCCTCGGCCCACTGCTCCTGGCGCAGGATGCGATCCTTGCGGGCCACTGAGGTCTGCTCCCTCTCATCCTCCTGATGCCCGAAAAAGGACAATGGATCCCTGGTCCTGGCCCGCAGCTCGCGCTGCTTTTTGGCATGCTCGGCCCACAGGGCGTCCACAGCCTGGGAGAGCTTTTGCAGCTGCTTGACGTCCGCCTGGGCGAATTGTTTGGTGAAGACCTTTTTCCAGTCCTTGATAGCCTGAAAAGCATCCGGAACCAGCTTTTTGACGTTTTTATCGGTGTAGGCGGCCATGGACTTGTCCGGAAGCAGGAAGTGGTAGACCGCACCCTGGGGGCGCTTCTCTCCCGGCTGGATGCGCTGCGGGACCTCATCCAGCCACAGGGGGGCGCTCTTGGAGGTGCGGCGCAGGAGGTGCGGGCTGTACACGTCCTTTCTGGCCCCGATCAGGGAGTTGCCGCAGACCAGCTGATTCCCAAACCAGGGCATGTATCCGCCGGG
>CAZLUR010000206.1:0-3175 GCA_964562725.1 uncultured Desulfohalobiaceae bacterium | reverse complement strand
GGGGCAGGAGGTCTTATCTCTAAAACTCTGCCTGCCCGGTTAGATCCCCTCCTATTATCAGGGCAGGCAGAGCCCACGGAGAAGGACTGGGGTATCTGGTCAAAAAGGCAACAGCTTGACAGCCTGACCGTTCCTCCTTACTGTGAAGTAAGGAAAAGTATAATGAATAATTAAAGGAGGCCGGCATGCACACGACCTTGACCAGTAAGGGACAAATCACTTTGCCCAAGGCCCTGCGAGAAAAACTGGGGCTTTGCCCAGGCGACAGGGTGGAATTTTTCATGGAAAATGAGCAAAGCGCACGTCTTGTGGTCAAGCATGTTCCTGTAACCCGGCTGAAGGGCATGCTGCCCAGACCTGCGGAGCCTGTCTCCCTGGAGGAAATGGACAGGGCCATCCAAAAAGGAGTCGGGAAATCATGATAGGCCTGGACACCAATGTTCTGGCCCGTTACCTGACCCAGGATGATCCTGAGCAATCGGCCAAGGCCAGTCATTTGATTGAAACCGGTTGCACTAGGCATGAGCCCGGCAGGATCAGCCTAGTTGTATTGTGTGAGCTGACCTGGGTGCTTGGCGGGGCATATGGATATGAAAAGAGGCTTATTATCCAGGTGCTGGAGCATATTCTGGCATCCCGGGAGCTGAGCGTGGAAAACGAGGACATTGCCAGGTCGGCCCTGGCGGCCTTTCGCCGCGGCGGGGCCGATTTTGCGCATTACGTCATTGTTTTTTCCAACCGCAGTGCAGGGTGCGAGGCAACCTATAGCTTTGACCGCAAGCTGACCAAGCATGATTCTGTACGCCTGCCCTAGTGCTTCCATCTACAGAGTTCTCAAGTATACTACGAACCTGCTGGAGCAATACCCGCAAGCTCTGGTTCTGCCGGCAGTCATTTTCACCGGCAAAAAAAGGTGGCGCAAAGATGTTGCCAGGGAGCTGAATATAGACTCAAAGAAATTATAAAAAGGCAAAGCTTCAAGTATAGCCGGAAACCAGCTTTCTCGCTGGTTTCCGGCAAGTTGAGCAGTTTTTACTTTGACTGCAAAAAAACCACCATGGATCCTGAAGGTGCGGCATTGATCGGAGAGTTGATATGGCAAACGATTAAGCCGTGGGATGTATCAGGGATAGGCGGCTTGACCTTGGGCGCGGATCCCATTGCAGCTGCTGTTATGCATGTAGCCTGGCAGAAAGGGCAGCACATAAATCAATTTGTGGTTCGCAAAGGGTTGAAAGATCACGGTGCAGTGAAGTGGATTGAAGGCAATGTCGTTCCCGGGGATAAAGTGATAGTGGTTGATGATGTGGTGACCACCGGAGGATCCACGATTAAGGCCATTGAGCAAGCCCGTAAGAACGAATTTCATATAGCCGGAGTGGTTATTCTTCTATTTCTATACATCTAAGAGCTCGGGGTCACCCCGTCTGACCTCCCATATTCCCCAGCTCATCAAGCCAAATACATTGACTCCAAAAGCCAAAGCTTACAAACCCTGAAAATTCTGTTGACGTAACAGAATTTTCAAGGTAAATTCATATTCATGATTGCAAGACATAATGAAGTAAGCCTCGTGCTTGAGGCTTTGGCAACTTATCCGGCGGTGGGTATCATCGGAGCCAGACAAGTGGGCAAGACCACGCTGGCTGGCATGGTAAGCCGGAAATGGTCTGGTCCGGTGCATCACTTTGATCTGGAAAACAGTGAAGACCTGGCCAGGCTTTTTGATCCCATGCTTGCCCTTAAAGAACTTGACGGGTTGGTCATCCTGGATGAAGTCCAGAGAATGCCTGAAATTTACCAGACCCTGCGGGTGTTGATCGACAGGGCACGAACCAGCCGCAGATTTCTGATCTTGGGCAGCGCATCACCCCAACTGCTGCAGCAATCTTCAGAATCTCTGGCCGGCAGGATCAAATACCACAGGCTGGGCGGACTCGGGCTGGATGAAATTGCATCGGACCAGTCCGGGCAGCTATGGTTAAGGGGCGGATTTCCCCTATCTTTTTCCGCCCCGGACGACATAAAAAGCTTTGAGTGGAGAAAGGCTTTCATCGCGACATTCCTGGAAAGAGACCTGCCTCAGCTTGGAATCAATGTCAGCTCAACCAGGCTGCACAGATTCTGGAACATGCTGGCCCACTATCACGGACAGATATGGAACGCTTCCGAATTTGCCAGATCCTTTGGTGTCGCGGACACAACAGTCAGGCAATATCTAGACCGGCTTACTGACGCCCTTGTGCTCAGACAGATCCAGCCATGGCATGAAAATATCTCTAAACGCCAGGTCAAATCACCAAAAGTGTTCATCTGCGACAGCGGCCTGACCCACGCACTACTCAACCTGCCTATGGAACATGATGTATTGGGGCATCCAAAATCGGGAGCAAGCTGGGAAGGCTTTGTCATTGAACAGCTCATAAGATTTTTAAGAGCGGACGAATCAGAATGTTTCCACTGGGCGACCCATTCAGGAGCTGAATTGGATTTTCTTCATATCAGAGGGGTAACCAGGACAGGATTTGAAATAAAAAGAACCTCTGCTCCCAGGCTGACCAGATCAATGCGCATTGCCATGCACGATCTTAAATTAAAGCAAATTTTCGTGATTCACGCGGGCGAGCGCCTTTTCCCTCTAGCTGAAAATATCAAAGCTGTGCCTATATCCCGAATATCTGAAGCTTTCGCTTAATATGCCCGATAGCCGACCAAGACTTGTTGAATGTTGGGCTAATTTGTACAAAAGCATCAACCCTCTTTGGAGGAAAGTATGCGGGTAATTTCATTTTCTGAGGTCCGGGGAAAACCCCAGCTTAATGCGCTTCACTGTCCTTTCGGAATTATGCGGGGTAAACCCTGGGAACGAAGGCAATATTACTACGCGGAGTGTGTAATCCAAAGATTTTCGCTAATATTTCATGTTTAAATAGTGACTTCAGACTTCACGGTGAATATTCATTCATTTTTATAACTAATTGATAAAATTGCATAATTACCTTCTCATTAGAAACTGTGCACGACTTAAAGTTTAGAACCATAAACTATTGATATTATTGACTTTATTTTTTTGAAATTTTTCCAAAATTGCCTTGATTTTCTAAAGTTTTTTTGCTAGCTTTCTGGAATGAGCCCAACATGCCGGAAAATAGAGAACTTTCTCGTCGGATCCGAG
>CAZLUR010000205.1:0-3176 GCA_964562725.1 uncultured Desulfohalobiaceae bacterium | reverse complement strand
CCCAGAATCAAGACTTCCCTGGAACTGGACCAGATGTTCAAGCAGGACGATCCTGTCCTGCAGAACCTAAGTAGCGCGGTATTCATCCAGTGCGTAGGCTCCAGGGAGCCGGAGCGTCCTTACTGTTCCCGGGTCTGCTGCACCCACTCCATGGAAAGCGCCCTGGAGTTAAAGCGCAGGAACCCTAAAGCCCAAGTCTTTATACTCTACCGGGATATCAGGACCTATGGCGAGAGGGAAGCCTTGTATGCCGAGGCTAGACAGGCCGGAGTCATCTTCATTCGCTTTGACCTGGAAAGCAAGCCAGAAGTCAGCCAGGATAAAGACAGGTTGCTGGTCAAGGTCAGGGACCACATCACAGGTTACCCCCTGGAGATAGAGACTGACCTCTTGCAGCTGGCCTCCGCCATAGTGCCCTATCAGGACGAAAAGTTGGCCCAGTTTTTCAAACTGCCCCTGAACATAGATGGTTTCTACGCAGAAAAACATGCCAAGCTGGGTCCTTCTGAGTTCGCCATGGACGGGGTCTATCTCTGCGGACTGGCTCACTATCCCAAGCCCATAGATGAATCCATAGCCCAGGGCAAAGCAGCAGCCGCAAGAGCGGTCTCTGTCCTGGCCCAGGACAAGCTATACGCCAGCGGAGAGATTGCAGTGGTCAATCCTGCCTACTGCGTGGCCTGCGGGGTGTGCATCGCTGTTTGCCCCTACTCAGCCCCGGCTCTGGCCACAGAAGGACCTCAAGCAGGCAAGGCCCGGATCAATCCGGCGTTGTGCAAGGGCTGCGGGTTGTGCATGGCCTCCTGCCGCTCCGGGGCCATCAGCCTCAAGGGCATGGAGGAACAGCAGGTCTACAACGCCATAGAGGCTATTTAACAGATCATGAACAACCCTTTTATTATTTCAAGCAAAATATAGTTGTTTCCAGTAAGGAGTAACCATCATGTCAGATTTTGAACCTAAGATAGCTGCCTTCTTATGCCACTGGTGCAGCTATGGAGCTGCGGATTTGGCCGGGGTGAGCAGATTGCAATACCCGGACAATCTAAGGATCATCCGCATCCCCTGCACAGGGAGCATGAGTCCAAATTTCATTTTCCAGACCTTGAGGCATGGAGTTGATGGCATCTGGGTTTCCGGGTGACATCCAGGCGATTGCCACTATATAAGTGGCAATTTGTTCGCCAGACGGCGGTTCGCCGTCTTAAAGGATCTTTTGGAGTATGTGGGTCTAGAGCCGGGCAGGGTGCATTTCTCTTGGATCTCCTCTGCTGAGGCCGGCAAATTCCAGCAGACCGCCAGGGAAGTGGTGGAGACTGTCAAGGCCTTAGGGCCGGCCACTAGACTGGTCAAGGATATCCGCAAGGAGGTAGAGGAGGTAGCATGAACCAGATAGCCCAGCAGATAAGAGAAGCTGCCAAAAGACTCCTGCAGGAAGGCCGGGTGGATTGCGTGATCGGCTTTAAAAAGGGCACCGTACCCATGCAGGAGCAGCCCTATTTCGCCTATACAGCAGAAGAGGCAGAGGACCTGACCTGGTCAGGCTTTTGTACCAACAACCTGGCCAACTTCCTGATCGGCAGGACAGGCAAAAACGCAATTGTGGCCCAGGGCTGCGTGTCCAGGAATATTGTGGGCCTGATCAAGGAAAACCAGGTGGAAAGGGAAAATGTCTATATCCTGGGCGTACACTCCCCTGGGATGCTGGATGCCAAAAAGATCCAGGACAGGTTCCCGGATAAGATCATCACTGCAGTAGAGGAAAACCAAGATGAAGTGCTGGTCAAAGGACCCAATCTGGAACAAAGAGTGCCCAGGAGGGATCTGAAGCGCAACAACTGCTATACCTGCACCCACAGAAATGCGGTGCTCTATGACGAGTTGATCGGAGAGACCGGAGATGAGACCGGGGGCGGAGACATCGACAAGGTAGCTGCTCCCTGGGAGAAGCTCTCCAGTGATGAGCGCTGGGAGAGGTTCAGGCAGACCTTCCAGGACTGTATCCGCTGCTATGCCTGCCGCAACGCCTGCCCCTTATGTTACTGCAACGTCTGCTTTGTGGATGAGAACAAGCCGCAGTGGGTGGGTAAGGGCCAGGAAGAAAACGATATCTATACCTTTCACCTGGTCAGGGCCCTGCACTGCGCAGGGCGCTGCACTGATTGCGGGGCCTGCGAGTCAGCCTGTCCGGTGGGTATCAAAATGCGGGTTTTGACCAGTAAGATCGAAAAGGACGTCAGGGAGCTGTTTAACTACTCCCCGGGTCTGGACTTGGAGAGCACACCTCCTCTTAGCGTATACAAGCCAAATGACACTGAGGACTTCATCCATAAATAATTGAGCAAAAAGGGCTCCAGGCAGCACCCCAAGCAGTAGCTAGATAAAAGGAAACCACTATGCCGGAAAAAATTATATCAAAGGATAGACTGGACAGCTTCCTGCAGAAGCTGGCCCACAAATACCAGGTCTATGCCCCGGCCCGGGAGGGGGCTTATCTGGTCTGGTCCGAGCTGCAAGGCGCTCGCGATCTGGTCTGGGATTTCAGCAATACAAACCTCTCCCCCAAGGGCTTTTTCTTCCCTCAGACAGAGCGGCTGCTGGAGTTCAAGAACGATCCCCAGGATCCAGAGGGCCTGATCATGCAGGAGCCAGACACCAAGGCAAAGCCCAAGGCCCTTTTCAATATTCGGCCCTGCGATGCCAAGGCCTTTTCTGTTTTGGATCTGGTATTTGAACAGGATCCGGAAAAGCCTGATGTCTACTGGCAGGAAAAACGCAGGCAGAACCTGCTTATAGGGCTGGCCTGCAACCAACCCTGCCCTACCTGCTTTTGCAGCTCTGTGCATTGTGGACCGCACCACACAGAAGGCTTGGACATCCTGGCCCAGGATCTGGGAGACAGACTTTTGCTGACCCCGCTCAGCTCCAAAGGGGAGGAGCTCCTCCAAGATGAGCAACAGGCTGCTGATGAAGACAAGCAGCAGGCTGCCCAGCTCAAAAAGGAGGCTGAGGGCATGATCCAAAGCCGGGTAGAAATGCAGAACATTGAGTCTAGAAACACCCTGGAAGTCTATGAGCAGGCCATGTGGGACCGGGTATTTGAATCCTGCATCAACTGTGGGACCTGCACCTATTTCTGCCCTACCTGTCACTGCTTTGACATCCAGGACGAGACC
>CAZLUR010000204.1:0-3191 GCA_964562725.1 uncultured Desulfohalobiaceae bacterium | reverse complement strand
GTACTGAGTTGTTTGTAAATAGTCTTTATAGACTATATTCAAGCTTCTAACCGTCCGAGTCCGTATTTGCCTTATCAGCCTGAATTTATTGCCTTAACGTTGAACTTTGAACTTTGAACCTTGAACGTTGAACGTTGAACGTTGAACGTTGAACTCTCAAACCTATCTGTCAACCCAGAAAAAATTTGCAACAAAGGAGCATTCATGCATTTTTCAAAAACAGATGTACTGATCATTGGTTCAGGGCTGGCCGGACTTTATGCAGCGATCAATTGCCGGAAGCAGGGTATGCAGGTGATTGTCTGCTCCAAGTCCCAGCCAGGCCGCGGGAGCTGTTCAGCCATAAGCCAGGGCCATTTCAGGGCAAGCACTGCTTCCTTTACTCCGGAGGAGCATAAGCAGCTCACATTGGAGGCTGGCAAGGGCCTCAATCAGCAGGAGAGGCTGGATGTTCTGGTAGAGCATGCAGCCCAGGATATACAGAAGCTGCAGGAGTTTGGGGTTGGGCTGCAGACCAGGGCCAAGGGCTACGAATCCTCCCCAGACAGAATCGGCCAGGAAGGGCTGAGCATTACTAAGCCCATGACCAGTTATGCCCAATCCATTGGGGTCGGGTTTAGCTATCCTTTTTTCGCCTGGCGCCTGGCTGTGGCAGATGGCAGAGCAATTGGTGTCTGGGGGTTTGAGCCGGGGCACACCGAGCCTGTGCTCTTGGCCTCCAGGAGTATTATTTTGGCTACTGGAGGGGCAGGTGCACTTTATGCACATACTGATAACCCGCAAGGCATGACCGGAGATGGATATGCCCTGGCCTTTGCAGCAGGCCTGCCGCTTGTGGATATGGAATTTGTGCAGTTCTATCCACTTTGCATGGGCCGTTCCCGGACAAGCCGGCTGCTGCCTCCCTTGCTGGGCGAGGTGGGCAGCCTGGAAAATGTGCAGGGCGAGGACATAGTGCGCAAATATGACATCCAGCCCAGGCCGGTGGCTATTGCCGCAAGGGATAAGCTCTGTCAGGCCATGGCCCAGGAGGTGCAAACCGGACATGGCTTCCCTGAAGGAGGCCTGCGGCTGCGGATCTTTCAGGAGGATTCCATGTGGCGCAAAGCGCAGGAGAGTTTCGGGCTGGAGAGTCTGGAGAGGCTAAGAGCCTGGACAGAACGCCGGGCCTCTGCCTGCCAGGGCAGTATCCCTGTCAGGCCGGCAGCCCACTTCTGTATGGGCGGTCTGGCCCTTGAAGGCAGCGCTGGCACTTCTTTGAGCGGTCTTTATGCTGCCGGGGAAGTTACAGGCGGATTGCACGGGGCGAATCGACATGGTGGAAACGCCCTTGCTGAAACCGCTGTGTTTGGCAGGGTTGCAGCAGAAGAGGCTGTTCTGGCTGCTAAACATCTCCCTGAGCCAGCCTGGTCCAGATTGGAGGCAGTGCATTGCAAGCCGGGCAGTGCATTTGAGAATAGGCCCCAGGAGTATTCCAGGTTGCGCTCCGGGCTGCAGGAACTCATGTGGAGCCAAGCAGGGATCCTGCGTTCAGCAGGGTCATTGCGCAAGGCCCAGCAAGGGCTGGATGAGCTTCGAGCCAGGCTTGAAAAGTATTCAGCAGGCTCAAGGAGCTGTATGAGGTCCCAGGAGTTAGTCAATATGCACCAGGTGGCGGAAACAATTGTCTGCTCGGCCCTGGCCAGGGAAGAAAGCAGGGGATCGCACTATCGCACAGACTTTCCCAGCACAGAGGATGCATTCAGCAAGCATATCCTCCTGCAGAAGGCAGAGGAGGGCATCCGCTTGTCCTGGGAGGATGCCTAGCTCATTGCCTTGGTCTGCTGCTGCCTGACAGGCCTGGCCATGGAACTGTGCATTGGATTAAAGCTGGATAAAATAAGTGCCCATTTTCGCACTGCCGGGAATGCTGAATTCCTTTGGATAAACAGAGCTGTACTGCGCTCAAGCCAGACAGGTGTGACGCGGAGTTAGACCATTTTGGTCATGTCCCACATGGGCAGAAAAATGGCCAGAGCGAAAAAGCCCACTACCGCGGCCAGGGCCACTATCAGCACCGGGCCTAGGTTTTCCGACATGCTGCTCACTGCGTAGTCTACTTCGTCATCATAATGCGCAGATACATAGCTGAGCATTTCTTCCAGATTGCCTGATTCTTCTCCTATGGCCACCATATTGACCACCATGCTTGGAAATAAGCTGGATTTGCTCAGAGGCCCGGCAATGCCTTGACCCTGGCGCAGTTCATCCTGGACCCGCTCGAACTCCCGGGAGATGACCTTGTTGCCCATGGTGCCGGACAAGATGTCCAGCGCATTCAGGACAGAGACCCCGCTGCCCTGGAGAACAGAAAAAATAGAGGCGAACCTGGACATGGCTGCCTTTTGGAAGACTGCACCCAGGATGGGCAGTTTTAAGAGTGCATAATCCTTGTTGTATTGCCCTTTTTCAGTCTTGAGATAAATGCTCAGGCCCAGCAAAGCAGATACCAGCAGGCCCAGGCTCAATGGCCAGTAAACAATCAGCCATTGGTACATGCCCAGAGAGATCTTGGTGGGCCAAGGCAGATCCAGGCCTGCGTCTTGAAAGATGCTTACAAACTGAGGAATGACAAAGGACAACAGGAAAAGAAAAGCCCCGGCCAGGGCCACCAGGACAATTATGGGATAGCGCAGGGCATTCTTGATGTCTGACTTTACCTTGTGTTCATGTTGCAAGAGGTAGACCAGCCGGTCCATGACATCAGTCAGGCGGCCGCTGTTTTCTCCAGCCTTGATCATGTTGCAGTACAAAGGCGAAAAGATGCGCGGATGTTCCACAAAAGTTTCAGACAGGGGCCTGCCTTGCTGAATCTGCTCCCGCATGCTCGCCACTGTGTTCTGCAGGCGCGGATTATCAGTCTGTTCCTCCAGGACATAAAGCAGCCTGTTTATAGAGATCCCTGCATGCAACAAGGTCTTAAACTGTTTGGTGAAGAGAATCAGGTCAGTGAGCTTGACCTTGGTCAGGTAGAGCCTTAGCTTTTTGCCCAGATCCTCTGT
Organism: uncultured Desulfohalobiaceae bacterium; assembly: GCA_964562725.1. Classification (GTDB taxonomy): domain Bacteria; phylum Desulfobacterota; class Desulfovibrionia; order Desulfovibrionales; family Desulfothermaceae; genus CAZBUB01. Next base: position 150 of record CAZLUR010000204.1, on the reverse strand, counting down.
AGAAAACAGGCCGGCTCTTACGCTTTGGGGGATGAGACCTTGTGCAGCCAGCTTTTCCTGGGCCTCGTCCGGGCTGTCAGCCTGGATTACGCCGGCAACCTTGAGTCCGTTTTCATTGATTGCTTTGTAGTTGAATTGCATGATTCGCTG
>CAZLUR010000203.1:0-3211 GCA_964562725.1 uncultured Desulfohalobiaceae bacterium | reverse complement strand
GAAGAGACCCGGGACAGGATCCATAAGAGCCTGCACCATTTCTTGGATTTGACCGACCAGTTCCTGGAAAAAATGAAAAGGGAGTTGGAAAAGGACCTAGATCCTTTTGAAAACAAAAACCCGGAGCAGTAACCAGCAGATTTCAGTCACTGCTGCAACAAGACTGAGCCGGACAAGTCCATTTATGATAAGAGCCATATCAAAATTGCCAAGGGCTGAATAAGGAAAGCCAGGGGCCTTTTAAAATAATCGATTTGATACCTGAATGCTTAAGGCGATATCAATAAACGCAATACAGTTCGGTTGACTGCGGAAAGATGGACACATATTGTTGAAGAGCATTGTGAACTTGCTGGAATGCGTGAGGATGTTTTAGAGACAGTTGCTCGTCCTGATTTGATATTCAGAGGCAGCTATGATGAATGCTTGGCAGTTAAGGAGCTGAACGTCAATAAATATCTGGTTGCTATATATCGTGAATTGGATAATGATGGATTTATCATAACTGCCTTTATGACCAAGAGAATTTCATATTTGAACAAAAAGGAGCAAATATGGCCGAAGTAGCTCATCAAGATTATATTGATCTTATACCAGTAGTCAAGAAATCTCCTCATCAGTATTTATGGTCATCATATGATGCTGAAGCTGATGTTATGTATATTAATTTTAAAAAGCCAAGTCATGCGACAGACAGCGAACTGACTGATGATGATGTAATCATACGTTATGAGGGCGATGAAGTAGTCGGGCTTACCATATTGCACGTTAGTAAAAGAAAATAGGGGTTGGCAAGTATTATCAAAGCGAAGCGAAGATCAAAGGGAACTTGACGAAGCAATCTTATTCTGCGACACGCCCTATGTAAAATAGTATTTAGCTTTAACGCCATGAAATGCAGATGGTTGTGCCTGTGGTTGAAGGCAAAAACACAGAAGATGAAATAGATGTTGATATCATTAAAAATAATATGCGTACCGTTGGTATGAGCAGGAAAGAATACTTTGCTTTATTGGAAAAAATGTAGATTACTGTGCAATGCAAGACATTAAGGCCTGTTCAACAATCCCGGCTGTCCTGTCCCAGTCATAGCGCTCCAGGTACCAGGCCCTGGCGGATAAAACCTTTGCACGCAGCTCCTGGCCAGAGCGCAGCACTTTTTCAATGGCCCCTGCCAGTTCCCGGGCATTTCCCGCAGGAGCCAGAAATCCGTTTTCCCCGCTAATCACCAACTCGGGGATCCCCCCTATTTCAGACCCTACAACAGGGGTTCCAGCCACTAAGGATTCTGCCAGCACCATGCCAAAGGATTCAGCACTACTGGTACTGGGCAGCACGGTCATTGCGGCTGAAGCATAAAGATCGGCCAGCTCTTTTCTGCTGCTGATCTGGCCTGTAAAGCAAACGCCTGGATAATCCTCGTCTCTGGAACGAGCACCAGCTGCAACAAGCTCCAGTTCAGGAAAATCTTTGCGCAAGGCCAGCCAGGCTTTGTAGAGTACTGCAAATCCTTTGCTCTGAGCATCTGGCTTGCCCACAAAAAGAAGATATAAGCCCCGGGAGTTCCTCTCACCTTGAGCCATGACAGGGTCAACACCATAAGGGGCAAAACTGAAAGGAACCTCCAGGCTAGACAGCCATGGGGATGCTTCCAGGTACTTGGAACTGCAGACCAGGATCCTGTCTGCCAGCTTAAGGGTTTTCAGACCCATAAGCCGGTAATAGATATTGCCTGTCACCTGCTTATACCACTCCTGCCCTGTCACATCGCTGTGATAGGCCAGGCAGACCGGTATGTTCATGCTTGCCGCACAGCGCACAGCAACATCCGTGATCCCCGGGACCGTAAACTGGGCAAAGACAACATCCGGACGCATTTCCTGCAGCTGCCTGTTTACCTGGGATTTCCAGACAGGATTGAAGCCTGCGCTGAATACCGGCACCGGCCCGGAAAGTCCTTTAGCGCTCTTTTTCTCAGGGCACAGGAAGTTGATCTGCATCCCGCGCTTCTGCAACCGGGAGCCGACCTCGTGAATATAACGTTCAGCCCCGCCAGTACCTGCTGAAATATACTGGGACACCACCAAAATGCTCGGCAACAGGGCCTCCTTTTCGCTGAGAGTTTGTTTACAGGGCGATCAGTTGAACTCTCAAGTTCCTGAGATTAACTGCAGAAGCCCTAATAGACAAGGGCAAAACAGACTGCTAAAAAAGGTGTTTAAACAGCTTGATACACAGTCAAGGTCTCCATGAACACTTCCAATCATCAGGACATTACCAGCAAGCAGAAAATCGAGATTGAATTCTGGCGGGATTCCAGACAGCAATCCCCTGAATCAGACTCAGTGGCCAATATTGTAAATACCATGTCTGACGCAGCTGTGTTTCTGGATTGCCTGAGGCGGCACAAAAAACAGCTGTCCAGATCAGGCCGGGTCCTGGAGCTGGGCGCCGGCCAGGGCTGGGCCTCTTGCCTCTACAAAAAGCTTTATCCTGACACCCAGGTTACAGCCACAGACCTCAGTGAGTTCGCCGTCATGTCTTTGCCCAAATGGGAAAGAATATTTGAAGTCAGGATTGATAAGGCCTATGCCTGCAAAAGTTATGAAATCAAGGAAAAGGATGCTTCCCTGGACCTGGTCTTCTGCTTTGCCGCGGCCCATCACTTTCTGGCCCACAAAAGAACGTTTAATGAAATTTTCCGGGTGCTCAAGCCAGGGGCAAAGGCCATATATTTTCATGAACCCGGAAGCACAAGACTGTTCTATCGTCCAGCCCGCTGGAAAATGAACCGCAACCGTAATGTTCCCGAGGATGTGCTTGTCCTTGCACAGATCACCAGGCTGGCGAGTAAAGCTGGACTTGATGCGCATGTGGATTACTATCCATCCCTGATCAAAAGGGGGCCCCTGGAAACAGTCTATTTTTATCTGCTCAGCAAGTTCTACTTTCTAAATCGGGTTTTGCCCAGCTCTGTCAACTTGATCTTTACCAAACCCAAAAACTCTTAAGAAAAATGAATTTCTGCCCAGTAGAGTAGAGCACTAATGAAAGGAATCAACCAGGACTTTTACAGACGCCTCATCGCACGCGACTACTACGTGTCAACTGAGAAGCATTCTTCCATTAGTGCCCCCTCATCGAACCGTACGTGCAGTTTTCCCGCATACGGCTCTCCCGAAGACTGTCACCAAAGGCACACACAGGGGGC
>CAZLUR010000202.1:0-3234 GCA_964562725.1 uncultured Desulfohalobiaceae bacterium | reverse complement strand
CCGCATCTATATGGCCTGAGTAGAAGCTGGTCTGGAACTTGGCAAATAGCTCTCCTGAGATGCTTTGGATATCCTCGACGCTGCTCATGGGCAGCAGGATTTCTTTGGCTCCGGAGTCAAAGGCCACCCGCAAAGAGTATCTCTATATCTTGAAATACTGTAAAACTGTTTAGGTTCGATTACTCTCTTTGAGTGGCAGCTTTTTCAACTCTAACCTGGAAAGCCTATGGGAGGCAGCACTCATAAGATCCTGCTTGCCATGGATGATAGCCAAGATATTCACGTCCCTGTCAGTCATTTCATAGATAATCCGATAAGAATACATGAAAATTTCCCTGACATTGGGGTCATTTGTTTCCGAGACCATCCTTCCTGCCTTGGGAAAGGCCTCAAGAGTTTCAGACTTGTCAACAATATTTTGAACCACATGCCTGGCGTAATGCCTGGAGTCCTCGGCGATGTAGGCAAATATCTTCTTCAGATTTCTTTAGGCCGGACCAGACCATCTCACCATGATTCTGTTTCCTTTCGCAGTTCATCAACAGACAGGCTGTCACCACTTTGAACAGCATCTCTGCCTTTTCTTACCTTGTCCATGACATAAAGCTGGTACATGATGTCATCTATATTTGCGCTGTCTGGCATATTGGATATGACCTGAAGAGCTTCTTGTTTCAAAGTTTCCATATTTTATCTCCTGTGTGTTAAAGATCGAATGAGCACTGTCAGGCTGAATGCTTAGCTGAATCGATATCATCAGCCCTTATCCTATTAACTACGGCCTTCATCATACCTCTTTAAAAATCATTCATAAAGGCCAAATCAATGCTCACCCGAATCCGCTCGTATTCTATCTGGGCCTCCGGGTCCCGCAGGACCAGGGCGTACTCCTTGCTACTGTCGTAACCGCTGCTTTTCAGCCTGAGCTTGACTGTCCGTTTGCGCTCCTCCATGGAGTCGGACTCGCTGTCATGGGTGTCCAGAACTCAATCTGGTCCTGGGTCCCGGCGGCGGAACAGGCGATAGAATTGATCAAAGCGGTACAGCTCGCGAACATAAAAGTTAAGTCTTGCCCCTGCGCTTACTCATGCTTCAAGCGCAGGACTTCTGAGATTTTGCGCATGGATAACCTCTCTTGGGGCATTCGCACCTCCTGTTTGTATTGATGGAGGTGCAGGATTTACAGGTTATTCCGCGTGGAATCCAATGCTCTGGAATGTTTAGCTAAAGAGGCATGTTCTGGAGGTTAAGTGGCCAACATGCTGTGGAATCACTGGTTATTTTCCCGTGGAATACGCAGCAGGTCAGCCTTCTATCATGAAATACTTGCTTACACTTATTGTAGAGACTTGAGAGCAATGTCCGGTTCTTGGGACACGATTCTTAATAAAGCTGCTGCGGGTCCGGAAGGAGTCCGGCGATGCTGCTCCCAGTTTTGCAAGGTCTTGACACTAACCCTCATTAAACTGGCAAATTCATTCTGTGATAAGCCGATCTTTTCCCTGACGGCCTTTACGTCAGTTGACGGCACTTGAAATCGTCTGGAAGGCTGAGTTTGCCCTTTTGAAATAGAACTGGCCTCATTCAAGCTGGTTACCAGATCTTCAAATAATTGTTTTTCCATTATATGATCTCCTTTACAATTTTTCGGAGAAGTGCTGTCTCGCTGGTAGATAATGTGTCTTTTTTTGTTTTGGAATAAATTACAAGCAGGTAAATCTGACTTTTGTCTTTAAGCCAGTAGTAAATAAGCCTCAGGCCACCACGTTTACCTCTCTCTTGCATTGAATAACGAAGTTTTCTTATGCCGTCACCGCCCTTTATTAAGTCCCCACGTTCTGGATTCTCTAATAAAAGATGTTGCAATGAGCGATATTCATCATCGGAAAGCATCTCCAACACCATGCGGGTAAATGTTGGGGTCTCAATAAATTCCATAAATTAAATATATATCCGCCATTGGCGTATATGTCAAGTGCTGCCACTATAATAAGGGCATAGGCCTGACTGACCGGTACCTAGCCTCTTCATGGAATAAACCCCATCAACCCCGCTAACAGGAGTAAATTTGCGTTCATCCTTGGATCCCAGCAAATGCTTAACCTGGTCAAAGACCTCCTGGACAAAGTCTTTGCCGCCGATAATGCCCGAATCAGTAAAATACCTACAATGGTAGCGGAAACGTTCGGCCCGGCTTATTCTGTAGCCTTTCTTCCTGGCTTTTTCCACAATCCTTTTGTCCATAACCTTGCCTTTTCCGGCATCCTCAGCGCCTGTTTCGTAAACAAACTGCCTGTATTTGCGAACAATCTCTCCCAGGTTAAACTCATTCCATTCCTTCATGCCGAAATCAATGGACAACAGACCGTCCTTGTTGCCGGTCTGGGTGCGATAACCAAGCAAGCACCAGCCGTAGTCCTCGGGCTTTTTCACGATCCCAGCGCGAATAGGATTCAGATCCATATAAGCCAGAAGGTTAACCAGACTTAAGCCATCCTGGACAATCATGCTCTTGAATCTATCTCCCCAGAAGAAACCTCTGCGGCCATACTTCTTATTGAAATACCTGGTAAATCCCTGCTTAATGTCTTTTACATGTGCCCCCAGGTTGGTCAGAAGTTTGCGATAGTCTGAAACAAGAACACCAGTAACATTGAGTTCATCCCCATAATACTTCTGCAGTCTTTCCTTAATCTCATCATCCGTAGGGTCTGATTCAGGATACATGCGTATCACTAAGTATGATTCCCCATAAGTGCAAAACCCAGCACATCCACAAAGTAAAATGAACTGAGCTTTTTGATCAGTCCCAGCAGAAAAGCATTGTCTCTGTCCTTGATGGGCAGACTCTGAAGGGCGGTTCTGGATATAATGTGATAGACGGTAGGTTGGTTGTCTCGGATAAACCTGGCTATTCTTGGCATGGTAAACCTCCTGAAAGGCTTGTGGTTGAGCTGTTGAGGGAGAGCTTCAAATAATAATTTTTTCCGCAATTATCAACTTGTCCCCCATATGCCTATTTCCGTCCCAACTGATATATACTGTGCTTGCCTCCCTCTTCCGCTTCTCAAGCCCCGTCCTGCTACCAGAATTATTGCTTTCATAATAACATTTCTACTACAGAGAGCTCAGAGGAGCACAGGGTTGTAAAATTCAGCTCAGCAAATGTTGACAAAGTAAGCATGTGTGCATACTATATAAATAGTTCGGTGCTGCTTGTCAGCTCGATAGGGT
>CAZLUR010000201.1:0-3258 GCA_964562725.1 uncultured Desulfohalobiaceae bacterium | reverse complement strand
GGAGCAGCAGATAATCAGGAATCAGGAGTCAGGGGACAGGGGTCAATGAAGAGAGGAATTGATCCAAAGATTGTGGCCGAGGCCAGGAAAAAAGGCTACAAAATATCCAGGGCCGAGAGATTCAGGTACAGATGCCGGTATTTTACAGATTCCGGGGTGATAGGCGGTAAAGACTTTGTTCAGGAAGTATTCGACCAGGTTAAGCATTTGCTGAGGTCCAAAGATGATCGGAAATTTACTCCAGTTGGTGGGGTTGAGGGGGTTTATTCCATGAAGAGACTTGGCCAGACTTAAGTTTACTGCTCCCATCATGTTCACGAGCAGGATATTGCTCTGACCTGATTGTGGCTATGTGGGCCGGAACTGTGCGCCGATGAATGGCTTAACCGGCCTTATCCGTGAACTGCAGGCCTGCTATGAACATTACCATGAAAACACTGGTGCCTTGCTGATGCTCTGGAATGCACTCACCGGAAAAACTCACTGGACTGATCTTGACTATGAGGCTGGGAAGAAATGATCTGGTCAGCCTGGCTGGTTACCAGGAAGCTGGCTTGAAAATCTCTGAAGAGTTCTGCAGGATATATGGGTTAGGCAATTGATGTTTGGAGTACTGTTTGGGATTGATGGTTATTGACCCAGGACAAAGCTTGGCCAGTTCATTGTTTTTACGAAAAGCGGGAAAGGCGAAAAAAGTATGCTTTTCCGGAAATAGTTTCAAAGCCAAGCGAACAGCAGGAGCCAGATCCGTGTCTCCACTGACCAGGACGGCTACATCGCATTCATTCTTGATAAATATTTCCTGTAATTTCAGGGCAATTGAGACATCAGTCTCCTTTTCTTCGTACTTGGGAATCGTCTTTTTGCAGAATGGACAATCAATTCCCTTATACTTGAATCTGTTTATTTCCACCTTGACTCCAGTATCTTCAAGGCAGGCCACTAAAGATTTGTGCCGCTGTACAATGTTCGGGTCGTTTAAATGATAGGCATAAGCTGAAAAATAGTATATGTTTTCCAGTTCAAGCTTGTCTGCTGTCGGTCTGAAATTGTGGAGCATTGAGATGCAAAGGCTTTTGAGGTCAAGCCATTTGGTAGAGGCCTGAAGCTGCTTGCCTGCCTTTCGGACGGAATGATACAAATTAGAGCCGTCCACAAGGTATGTGATTTTATTGGTGGGCATAAAAATGAAAAACCCGCCGGATCGCAACCCGACGGGGGCCAAGGTTTTACCCTTGGGGATGATTTATAGTTAAGTTAAATCTTGCAGATATGCTTGTCAAGATTTATTTTGCCTTTCAGCACGGCTTTTTTGTTCTTCAGTACATTATTTCTTCTATGAGACACAATGATTGACAACTACTCAGACTGGAAACTTAGTACACTTGTTCTTAAATACGATGACATATAATAAACTGAATAATGAGGGACAGCCCAATTGACTAAACTATAGTATCTGTTTCAGCATTGTAGGCTGCAGCATGGTTGCGCACGCCGTAGATGCTCAGGGTGTGGCCCATGGCCTGGTTCAGGGGAGCTTGTTTAAGACTAAGATCTCTAGTGGCTTTGGGCAGTTCTCCATGCACGTTAAATACAACCCCGGCCTGGTCTGCAACAGCCTCCAGGGCCTGGGTTAAATCCTGACCCTTTTTGTCGATACTGATCAGCCGCTCCTGCACCTGGGTGTTTGTGGCCCCAGCAGAGCCGAGGCCCAGGAGCAGGCCGGCTGTGATCAGGATAAAGACAAGCGTGGATGTGGATACAATTTTTGTTAAATTCATAATGTCATTTAAAGCACTAATAGGGTAAAAAGTCAATGTTTTGGCTAAAATTTATAGATTGTTTGCAGATTTCAGCAAGCCTTGCGTCAATTACCCAGCAAAAGGAAATGAACAGCAGGGATAAAACCTGTTTGCTGAGGTTCATCCACTGCCAGTAAACGGGGATAGGTTACGCCTTGTTTTATCCACCAGGTGTTTTCAAAATCCCAGCCAATGTAGGTGGATTCAAGCTTCATCTGAGCAGTATCCCGGCCCTGGCCTCCGTCTGATGTGTCCTACTTGCTGCTCTGGATATCCCAATAGCTAGTGACAACAGAGCTGCCCTCTCTGTTTTCTCCCACCAGCCCCCCAACCAATTAGGATTCAGTCGACCTTCTGAGGTCGACTGAATCCTAATTGGTTATTTTTATATAAGGTGCAGCCATATACCCGCTTTAAGTTACAACCATCTTTAATCCATACGCTTCGTCAAAGGACGAAAAAAAACAAGCAGCTTTTTTTTGACCTCACGGCTGCCTTCGGTACCCTGCGCCTGCAAACAGGCTTTTGCAGGCGCATCTGTCTTGTCCCGCGTTGTATTTGTTGCCAAACTCCGGTTACAATTGGTTACTCTTGATCCTCCATGAGCAGCATCATCACCCCAGGTAAAGAGATATGGCAAGGATTCTGCATGTACTTAAAATGTTTAGTTTCGCTACGCCTCATGGTTTTATGATCATCAGACCAGGCACGCACATGCCACTGATAGGTTTCTCCCCGCACTAAAGAACGTAAATTCCAAAAAGAGGCTCTGAGTTGCGACTCGTCTCGCACCGTCCGGGAAGAAAAATACTCTTTTGCCCCGTCTGAACTTCTCAACCGGACCTGGTAATTTTGTCCAGAGACTCCTGCCGGCAGGTCCCAGTAAAAGGTGATCTCGCCGTTTGGATGTATGTCCTGGGCCATGCTTGCAGAATCTACCTGGGTCAGGTCTGCAATTTGCAGGGTGTCTTCGTGCTGCTCGACATGACCATCTGTAAGTTCGATTTCCCAAGTAGTTATAAAGTTTCCGCCCAACAATCAAAATTGCATATTATACCCAATTTCACATATCCATGCCCGGCGTCTAACTCTCTACCATGATAAACAAATTTTCTTAATCTCTGCCTTATCATATTCTAAAACGCAATACTCTACCCCAAAATTGGCTAAAAACTTATAAAAAACTTCCAATATCAACATGAATTAGCCTAAATTCAACTCAAAACACAACATAATTCCCGCCCCGAATCCCAATCCTCCCCTGCGCCAGCAGCTTGCGCACCGAGGGCCGCAGCTCCTTTTTGGGCGCGTCCAGCTGCATGCGCAGCAGCCTGTCGTCTAGGCATTAAGAGGGTTAACCGCCCGCTCGCTGACTCGCTCAAGACGCAAAGTGCGCCAGGAAAGAAACGCAAGGGTTCCTGGATTTATTGCCTTAACCTTGAACTTTGAACCTTGA
>CAZLUR010000200.1:0-3275 GCA_964562725.1 uncultured Desulfohalobiaceae bacterium | reverse complement strand
GTTGCCTTCTGCGGAAGAGATCCATTCCAGGCGCACTCTCCTGGGATCTATGCCCAGGATATCTGTGATTTCCCGGGTGGTGCCGAACATCCTCTCCGCCTTGACATTACCGTCCAGGTAATGACAGTCCCCAATATGTCAGCCCGCGACCATGACTCCGTCCGCGCCCCGGGCAAAGGATTGCAGGATGAAATTAGGGTTGACCCGGCCTGAGCAGGGTACCCTTATGACCCTGAGGTTGGGTGGATATTGCATCCTGCTGACCCCGGCCAGGTCAGCGGCAGCGTAAGCGCACCAATTGCAGGCGAAGACAATAGCTTTAGGTTCAAACTCGCTCATGATTATTCCTTGGAGTTCAGAGTTTCAAGGTTATAAGCTGTGCTGAGGTTCCTGTTTGCGGTTAAACATCCGCCTGGGGGACTTCCAGGGGCTGATCTTCCGACTCCAGCCCTGCCTGGACCATGCCTAGCAGGTTCTGGTCTTCGTAGTTTTTCAAGGCAGCAGCGCCAGTAGGGCAGGCTACTGCACAAGCTCCGCAGCCTTTGCACAGGGCGCTCTGGACCCTGGCCCGGGTTCCTGACGGATCACTAATCAGTTCAATGGCATTGTAGGGGCAGGCCTGGACGCACTCCCCACAGGCCCGGCAGAGGAATTCATTGACTTCAGAAACAATCCCCTCCACAGTCAAAGAATCCTTGCACAATACCACCGCAGCCCTGGAGGCAGCTGCCTTGGCTTGAGAAATGCTTTCTTCCAGGGGCTTGGGATAATGGGCCAATCCAGCCAGGAAAATGCCGTCTGTGGCGAATTCCACAGGCCGCAGCTTGGCATGGGCCTCCATGAAAAAGTTCTCCGCATTCAAGGGTAACTTGAACATGCTTGCCAATTCCTCTTCCTGGGGGCGCTCGATAGCGCTGGCCAGGACCAAAAGATCCGAGTCGATCTCCAGATCCTGCTGCAGAATATGGTCCCTGACCTTGATCTGTAGACCCTCTGACCTTTTTTCCACCTGGGGCTTGTCCTCCAGGTCAAAGCGAATAAAGATCACCCCTTTTTCCCGGGCCTGTTTATAGATCTCCTCCCTCTGGCCATAGGCCCGGATGTCACGGTAAAGGATGAATACGTTCATCTCCGGGTTCTTGTCCTTTAAGGCCAAGGCGGATTTGATGCTGTGCGTGCAGCAAACCTTGGAGCAATAGGGCCGCTCCGGCTCCCTGGAGCCTACACATTGGATGAAGACTGCACTCTTGGCTTCCTGCAGCCTTTGCTGATCTTGCCTGAACATGCGATCCAGCTCCAGGTGGGTCAGCACCCGATCATCCTGGCCGTAAAGATATTCTTGGGGCTGATGCTCTCTGGCGCCCACAGCGATGATCACTGCACCGTGCTCCAGGGTATGAGTCTGCCCGCCTTGGCTGAGTACGCTCTGAAAATTACCCACAAATCCTGTGCTTTCGGTGATTCTGGCCCTGGTATAGACCTGGATCAGGGGTTGATCTTGCACCTTCTGCCGCAGGTTTTGTAGATAAGTTGGGAGATCATCACCCTGCCAGGTGCTGTTCAGATTCAAGGCGTTGCCTCCAAGCTGGTCTTCCCTTTCAACCAGATAGGTCTGAAAGCCCTGATCAGCCAAGGCCAGGGCAGAGACCATGCCTGCCACTCCACCGCCTATGACCAAGGCGCTGCTGTTTACCGGAATATTGGGCTGCTGTAAGGGCATAATCCGTCCAGCCCGGACAATGGCCATCCTGACCAGATCCCAGGCCTTTAGTGTGGCCTTGTCTTTTTCCTTGCTGTGTACCCAGGAGCATTGGTTCCTGATGTTGGCCATCTCAAATAGGTATTTGTTCAGTCCAGCATCCTTCAGGGTCTCCTGGAAAAGGGGCTCATGGGTTCTGGGGGTACAGGCAGCCACCACCACCCTGTTCAGCCCGTGTTCCTGGATGACCTCTTTCATCTTGTCCTGGGTGTCCTGGCTGCAGGTGAAGAGATTCTCTTGCACATAATGCACGTTAGGCAGTTTGCGCACAGATTCAGCCAGGGCAGGTATGTCCACCACCCCGCCTATGTTTACTCCGCAGTTGCACAGAAAGACCCCGATTCTTGGCTCTTGACCCTGAACAGGCCTTTCCTGAGGGAAGGTCTTGGACTGGGCCTGGGTGCCCCTGGCCTGATACAGGCCGACCTGGGCCTCACAGGCTGCTGCGCTGGCCTCCATGACCGAGGCCGGAATATCCTTGGGTTCGGCAATGCTGCCGCAGACATAAATGCCGGGGCGGGAAGTCTGTACAGGCGTCAGGCTGTTGGTTTGCACCAAATGATTGTGGTTGAGCTCAATGCCCAACTGGCGGAGCTTATCCTGCATCTGTTCGGAGGTCTGCATGCCCACTGATAGCACCACCAGGTCAAAGCTCTCCTGCTGCAGATTGCCGTTTTCATCCACATACTGCAGGATCAGATTCTTATCCTGGTCCTGGACTATGGTATGCACCCTGGAGCGGACAAACCTGACTCCCTGTTCCTCCCGGGCCCTGTCATAGTACTTTTCAAAATCCTTGCCATAGGTACGCATGTCCATATAGAAAATCGCGGCATCCAGTTCTTGTTCGCTGTGCTCCTTGGCGATCACAGCCTCCTTAACCGCGTACATGCAGCAGACAGAGGAACAATAGGCATTGTCGCAGCGGTTGATGTCCCTGGAACCTATGCATTGCAGCCAGGCAATTTTGCTGGGAGCCTGGTGGTCAGAGGGCCGCACCAGATGTCCCTGGAAGGGGCCGGTGGCGCTGAGCATCCTCTCGAACTCCATGCTGGTCAGGACATTGGGGAACTCGCTGTACTGATAGGTGTCCAGACCTGAAGGATCAAAGGGCTGGAATCCGCTGGATATGATCACCGAGCCTACCTGCAGCTTGACTTCCCTGGCCTCATCCTGGAGGTCCACAGCCCCAGTAGGACAATACTTTTCGCAGGCCTTGCACTTGCCCTTCTTGAAATAGATACAGTGGGGGGCATCTATGGCGTATTTCAAGGGTACGGCCTGGGAATAGGGCACGTAAATAGCTTTTCTGCGATTCAGACCCTGATTGAATTCATCCCAGACCTTGGCTGGGCATTTTTCAGCGCAGATTCCACAGGCGATGCACTTCTCCATATCTACGTATCTGGGGTTCCGGCGGATGCGCAGCGAAAAGTTGCCAGGCTCGCCCTTTATTTCCTGCAGATCTGAGAGGGTGTGCAGCTCAATATTTATGTGCCGGCCGACCTCGACCAGT
>CAZLUR010000199.1:0-3279 GCA_964562725.1 uncultured Desulfohalobiaceae bacterium | reverse complement strand
CCTTCTTCAAAGGGCGGGGTATGCTGGGTATGTTAAAAATTAAAACCTACTCAAAGACAGGCGGGGTAAGGCAGGATATAGCGGGATACTGGCAACATAACTTCACCCAGTTGAACAGACCGAAGGTCTACGGCGTGGCCGTGTTCAACCGGGTAAACTGGCAACATAATGTCCCATTATTCCTTTTCTTAAATAACTTGGACATGTGTCTCATTTTCATTAACACGTTCCGGAGGATGATTGCTTGGTTAAGTCAATAAGAAGTGTTTGATGAAGAGTGATGCTCATTAAAGTACTTTCGTAAAGCTCGGTTAACTGCTTCTGAATCAGGGAAAAATTTAAATAGATCAGGTTCAATATATACTAAGTTTGTCCCCTCGTCACGATATCTCTTGGCAAACTTGCCGCGTTCTCCTGATTTGATAAGTTCCGAGGGGTATTCGGGGCGTAAGGTGTCGTTATGATTCATATGCTGATCGCTCCTTGCGAGTCATTTGTCTGGCTGAGATAATTCAGATTACCCCTGTACATTCGGTAAACGAGACTACCAGGCTTCTTCCTTTTGATGATGTGCCGAAAAGCAGGTAGCGGTTTTCTTCAACCGAATGGTCAGGGTCCGATACGCTTGATGAAAGAGCATCCCCAAAAACTTCCGTGGCTTCGACAAATGAAACTCCGTGTTTTTTTAAGTTTGACTTGGCTTTTGCCTCATCCCAAGTGAAATCCACAGCTAACCACTTCTCTTCTTTTGATGCTGCCAGATAGCTGTATACGTACTGTCTCGCCCGAAACTATGCCAGCCACCATCCTTTTTATTGTAAATTTTAACCTTTTTGATGCAGCCTGTAAAGGTGAGAGAGGAAATATATCACGGCAAATTTGTTCTCGTTCATGACTGCTTTAGGCATAGGCCTTTATTTGTGAGTTCTCAGACATTTTGAGGTAGTCCAAGACCGCCCGGATGTTTTTAGTTGCCGCATCTTCTGGGCTACGCTCTTTGCTCCTTTGGATTTGATCAGGCCTATGGCAAAGCGTCTGAGCCTGGTTATATTTTCCGGGCCAAAGCCGGTCCGTATGCGGCTGGGATCTTCGTCATAGTTCCAATCAAGAACGTAGTGGCAGCTGTTCTCAATGCACCAGTGGCCACGGTTAACAGCCAAGATGTGCTTGGCGTCAGCTTGCTCCGGAGCACGGCTGGTAATGCCGTAAGCGACATCTATAGTGACTTTCCCGGTCTTTTTCTCTATGGACCTACGTTCGATGACAAAGACTTGGCCCACATGAGGGAAATCAAGATAATCATTGAGCTCTGCTGTGGTCCAGATCTTTCGGGTTGTGATCCGGCCATGTTCAAGGCAGTCCGGTTCAGTGTAATCTGGCTCCTGGCGATTTTGGAAATATCGCTCGATATCCTTGTAAGTCCCGGATTGATTTCCTTTGACCGTGAAATGATAATGGGCGCCTCGTTGCACCAAGTACTCAGCAAAGCTTCGTTGGGTTAACAGGGCATCTGCCGAAATGTCCTTGTCTTGGATGTCGATGGCCTCAAGGAGCAAAGGGGCTGTTTTGATTTCGTTGGTGCGTTTCATTTCCTCCCCATCCTCAGTGGGGAGGTCAGCTACTTTTTTTTGGGTGTGGCACTCCTTGGTCTGATGGCCCAAAGCGCCCATGATATGGGCTTGTCTGCCTTGCTCATCAAACGCGTTACGTATGGTCTTGCCGTCGATAGCAAGGCTTTGATCCTCTTCTGCATAGATCTTGTTCCAGTTTTGCGGGGCCCGATCGAGAGCTGCAGGATCAACACGGATCAAAACATTACGAATGACATACTCACTGGGGACAATGTAGCGACCTTTTTCCAAGCGGCAGCCAAAGCGCTGTCGCACTGTTTGAGTCAGGCTTTGCGCCCAGTCTGCAATAGCACGATATCCAGTCATGCCGCACAAGATAGCCCCGGTAGCAATGGCCAGGATATTGTGAATCCTGTGACGCCGTCCGTGGGTGCGGCGGGGATCTTGAATATCAAGAAAAAAACTGGGCAAAGAGCGAGTTTGTTCAGCGTTGAGCATCATTTTCGGGCATCCTGTCCGATAGGGTGGTTGGACATGAGCCCGGGACAACAACGTCTGTGCATCTGCCTGCAATGGTTTTAGAAAAACCATCTTTGGGAACTGAGCCTTGGCAGAGTACCCCTGCCTTGTTCTTTGATACCCCTTTGTGTGGCCTGCATAGAGCCAGTTTGCTGCCTTGTACACCGTTCCTTGAAAGTATCGAGGATCAACAAAGGTCTCCAGCAATAGGAGTGGGTGTCCAAACCTCCTTTGCCAATCATGGGGCAATCTCTTCTGGCATAGAGGGGCGGTAAAAGAGGTATAAGTGCAGAAATGGCAATGAAGCTTTCGAAAGCTTTGGCGGGGCAGTTCTCAATCTGGAGTGACGTAGCGACCTGATTGCTAAAAAGCTCAGAACAAACTATATTTGTTCATAAGCAAGCTCTCAATACCATCTGGACCAACAGCATATAAAGCAATAAGACCAGTTCAAGCCCCTGAACTTCCAGGAATGCATCAGCAAAGAGCAGACTATGGATAGTTACTTGGAGCAGGATCGAGAAATTCTTGCAAGAAAATTATCCGGTAAAAGGGTATTTGGCCCAAATGATTTATGAAAGGCTTCAAGCTTACGCTGAGCTAATGCAAAACTGGTTGTATTCTCTGCAAAAGCCAGACTAAAGGACAGACCCATGAATAATTCTGGCTCAGATATCCGCTGGCAGCAGAGATTCAAGAATTTTCAAAGAGCCTTTACTCAATTGCAAAAGTTTATTGAGAAAGGTGAATTGAGTGAGTTGGAGGAGCAAGGTCTGATCAAGGCCTTTGAATATACATATGAGCTTGCTTGGACCACCTTGAAAGATTTTCTTGAGTATCAAGGTTATACAGATATTTACGGATCAAGGGACACTATCCGTAAGGCATTTGAGTTGGATCTTATCCAGGACGGTGACTCCTGGATGGATATGCTGGAAAGCAGAAACAAGACCTCGCACACATACAACGAAGATACTGCTCAGGAAATATGTCAGGCAGTACAAAATACATACTACCATCTCTTTCAGAACCTGGTAAAGAAGCTGCATTCCCTTGGCCAGGATCAGGGAAACAGATAATTTTATGTATGATTTACCCCCAAAAACTCAGGAAAAGATAGCAAGCGTCCTCAAGCAGTACCCGCAAGTCGAACAGGCCATATTATTTGGATCTCGGGCCAAGGGTACAT
>CAZLUR010000198.1:0-3283 GCA_964562725.1 uncultured Desulfohalobiaceae bacterium | reverse complement strand
GCCTGCCCACCATACCCTTTACCCCTAACGGCCCAGAAGTCACCGGAGTTGGCTTAGGAGGCGAAGGCGTTCTGCGGACTTTTGATCAAGACACTGAGGCCAGAGCAGTGATCCAAGAGGTCATCGCCCAGTCCATCACCTATTTTGACACGGCTCCAGCTTACTCAGGCAGCCAAGCCTATCTGGGGGCAATCTGGCGCGAAAAGCCTGAGACCAGAAAAAAGATCTTTCAGACCAGCAAATCCGCTGGCCGAACGTTTTCCCAGGCCATGCAGGACCTGGAGACCTCCTTGAAAACCCTGCACACAGATTCTCTGGACCTGTGGCAGATCCATGACCTAAGAACAACCCAGGACCTCAGACAACTCGAAGCCAGGGACGGGGCCCTGAAGGCCTTCATAAAGGCCAGGGAACAAGGCCTTGTCAAACATATAGGGGTCACAGGGCACCATGACCCGCATATTCTGCAGACCTGCTTGCGCAATTGGCCCCTGGACTCGGTTTTGCTGCCGGCCAATCCTGTTGAATCGAACCTGGACGGTTTTCTGGACCTCGTGGTCCCGCAGGCCAGGGACAAAAATATGGCAGTGATCGGGATGAAGTGCCTGGGGGCTCGAAACTATGTCCAGCCGGACCAGGGTCTGACTGTGGAGAAATTGATCCGCTACGCCCTGTTCGGGACCGGCCTGGATGTGCTCATCTTGGGCTGCTCCACCCCTGATGAGGTGCAGCAACTGGTCCAGGCCGCACAGCAGGGCCCCCTCTCAGAGGCTGCTCGGGCCGAGCTGGAGAGCATGTTCGCTCCTCAGGCTCAACGTCTGGCCTTTTACCGCGGCAGGAGCTGAACATTGCCCAGCTGGCAGAAAAAAATCGCTGCAGCCTTGTGCTGACCACCGATAATCTGAATACTGAAAGATCTTGCAATGCTTCAACTGACAGAAATTCGTAATAAAACAGAGCGGATCTTTCCTCCCAATAAAACTTAACAACAGTATTTCTACATTTCGGTTGTTTGATTATTCGAATTTCGTATTTACAAAGTCAGAGCCCAGCTCCTTGCTTCGAATAGACTGCTAGAGAATACGTCAATGTACTTACAAATTAGAGCACTAAGGTCTCCCTAATCCAGCTGGAATCTCTGCAAAACCTGCTGCAGCTGCTGCCAAGCCTTTTGCCCTGCAGGGCAAAAGCACCGCTTAAGCTCGGGAGCTTCTGCCAGCTCTGGGTTTCGGGTCAGCAGGATCCGCTTCTGCTCCCTGCTTATCTGCAGCAATTTTTGCCAAGAGGCAGTAGGCAAAAACAAACAGTCATAGCCCCTGACCAGCATCAGTTCCGCCAGCTGCCGAAGCTCCCCAGAGGCCAGAAACCTGGGCCTGCGCAAGGGCCTGTCACGCAGCAGACTCACCCCTTTAATATCCAGGGACTCGAACTCAGGATACAGGCTGACCAGATCCCGGTCCTGCAGCTGACATGCAAAGCTCACAGATTCTGAGTTGACCAGGGCCAGATCCACTTCCTCCTGGCTCAGACTCAGAACGGACAAGAGATCAACCAGATTGGGCCACTCGGGAAGCTCTACGGCAATGGCGGTCTTTTGTTCCGCCTCGGGCAAAATCCTGTTCAGCTCCTCGTAAAGCCGGACATAAACTGTGATCATACCTCCATGATATCTGCTGCTGCACCGAATGCAAGGACCTTGCATCAGCTGGTTTGCAAACCAGAATCTTGGTCTATGATCAAGGTAACCATGCTCTCTACACTTCTTCATCCCCATCCCCAAAATCCGGATATTGCGACAGCGAGTCGCCAACCCGCTTAGAAATCTGGAGATACTTCTTCTGGGAATCAGCTTCATACAATTTTTGCACCCGGATCCGGTGCCACCATTCATCCCCGATATCAAAAAGGTCGTTCAGGCCTTACCCAATTATATTCAGTCGCATGGAAAGCTCCCCCGCCTCATGGGGATCGGGCCAGGATCCGCAGGAGATCGGTAATTTCCAGGGTATTGACCACATCTCTCCTCTCCAGCCATCCCCGTCTGGCCTGGTCCAGGCCGTAACGGATCAGGTCCAGGCCGGCGACGTTGTGGGCGTCCGTGGATACGGCCAGCCAGGCCCCCGCCTCCTTGGCCATGCGGATGTGCATGTCGTTCAGGTCCAGACGCTCCGGCTGGGAGTTGATCTCCAGGAGCACTTTGTTTTCCGCTGCCCGCTGGATGACCCGCTCCATGTCCGAGTCATACGGGGACCTGCCCTGCAGCATGCGGCCCGTGGGATGGGCCAGTACGCTGCAGCAGGGATGATCCAGGGCGGCCAGCAGCCGGTTCGTCTGCTTTTCCCGGGAAAGATTGAAGCTAGAGTGCACCGCACAGACCACCAGATCCAGGCGGCTGAGGATATCCTCGGGCAAATCCAGCCCACCGTCGGGCAAGATGTCCACTTCCACGCCCTTGAGCAGCGTGGCGCAGCCGCCCTCTGCGTTGACCTGCTCGATCTCCTCCAGCTGCCGCAATAGTCGCTCGCTGCCCAGGCCCCTGGCCACGGAGAGCCGCTGGCTGTGGTCGGTCACCGCCAAATAGGCGTATCCCTTGGCCTTTGCGGCCCGGGCCAGGTCGTGGAGAGAGTCCGTCCCGTCACTGTAGTTGCTGTGCACATGGAGATCCCCGCGGATATCCGCAACGCTCACCAGCTCAGGCAGGGTGCCCTTGGCAGCCGCCTCCAGCTCACCCAGATCCTCCCGCAACTCTGGCTCTATATAGCTTAGTCCCACTGCGGCATAGACCTCGGATTCGGTGCGACCGGCGATCTGTTCTTCGCCATGGTATACGCCGTATTCGTTGACCTTGTACCCCAGATTTTGGCCCATCCTGCGCACCGCAATATTGTGGGCCTTGGATCCGGTAAAGTAGTGCAGGGCCGCGCCAAAGCTGTCCTGCGGCACAGCACGGACGTCCACCTGCATTCCCCCGCGCAGGACCACGCTGGTCCGGGTATCGCCGTGCATCAATACCTCCTGGATATCCTCGAAGCCCAGAAAGTAGTCCATGATCCGGCTATTGTCCCGCCCGGAAACCAGGATATCCAAATCTCCCACGGTCTCCTTCCGTCTGCGGTAGCTCCCCGCGACCGTGAGCTCGAGCAGCCCCGGAGCACGCCGAAGATAATCCTCCAGCACGCCGACTACCTCCTCGGCCCTTACCAGGGGAAAGCGCCGCTCCTGTTGTCCCGCGGGCTGCGAGAGCTCATGCAGGATCTTCTCTTCAGTCTTCTTCCCGAAGCCC
>CAZLUR010000197.1:0-3296 GCA_964562725.1 uncultured Desulfohalobiaceae bacterium | reverse complement strand
AGGTTCAGGTGCCATGCTTGGCAGTCAACCAGCACGTTTAGCAAGGAGGGTGGAATGAGTTTGAACCGTCGTGAATTCATGAAAATGTGTTCGCTCACAGTGGGGGGGCTGGGTATATCCCAGCTTTTTCACCCCGGCTTGGTCCAAGCCATGGATAAGGCTGCCAAGAATCAGCCTGTTATTTGGCTTCAGGGCCAAGGCTGCACAGGTTGTTCAGTAAGTTTGCTGAACACTGTTCATCCCAGCATAAAGGAGGTGCTACTAAAAATCATTAGTCTGGAGTCCCACTATACGGTTATGGCCGCAGAAGGCAGGGTGACCATGGAGCATATGTTTGCGGTGGCAGAAGAGTATGCTGGCAAGTTCTTCCTGGTGGTGGAAGGCGCTATACCAGTCAATGAGAACGGTAAATACTGTTTTATTGGCGAACGTAATGGGAAACATTTGACCATGCTGGAGGCTACCCAAGAATTGGGCCAAAAGGCTGCAGCCACGGTAGCTGTAGGGGCCTGTGCCACTTTTGGGGGCATCCCTGCGGCCAAGGGAGATGTTACCGGGGCTTCCTCAGCGAGCCAGGTCTTTGAAAAGCAAGGTATTAAGACACCGGTGATCAACGTGGCCGGCTGTCCGCCGCATCCAGACTGGATGGTGGGCACTGTGGCCCATGTTCTGCTTTATGGCCTGCCTGAACTGGATAATGATCTCAGGCCTACGCTTTTCTTCGGCCGCAACATCCACGACAACTGCCCCTACCGCAGCTTTTATGAATCCTGGACCATGTCCGAGACTTTTACCCAGAAAGAGGCCTGCCGTTATATGCTGGGCTGCAAAGGTCCTTTCACCAGTGCAGATTGCTGGAAGCGCAGATGGAACAACGGGGTGAACTGGTGTGTGGAAAACGCAGTTTGTATCGGCTGTGTAGAAAAGGGTTTTCCTGATGCAGCATCACCTTTTTATGAGGCCATGTAGTATCGCTGCAAGCGTTGGCTTATATTTTGAGCAAGGAGGAATAGTATGGCAGGATGCAAACCTCAGGCAGCTCCGGCTGCAGCCGGACTTGCTCCGGGAGAGAAAGTCAAGGTCACAGTGGATCCTTTGACCAGGATTGAAGGCCATTTAAAGATAGAAGTGGAGGTCCAGGACGGACAGGTGGTGGATGCCTGGAGTTCCGGAGGCATGTTCCGTGGTTTTGAAAAGATCCTTAAGGGCAGGGATCCCAGGGACGCCTCACAGTTGACCCAGCGCATATGCGGGGTCTGTCCCACAGCTCATGCCACTGCTTCGGTGCGGGCCCTGGACGACGCCTTTGGTGTGAAGCCTCCCACCAACGGCAGAGTTGCCAGGAATTTGATTTTTGGGGCTAATTACCTGCAGTCCCATATCCTGCATTTTTATCATTTGGCTGCCCTGGATTATGTGCAGGGACCTGATGCAGCGCCCTTCGTCCCCAGATATGACAATCCTGACCTGCGACTTACTGAGCAGGAGAACAGCATAGGCGTAGAGCAGTATCTGGAAGCCCTGGAAGTGCGGCGCATCTGCCATGAAATGGTCGCCCTCTTCGGGGGCAAGATGCCCCATGTACAGGGGCTGGTAGTAGGCGGCGTCACTGAGATTCCCAGTGCTGACAAGATAGTGGGTTATCTCTGGCGCTTTAAAAAGGTCAAACAGTTTGTGCAGGAAAAGTACCTGCCTTTGGTCTATACCGTGGGCAAGGGCTATGCAGACTTATTGCAAACCGGTGTAGGCTGGAAGAACTGTATCGGCTATGGTGTCTTCCCTTTGAATGACGAGCAGACCCAGTTCTTACATAACCCCGGGGTCTATATTGATGGTCAGGATTATCAATTCGACAGCGAGATGATTAAGGAATATGTCAAGTATTCCTGGTATAAGGATGAGACCTCTGGTCTGCACTTCAGCCGGGGCCGCACCGAGCCTGACGTGCACAAGTCCGGGGCTTATAGTTTTATAAAGGCCCCCAGATACAGCGAAAAACCTGTGGAGGCAGGTCCTATGGCCAGGATGTGGGTCACCAACCCTGAATTGAGCCCTGTGGGCAAGCAAATGCTTAAACAGGAATTCGGCCTGCAGGCCGAGCGTTTCAGGGATTTAGGCGATCTGGCATTCTCCATTATGGGCAGGCATGTGGCCCGGGCGGAAGAGGCTTACATGGTGGCTGAACAAGTGGAAAAATGGCTGCAGGAGGTCAAACCGGGCCAGGAGTCATACATAAAGACCGAGATTCCGGACAGGGCAGAAGGCCTGGGTCTGACAGAGGCCCCCAGAGGAGCGCTGCTGCATTACATAGACATCAAGGGCGGGGTTATTGATAATTATCAAGTGGTCTCTGCAACCATCTGGAATGCGAACCCCAGGGATGATATGGGCCAGAGAGGACCCATAGAGCAGGCCTTGATCGGAGTGCCTGTACAGGACGTGCAAAGTCCGGTCAATGTGGGACGCTTGGTGCGCGCCTTTGATCCGTGACTGGGCTGTGCCGTGCACGTGTTGCACGCAGATAGCGGCGAGAGCAAGGTCTTGGACTTTTTATAGGTAGTTAAAAAATAGTGCAGCCAACACATGGGATCGGGCCAGCCCGATCCCATTTTATTTTAGTTCGGAATAAGGTGCTTTTTTCCCTGGAGGAGGACATGCAGGAACTCTTGGTTCTGGGAGTAGGCAATGTGCTGCTCATGGATGAAGGTCTGGGCGTATATGCAGTAAAGGATCTGCAAAAGGAGAAGTGGTCCCCAGAAGTGGACTTTATGGACGGCGGGACCTTTACCCAGGATATATTCTATCTGTTCGAGGGCTACAAAAGTGTATTGGTCTTAGATATTGTCCGGGCCGGGAGGGAACCTGGCACTATGTATAGCATGACAGAGCAGGACCTGGTCCAGGACAAAAAACAGGCCTTGTCCTTGCACGATATAGATCTTTTGGACTCTCTGCGTATGGCGGAGTTGTCTGGCCATAAGCCCCAGCTGGAAGTCATAGGCCTGGAGCCGGAAAAGATCGATTGGGGCCTGGGGCTGACCTCTGCCTTGCAGCATGTCTATGCCCAATATCTGCAGCAGGTCAGGCAGAGGATCCAGTGTATTTTACAAAACACGGACTGAACTGTAAAGGGCGCTTAGCATAGCCCAAAATTGGTTCTAACCAATTGCATAAAATACAAAGCAAATTTTCTTGACAACTGCCTGATATTCTGCAATCTAATTCTTATTGTTCTGTAATCCATTTGACTCCATGAATGAGCATAAATTCAGGCGGTGCGTATAATGGAGCAAGAA
>CAZLUR010000196.1:0-3325 GCA_964562725.1 uncultured Desulfohalobiaceae bacterium | reverse complement strand
AAACAATTGCAGCAAAAAGCAATATGGCCGATTCCAGGGAGGCACCTAGCAGGGCCAGACTTATGAAAACCGGTATGGCGGAAAGGGCCAGGCCGAAAAGGAAAGCCGCAAGCACGTCTCCTGCAAGCAGGATTTTAAGATCCATAGGTGCGGCAAGAAGCCGCTCCAGGGTTTTGGTCCTGGTCTCAAAAGGAAACACCGTGGGCGTGGTGGCAGAGGCGGTAAAAAACAGAGCCATTGCGATCAGGCCCGGTGCCAGGCGCCCGGGCTCAATGTCTCTTCCGACAGCAAAGGCCAGAAACAGAAATATGGGAAAAAGAACTCCAAAAATCAGCACCGGTCCTTGTTTGTAGTACACCCAGATATCCTTTTTGGCCACAGCCCAGGTTTTTCTCAGAAAACTCATTTGTCTTGATCCTTTATTTCAGATGTTTCGGAGGCGCCGTGCGCCAGAGAGACAAAAACGTCCTCCAGGCTCGGCCCCAGGGTATTGAGCGAAATGATTCCCAACCCGTTTTTCTTCGCAAATTCAGCAAGATCCACTACCACCGCTCCCGGTGAAGAAGTATAAACACGGATTTTGTCTCCCTGTTTTTCAACCCTGATGACCGAGGGAATACTGCTTATCTCTTTTTCGTCCGCTGGAGCATCAAATGCAGCCAGCACCGACCGGCTTCCCTGAAAAGCGGTTTTCAGGGCCTCGGGACTATCCATGGCCATGATGCGGCCCTGCCTTATAATGGCCACCCGGGCGCAGAGTTCGTTTGCCTCCTCAATATGATGGGTTGTGTAGAAGACGGCCACCCCCTGTGCTGCCAGGTTTCTTACCTTTTCATGGATTAAACGCCTGCTTTCCACGTCCAGGCCTGCTGTGGGCTCATCCATAAACAGGATCTGCGGGCCGTGGACAAGGGCCATTGCCAGAACCAGCCGTTGCTTCATCCCCTTGGAGTAGTTTTTTACCGGCTCGTTGCGCCGTTCCCACAGACCGAAGTCGGTAAGCATCTCTTCAGCCCGGCTTTTCAGGCTTTTGCCTCTCATTCCGTAGAACTCGCCTGACAGGACCATGTTTTTCCAGGCTGAAAGCTCGGTATACGGGTTGGCGGTTTCTGGTACGATTCCGAGGTGTTTCTTTGCGCCCATGGGATCTTTTGTCATATCATGGTCCAGTATCCTCACGCGTCCCCGGCTCGGTTTGATAAGGCCTGTCAGTACGCGCTGGGTCGTGGTTTTGCCTGCCCCGTTGGGCCCGAGGAAACCGAAAATCTCGCCCGGACTGACGGTAAAGCTTATACTGTCTACGGCCAGATGCTTTCCGTATTGCTTGCTCATCTGTTCAACCCTTATGCAAGGTTCCATATCTTTTAGTCTCCTCTAAAAGTTCTCATCCCTGTTATTTCTCCCTATGATACATCACCGGGCAGGGGTCTTTGACGCAGGTCAAGTATTTAAATCCAAAACCCGGTTTAATTTAACACAAATCAAGGAAAGAAGTCCTGGAACCAGCCGCTTCACTGGACTGTATATCCGTTTGGGCTGAATATTGACGGTCTTTACAGCTCCCTTAGCAAATCAATTGTCTTTAAAATCCAGGCAAGGTGTTGATTGCTCTTCATTTGGGGCCTGCAAACCAATCCTGCATGGTTTTGGAGAACATAAAAGCCAGGGATACGGCTATGAGTGCGGCCACTGCCCCCATGATAGCAAGCAAGAGGCCATACGGGGCCTGGACTGCCAGTCGAAAAAGCAGCAGTTCAATTGTGACCCGAAACCAGAGGAAGAGGCCGAGCATAAGTGTTAAGGCGCAGGCATGACGGACCCAGGGCCTACGCCAAACAAGGATCAAAAGGGCCATCAGCAACCACCCGGCCAGAAATACAAAGTTTCCGACCCTGAGCTCATGAGCGGCCAGGAACAGGTAGCTCAAAAACGGTAAGATGAGCAGGATTCTAGGCACAGCGAACCTTTTTGTCTCTTATATCTATTCATCGCGCCAGTAGTTGTTGGCTGCAGCCACAGTCTGAAAATGTACGGCAACCACATGGGAAACGGCAATCAAGCTGTCCGGATCATGGGAATACGCAGGCCGAAGCTTTTTTAACACCTCCTTGTCGGGCTGTGTTTCGGTTACGCCTTTTCTGGCGAGCATTATCGCCAGCTGGAATCCTTCTTCCGGCGTGGCAGTGAGAAGGCTGAGTTCCGCATTTTCTTTTCCCTTGTTTGACATTTCCTCTTCTGCCTCGGCAAAGGAAGCCCCAACCAGAACGAGGAATACCAGGCATAACGTCATCAAATACATTTTAAAAGACACAGCAATACCTCCTTACATGGCTTATGAATTGGATCGAATAAACTGCTTGTATACTTTGAGAAGATATGTCACTACTCGTTTTATAGCGCCATTAACGGAAATGAACCGAAGAAAGATAATCCCGCAGGGCTACAGCATGATTATATTCAGTATCTTTAGCTGCATACAATAATGTGACCTGCTGCTCTTTCCCCAGCTCAAAGAGCTTCTCAACTGCTTCCGTCTTGTCCTGAAGTTCAGCAAAGTACTTTTCCTTGAACTCCTGCCATTTGGACCGGTCGTGATGAAACCATTTGCGCAGCTCCGTGCTCGGAGCCACATCTTTAAGCCATATATCAGCCTGCAGCTTATCCTTGGAGATCCCCCGAGGCCAGACCCGATCCACCAGGACCCGGACCCCGTCGTCCTTGTCCACTGAGCTGTATACCCGTTTGAGCTTGATATTCATGATCGCTCCGCTTTATTTGGTGGTTTACTTCGTTACAATGAGGAGCTATGGACTTGATTCCGGCCTTTGTTTTTGGCTGCATATAAGGCTGCATCAGCTTGCTGAATCAAATTTTCATAGGAAGCATCCTCTCCGGGCAACACCGCGGCCACCCCAAGGCTTAGGGTTACCACTCCCCACGGCCTGGAATAATCGTGGATAATCCGCAGGCTTTCAACGTTCTCTCGTATTTCCTGAGCTAAATTAAAGGCCCCGTCTTTGGAAGTATTGGGCAGGACGACAATAAATTCTTCTCCCCCGTATCTGGCACAAAGGTCACTGGGCCTGTTGACGGTTTGTGCTATTTGCTGAGCTACTTGCCGCAGACAATTGTCGCCCTGGTCATGACCATAATTGTCGTTATAGCTCTTGAAGTTGTCGATATCGCACATGATCAAAGCGATAGGATGCTTTTCTCTTCTAGCCCTCAGGAATTCCCTACTGATGTGCTGCATAAAGCTTCGGCGATTATGAATCCCGGTCAAAGCATCGAATTGGTTTTGCCATTCAATGGTTGCATAAGCATT
>CAZLUR010000195.1:0-3339 GCA_964562725.1 uncultured Desulfohalobiaceae bacterium | reverse complement strand
ATATACGGGTATTAAACTTTTGAGACGCGGTACTAGCCACTAGTACAGCCTATGCCAGCCTATGCCAGATTTGAGTAAATTGGATCCCAGGGACCTGCCTCTGGTCAGGATGCAAATGCCTGAGCAGAGGTGGACTAGCTTGAACAGCCTCTTGCATCAGGGATTTTATGTTTTTGTAAAAAGCGGCCTTTCCCTGCATGAGATCATGGTCCTGGAGTTCAAAATCCCTGAAGAATACATCCAGGACAGGATCCAGACAGTATTTATGGATTGTTGTCCTGTGGATGACGTAAAGCATGCATATCCAGGGCCTGGCTCCAGTCTGGCCCTGTCAATAGCTATGCCCGGATTGGCCGGGGCTTTGATGCGCAAAGGCGGCTATTACGCTTTGCTGCGCAATTCCATCAGCCATCAGCCACATAATCTAAAGCAGGCTGCAGCGAGTATACCCTTGCAGATCAAACTGTTTAACTTCCTGGCTGGCGAATTAGCTGAAAATTTTCTGGGGCGGGGAGTATTTTTTGAAAATAAAGTCTTGAAAGATTTTGTGCAGCAACAAAAACAAAGTTTTTGGGCTCCTCCAGCCAATGTGTTCCTGCAGGACAAACTTGTCAAGATCCAGGACCTGGAAAGGCAGTTGAGCAATACCGGCTATACTGGCCTTCAGGTCTCCGGGACTACATGAGAAGTAAGCCATATTCTAAGCTGGCCGGCCTCTCCAGCCCGGGGAGCTGAAGCTGCGGCCCCCTTTGTGGATGATATGGGCTTGGGCTGGAGGATAGTTGCGGATCAGATCCAGGCCCTGCTGCACCGGGAGCACGAACAGGGTTGTGGACAGTCCATCTGCCAGCATAGCGCTGGGGGCAAGCACTGTACAACTGGCTGTATTTGCCGGAGAGGCGTTTTGCCCGGGCTGCAGCAGGTGATGGTGCCTGCGGCCAGGCTCAAAGAAATTCTGGTAATGTCCTGAAGTGGCTACTGCCATATCCCGCAGAGCAATCGTCTGTACGTATTGTTTTCTGCCTCGGGGATCAGTAATACCAATCCTCCAGGGAGAGCGTTGGTCTTTGCCGCCTATGACCCGGAGATCTCCTCCGGCATCAATCAGGGCGTGAGTGATGCCTCTGTTCTGGATTAGCCGGGCAGCACGGTCTACAATATAGCCTTTAGCGATGCCGTCCAGGGTGATCCTGGCTTCTGGATGCAGCAGTCTGATTTTGCCGGATCCAAGCTCAATTTTGTCCATGCCCAGGGCCTTATGCAGTTCTTTTATTTGAGCCGGGTCCGGGCTGCGGCCGCTGTTTGCTGCGCTTTTCTGATATGCTTGCAGGAAAGGCAGTACACTGACGTCAAAGTTGTGTGCGCTGGCCTGATGCAGGGCAAAGGCCTGCTGCAGGACCAGATCCAGCTCAGGGGGCACTTCTTTGAGCACCTTGTGCTGGTTGAGCCAGCCCAGATGCCCCTGGGGATCGAAACGGTTGAAGATGGGGATCAGGTTTTGCATCTCCAGCAGGGCTTCTTCCTGGACCTGAATGGCCTTTTGCCTGCTGTTGTCATACAAGATAATACTGACCAAGGTGCCCATCAGGGGCAGTGTACTGCTGGCGCGGTGCAGTTTAGCAGTGGTTTGTGCAAGAACTGGCTTGAGGAACATGCCGGAAGTTGCCGCTCCGAGACCCAGAAGGCCCAGGTACTGCAGGCATTGCCTGCGGGAGGTGCCCTGTTTGCTGCCCATACTCAGCTCCATTTTTTATATTTTTTGACTTTGCATACGCCAGGACCTGCTCTCATGTCAAGCTTGCTGAACAGATACCTAAACTCAATGAGGGATTGAGGGATTTAGGGATTCTGGGATGCTGGAATGCTGGAATGCTGGGATTCTGGAATTAAAGGATTTAGGGATGTAGGGATTCTGAATTGGGGAATGTTGGTAGGCATAGGGCATGGCGCAGCCGCTCTCCGAGGCGTAAGCTCTACTCTCCGGCCTGTAGGCTCTACGATCCGGAGGCGGGGCAGGAAGCGGCCCTCTCCGAGCTGGAAGCTCTATGAGCTGGAAGCCGGTGGGAGGTCGGAGGACTGAAAAGGCAAATAGGTACCTAGTCTTTTATTAAGGCTTGCTGTCTGCGTTTTGACTTTTTGCAGTTGTATCCGGACTGGCATACAGGTCTGATTGACCCTGCGGAATAAAAGGTTTAAAGCTGACAGACCCAAATGCAGGAGTTGGAGAGGATAGAAATAAATGAGTTGTGGGCAAGGCATGATACAGGATTGCGCATAATTATGAATTACAAAGCAGCAGCCCTTGACTTTCTGGCTTTGCTGGGCAGGTGGTTTATCTTCCTGCTCAGGGAGTTGGGCGGGATCACCCTTTTTTTTGTGCAGGGATTTTCATCGGTATTCAAGTACCCGTTTCAACTGCGCAAGATCCTGCAGCAAATCTATTTTATCGGGGTCAAGTCAGTATTCGTAATTGTCCTGGTGGCCCTGTTCACAGGCATGGTCATGGGTTTGCAGCTCTACTACACCCTGGTCAAATTCGGCTCTGAAGGTGTATTGGGTGCTGCAGTGGCCCTGTCCATTATAAGGGAGCTGGCTCCGGTATTGACCGCGATCATGGTCATAGCCAGGGCAGGATCTGCCATGGCTGCTGAAATCGGCATTATGCGCATCACTGAGCAGATTGACGCTTTAGTGACCATGGACGTTAATCCCTTGCGCTACTTGTTCAGTCCCAGAATCGTTGCTGCACTGGTCTCTTTTCCATTGCTGACCGCCCTGTTTGATGTAGTTGGTATCCTGGGCGGTTATGTGACCGGGGTCTGGTTGTTGGGCATCAATCCTGGCATTTTTTTTTCCCGCATGCAGGATATGGTGGTCATGGCAGATATCCTGGGCGGGTTTTACAAGTCCCTGGTATTCGGGGCGCTGGTGGTAACTATCTGCTGTTACCAGGGTTTTTATGTGCATAAACGCAGCCAGGGTTTTGGGGCCAAGGGTGTCAGTCTGGCCACCACCAGCGCAGTAGTCATATCCTGCGTGGCAATCCTGGTGTTTGATTATGTGCTAACCTCTTTTTTGCTCTAGTTTATGTCAACTCCTTTGATTGAATTTAAAAAAGTCAGCAAAAGATTCGGGGACAAGGTGATCCTGGACCAGGCTGATCTGCTTATTTTCCCCGGGCAGGTAACCACCTTGATCGGAAAAAGCGGGGTGGGCAAGAGCGTGACTCTGAAGCTGATTATCGGCTTGTTGAGGCCGGATTCAGGGCGAATACTGTATCAGGGGCAAGACATAAATGATATTTCAGCCCGGGAAAGAGCGCAGGTCTTGCGCCGGATG
>CAZLUR010000194.1:0-3349 GCA_964562725.1 uncultured Desulfohalobiaceae bacterium | reverse complement strand
CACTTTGTTCAAATTGGTGCACAGTTATAACCCAATAAGCTTTAACCCTTCTTGAACTCCTGCACCCTTCGGGTCAGCCAGCGCACCCAGGCCTGCAGGCCTTCTCCTGTGCGGCAAGATACTGGAAATATTTCCATTTCCAAATTTAAAGCCCTGACCCTTTGCCGAAGCAAATCAAGATCAAATTCAGCTAGTTGCATATAATCCATTTTATTCACTACCAGGGCCTGGCAGGTACTGAACATTAGGGGATACTTCAGGGGCTTGTCGTCTCCTTCAGGTACGCTGAGCATCATGGTGCTCAGGGCAGCCCCAGTGTCGAACTCAGCTGGGCAGACCAGATTACCCACATTTTCCAAAAACAAAATATCCAGATTTTGGAGTATAGGCTCATCCAAGGCGCTGGCCACCATGTTCGCATCCAGATGGCAAAAGCCGCCAGTCCTTAGTTGTACTACAGGCAGTCCGGCCTGGTCCATCTTTTGAGCATCCAGAACAGAATCCAGGTCTGCCTCAATGACCCCCAGGGAAAAGTCCTGGGCCAGTCTTTGCGCAGTCTCCAGGATCAGGCTGGTCTTGCCTGATCCTGGAGAAGACATGATGTTCAGCAAAAATACACCTGCAGCAGCCAAGCTTGCTCTGATTTGCGCAGCTTGTTGCTCATTCTCCGCAAGTATGCCTTCCTTGACCTCGATCAACCTGATTTTGTCCACTACACAGCCTCCAGATTAAGCACTGTATATTCCTGTCCTGAAACCAGCTTCAAGCTACGGGACCCGCAATGAACACACAATAAATCTGCCCCGGTCTGGAAATCCACCTGGAATTGCTGTGCACAGTCCCGGCAGGACATGATCGCTGGTTTGCGCAAGATGCACAACCTGGCCCCTGCAGCAAGAGTATTCCGGCTTAATTGGTCGAAATAGCGCTGCATCCAGGCTTCCTGCAGATCGCTCAAGGCGCCCACTTCAATATGTACAGCCAGCACTTGCTGCACCTGGTTTTTGCGGGCATGCCTGAGCACAATCTCCAAGACCTGCTGCATCACTGGCAGCTCATGCATACTTGCTTAGTCCTTTAGAGCAGACCCCGCTCCTGGGCCATATTCAGGTAGGTCTGGACCATATTCTTGGGTGGTTCATATTGTACCTCCAGCTCTTTTTGGTCCAGAATCATAGCTTCAAATTCACAGACCGCCACACAGAGCCCGCAGCCGATACAGCGCCTGGGGTCCACCCTGGCTGTTTCCTGCACAGAGATGGCCTGCATCTGGCACTGTCCCTGGCATCTCGCACATCCTGTGCAGTTGTCTTCCAGTACCCGGGCCACAAAATTGGAATGAATGGCTACAGCTGGTTCTTCCAGCTTTTGCAAGTTCTTGAGCACTTGGCAGCAGCAACCGCAGCAAAGACATATGTTTGCAGGCTTTTTGGAATTACCCGGTTGCAGAACCAAACCCTGTTCTAGACCTTGCTGCAGTAAGTCCAAAGCCTGCTGCACTGAAATTTCCCTGGCCCAATTATTTTCCAGATAAAAATGGGCACCTGCGCCAAAAATGAGGCAGGTTTCCAGGGGCCGGTCACAGCCCTGCCCAACCATGCTATGTTCTTTGCGGCAGATACAGGGCGCAACAGCAATCTTGGACTGCATCCGGACCAATTCCCGGGCCTGATCATAGGGCATGACCCCGGATTGACCTTCTACGCTCTCCTGCACCGGTATAACCCGCAACTGCTTGGTTTTGGTCTGCAGCCAGGATCTTTGCATCAACTGCGGCAGATATTCATTGACATCATTAATCAATTCCTGATCCAGGGCATGGACGTGATACTCCCAGATGCCCACCATGAACTGGGCTGCCATATACTTGGGCTCGTCACCCTTGCTCAATTTGAATATAAGCCCCTTTTTGGCCATCTGCTCCAGCCTGTGCTCAAGGTCTCCAGGCTCCAGGCTTAGTCGCTGAGCAATCTGCTGGACACTTTCCGGCATCATGCGCAACCCAGTGGCCAACCAGGCTTGCTCAGGACTGAAAAGACGCTTTAGTATGCGCAGCTCCACTTCAGAATCAGTCCTGGGGAACCCCGCCGGCAGCTGGTCCAGATGCTGGGCCAGCTGCTCATAAACATCGCTCATGACAAAGCCTCCTGATTTTTGAGCGGCTCTTTGAGCCTGTACAGATATCTGGCTGCCCCCGAAAAGTCAAAGGCCAGCCAGCACTGTCCTGGGATAAGCACAGTCAAGCTATACCAGAAACTATAACCAAAAGAAAGAAGGCAGCTGGCTTGGCTTTCTGCACAGGATTTCCAAGAAATACGTATTAAAATTGAAGTCTGAGTTCACATTTAGGACTTAATGGCCTCGCCCTTTCGTATCCCCCACAATGAGGCAATGCCTGCTGCTGGAAATATTGATATCAACCCGAAGGTTGCTGTGTATGAGCCTAGGATGTTGTATGTTAGAGAAAATAGTGTTGGACCGACAATAATTCCAGAAAAAGTGAAAAATAAAGCCATACCAGTCATCGAGCTCACCTCTTCCGGCTTACTCATTCGGGCCACTTCAGCTAAAAAGACCCCGTTCCAACCAATAGAGCAAATACCAAAAACACACAGCAGGACAATAATGGCTAAAAAAGGCCATTTTTTATCTAATTGCGTCACAAACAGGGCTGAGGCAATGGATAAGAACCCAATCACAATCAAGACAGATAACCCTGATCCAAACCTGTCTGCTGCAATGCCCCAGAAAATCCTGGCCAAAGCCCCAAAACCCTGCATCAATGATGCCACAAAGCCTGCAATGACTAATGTTTTGGCCAAGTCCTCAACCAGCATAACAACAGCAAAAGACATCAGACATAGCTGGGTTGCAGAATAACAAAATGCCATAATTGACAGTCTTAACAGATCCTTGCGGCTGAAAAGCATCTTTAAGTCAGATTTTACATTTTTTTTGAAGAGTTTTTCCGGCTCTCGGTCAAAATCCAGCTGCTTTCGATAAAAATTGAGTACGCAAACCACAGCGCATGCCAGGCCTGCACAGACCAGAAGAGCAAACCTCCATCCGCCAACTGCTGTCAAGGGCGGCAGCATAAGGCCTGCTAAGATGCCGCCCAAAGGTACAGAGGTCTGTTTGAGGGAAAAAAAAAGGTTTCTATGTCTGGCCGGGGTCAAGCCAAAAAGCAGATGAGATGCAGCCGGGTTTGTCAGGCCATAGCCTGCTCCAATGCAAAGCGAGCCAATGATTAAGATGAAAATGTTTCCCGCGGCTAACCCCAGCACACCCGCCAGGCAACAGATCAATGCGCACTGGCTGACCCCAACAGCGCCCCATCTTCGAACCAGGG
>CAZLUR010000193.1:0-3356 GCA_964562725.1 uncultured Desulfohalobiaceae bacterium | reverse complement strand
AACAGGGGGACTATAATTCATTGATTTTTCTGCCTGCCGGGCACACAGAGATGCTAAGGTCCTCTGTCTACTGTCGTCTGTCCTCTGTGTCTGCAAAAAAAGACTTTTTGCAGACACATCTGAGATCCGACTATAGAGAGTTGACGCGGCGTTACTTAAACGCTGGACAGTCAAAGATTCTTTGTAACCATCACTGCTCCTCATCCCCCTCTTTGTCATTGCCCGGCCAGACCCGGAAATTCAGAAAAAACACCTGGATTCCCGCCTGCGCGGGAATGACGAAGAGAGAGTCCGGCCTGACATTCAGCTCCTTCGTCATTCCCCGGCTTGACCGGGGAATCCATATCTTGAATGTATTGCCGGGTCAAGCCGGGCAATGAGAGCAGGATTATATATATTTCATTGGGTGCATCCAGTTCACCTCCTGTGCAGGAATAAACTGTGAGGGATCAGAGGCCTGATCCCTGGAGCAGCTGCAACCGGCATGCTCTTGACTTGCTTTACTTGAGGACAAAATTCAGGCATAGGATATTTTTTGCACCATCTCAGGAGCCTGATGTCCCATGCGTATTTCTCCAGTGGTAGATTGGAAGGCTGTAATCACCCTGACCCTTGGGGCCACATTGATCAGCTTTTCTGCCGTATTTGTCAAACTGGCCGCAGTTGGCCCGATTACGGCCGGCTTTTATCGGGTCTTATTTGGCGGGATATTTCTCTTGCTTTTCGCTTTAGCCCGGGGTTTTTTCCGGGAACTTACCCGCAAAAGCCTGTACATGGCCCTGCTTTGCGGAGTAGTCTTTGCCCTGGATCTGGCCTGGTGGCACAAGAGCATTCACGGCGTGGGTCCTGGACTGGCCACGGTTTTGTCCAACTTTCAGGTCTTTATCATGGCTGCGGCCGGAATGCTCCTTTTTTCCGAACGCCTGACCCTGCGCTTTGTGCTGGCTGTCTGCCTGGCCATGGTCGGACTTTTCATGCTGGTCAAACCCGGGTGGACAACTCTTGGCCCGGAATGGCGCTGGGGGGTCTAT
This sequence comes from uncultured Desulfohalobiaceae bacterium, assembly GCA_964562725.1. Lineage (GTDB taxonomy): Bacteria > Desulfobacterota > Desulfovibrionia > Desulfovibrionales > Desulfothermaceae > CAZBUB01. The sequence goes on along the minus strand of CAZLUR010000193.1, from coordinate 2,325 downwards.
TACGGCCTGCTCACCGCTCTGGCTTATGCCACCTATATCCTTCTGGTCCGAACTTTACAGACCAAGAAGTCCTTTGGCGCGGTGGTGGTCAATATGGCCCTGATTTCCTTTGCCACCAGCTTGATCATGGGCGTACATCTGCACCTGGTAGGCGAATCCTTGTATATCCCGGACGGTAAAAGCCTGGCCGCTCTGGCTGGATATGGATTTTCCTCCCAAATGGTGGGCTGGATCCTGATCTCTACCGCCCTGCCCCGGGTCCAGGTCTCGGCAGCCGGACTGATCATTCTCCTCCAACCTGCCTTGGCCTTTATCTGGGACATCCTGTTCTTTGCTCGACCTACTGGAGCCTTGGAAGTCTCAGGCGCTGTTCTGGCCTTGACAGCCATATATCTGGGCCTGACCAGGCAAAAGAGCAGTTAACCCCAGATAAGCCTATACATCCCCTTCTTTGGGCACGATGCAGATAAACGTCAGATCTTGTTCAGAGTTATTGACAAACTGATGTTCAAGGCCGTTGGGTAGATATGCAATTGATCCTGCTCTTAGCTGGGTCTCCTGCCCGCCATGGTAAAGGGTGCCTTTGCCCTTCAGGATGTAGTTGATATGAGGCCAGTGGTGATTATGTTTAGGTGTATGTCCACCCGCCTTCAAGGTAAAAATGCGCATGGTGTGGTCTTCCCAGCCCTGTTCAGGACCGATGGCCACCTGCTTTAACACCCCTTTCAGTTCAGGAGAATTGATCTCCTTTTTTTCAATATCATCTATATGTCCTATAAACATACGCTGCTCCTGATTTAGTTTTTGCCGATTGGCCTGTTTTGGATTAAAATCCTCTCTTGGCTCTTTTTCTTATCTCAGCCTATTTGGACATTTTTTTGCGTTTAGCCAAAATCTTGTCCAGGGCATCCATAACCTCCTGAAACTCAGTCCGGTCTTGAAACTTATCTGTGATGGTTTCCAGCCTCGTCAGGCAATCCTCAAGGCTTTGCACTAGGCTTTCCAGGCGGGTCAAATCTGTCTCATGTCCTGCTTGACCTGCTTCTGCCCTTTCTCCCCTGTCTTTCTTTCTGACTATCACTGCTGGGGATTCTTGCGGTCCGGCCTCATCTTGTGCAGATTTTCTGCCTGCGAATTGGTGCAATTTTGGCTTTGCCTTGAATTTGCCGAGTCCAAGCTTTTCCAGATAGCCTCTCTTGACAAGCTTTGCAGCCCAATCAGAGATTTGCTTGCGGGAAAACTCCGGGCCTAGCCTGTCTTGCAGGAAGCCAATATCCACTTCCTGGCCTTGAAATGAGGCTGCTTCGATTTCTCTGGCCAGACGGCCCATCTTTGATTTAAAATTCAAACCCTGCATCTTTCTGCCTCCAGTAATGAATAATTCGTTTTAGAATATGCCAAATAACTAAAGCTACTCCTGCTGTGGATCCTGCACAATATCCAGAAAAACCTGCACCAGATGCGGATCAAACTGAGTGCCTGCACAGTGCTGCAACTCCTGTATTGCCTGCTCATGGGACAGGGCCTTTCTGTACGGACGATCACTGGTCATGGCCTCATAGGCTGCTGAAATGGCCAAAATCCGGCACATCAAAGGGATCTCCAGGCCTTGTAAACCAATAGGATAACCTTGGCCATTCCACCATTCATGGTGTTTAAGGATATAATCCGCAATCGGAGCCAGGTCAGTCAAGGACAGGGCAATACGCTGACCAATCTCGCAGTGCCTTTGCATTTCCTGCAACTCCTGCTCGCTTAGCTGGCCAGGCTTAGACAAAATCTTATCCGACACTCCTACCTGGCCTAGGTCCCGGAACCTGGCCAAAAGCTGCAATTCTTTCAGTTCTTCCTCAAAAAAATCCAAGGCCTTGCCCAACTTCCAGGCATATTCATACAGGCGGCTTGCCTGGCTCTGGATTTTAAAGTCCTGGGCCTCTAAGACCTTGATCAAAGTCTGTACTGTGCCATTGCTGGTATTGCAGTTTTGCTGCAATTTTTCCCTGTACATGGCCTCATCAGCCCTCTTGAACAGATCCTTTGTGTTTGCCGGGGGCCCTTCCTGCACTGCATAACCCAAGGCTAAAGATATGCCAAGCTCTTTATTCAGCTCATTATAACGGGCCACCTCCTGGCGTATTCTTGCAGCGCATGAGCTGACGATCTCTTCACTGCTTTGAGGCAGCAGCACTGCAAACTCATCCCCGCCAATACGAGCTACGATCTCCCCTGCCCGTAAGCAGCTTTTCAGAATATTTGCTGCTGCCTGCAACAATTCATCCCCCTTGGCATGGCCCAGAGTATCATTGATGAATTTCAGACCATTAA
>CAZLUR010000192.1:0-3375 GCA_964562725.1 uncultured Desulfohalobiaceae bacterium | reverse complement strand
TTTAAGTTTAATCATCCTTATTTTCATTTGATGCCCTGGGCAAAAAAATCTTGCAAAAGATGAGCAACTATATAAGAATAGTCAACAGGAGCAAATGCTCTAAACTCAAACCCATGGAGGAAATTGGTTAATGGCCCAATTTTTCCCCTATTTTGAAGAAGTCAGTCTGGTGGAACAAATCAAATCCCTGCCCAATGATGAATTGCTCGATTTCTGGGAAGAGACCCAGTATATCGACAAATTTTTGGAAAAAGATGAGCCTATGCCTATGTACAATTTGGAGTATGAAAGGGCTGTATTACAAGAACTGCAAATCAGGAGCTGCCTGGGCCGGCTGGATATTAGATAGCCTGGACCTGCTAGGCCCGCCACAAGAAAAACCCCGCTGCATGCAGCGGGGTTTTTCTTGTGGCGGGTATTGGGCCCAATAGTCAGCAAGAAAGAACCCTGACCATTTTTCTAATATCATGGTCTACCTGCAAAGAATCAGCAGGTAATGCTTCATAGCTTGAACTTTTTCATTTTGGCTGTCCGATGCAAAAATAGGCAAATCCCATGCTGGCCAGGTGGTTAGGTTGATAAAGATTTCTGCCATCAAAGATTACCGGAGCTTCCAATCTGGATTTTATCTGTTCAAAATCAGGATTTCGAAACTGATTCCATTCAGTGAGCACGGCCAGGGCTTGGGCCCCATCCAGGGCACAGTATTCATCCTCTACAATTTGCACTCCAGGATTGGATCCCAGTGAATATCTGGCCTGCCTGCCTGCTTCCGGATCAAAGGCCTTGATTTGCATGCCCTTGGCTGTCAAGTATTCAATAATACTCACAGAGGAAGCCTCCCGCATATCATCTGTATTAGCCTTAAAAGCCAAACCCCAGAGGGCCAGTGTTTTGCCCTGCAATCCTCCCTGGGGCAAGAAATACTCCTCAATTTTCAAAGCCAGAACCAGTTTTTGCCTTTCATTAACCTCATGCACTGCATTCAAAAGTTGGGGATAATAATCCATATCTTTACAAATAGTAATCAAGGCTTTTATGTCCTTGGGAAAACAAGAACCTCCATAGCCAATCCCCGGATAGATGAATTGATAACCTATTCTGTGATCAGCCCCAACTCCCAACCTGACCTCCCTGACATCTGCCCCCACTTTTTCGCAAATATTGGCTATTTCGTTTATAAAGGATATCTTGGTGGCTAGCATGCAATTTGCTGCATATTTGGTCATTTCAGCGCTACGCACTCTCATTATCATCAATTTATCCCTGCTGCGTGCAAATGGACTATAGAGGATTTTTAACAGCTCTGCTGTACGCACATTATCCGTACCTACAACCACTCTATCAGGCTTGAGGAAGTCTTTGACCGCATCTCCTTCTTTTAAAAACTCTGGATTAGAGACAACATCAAATTCCAAGGCCCGATCCCTGAGCTGCAGTTGGGTTTGCACTATCTCCCTGACCTTGTCTGCTGTGCCCACCGGCACGGTAGACTTGGTGACCACTATTTTGTAATCCTGCATTGTCTGCCCTATCTCTTCAGCCACTAGATTAACATTAGACATATCACAAGAACCGTCTACAGAGGCTGGTGTGCCTACACAGATAAAAACAAACAATGCCTTCTGCAGGCTTTGCCCAAGGTCGGTGCTGAAATGAAGACGATTCTCTTTGCAATTTTTCTGAACCAGCTCCTCCAAGCCTGGCTCATAAATATGCACCCTGCCCTGCTTTAGATTTTGTATCACCTCAGAATTGACATCCACACAAAACACTTTATTGCCCATCTCAGCAAAACAAGCTGCAGTAACCAGGCCCACATATCCAGTACCCACAATGCAAATGTTCATGAAACAATCTCCGAAAAATCTATTTCAAGTACAAAGACCCTTGATGCTGGACCAAGGGTCTTTGTTGAAAAATTTATTTTCTTCCTGACTAGCGAATAGGACTAAAGCAAATAACATTGCCCAATATGTGAAAAAAATAATTTTTTGTAGCCAATGCAAACTACAGCTATTTTCTCCTTTTCCACAACTGCATTTCCTGCATCTTCTTGCGCCTTTCTCTGGCCAATGCTTTGGCAATCAGGGCTGTTCCCTTTTTATAGCCCCATTTTTGCTTGTATTCCGCTGGGGTAAGATTATGGGTAGCTAAATGTCTTTTGGTCAACACCTTGAAAGTTTTACCACATTCCAGGCAAACTACTGATTTTTCCCGAATTGCTTTCTTGGGGTCAATCGATGGCTGTTGTGAAGTTTCCTCGCCTGTAAACGCCTCTGAGCCTTCTGAAAGCGTTTTTATTCCTTCAGACAAAGATTTGACCATTGAAGCTATCTCTTCCTCGGTCATATTGCGCACACTAGCCTGGGCCTTAACAATTTCCAAAGCCTCCTTGACATGCTCTTCCATGCAACGCCTCCTTTAACTATTTAAAATTACAGTAAGTTAGAGTTAGGTTTTACTAAAAAACGCATTTAGTTAATAAACCCTAATAGATAGAAAAAAGCTGACTTTCAAAAAGCTTTCCTCATCAAAAGATTTTTGCGATTTATCCAGAATACAGTTTGCCTGGTTTGTCAAAAGCTCCTCAGCAATAACCAGTGTTATTGATTATATTTTAAACTCTGACTGTCTGAAATCGAGTTTACCTGATCAGCCGTAATTAATAGCTTTAACCTTGAATGCTGAACGCTTTACATTGAGCTCTCAAATTTATCATAATCCAGGTCATATAATAATGCCCTTTAAACCTAAAACCAGTTCAAGAAACAACTTCTACAAACTGAACAATAAAATTTAATAATCAACATAATCCAAGCAACAGGAAGCATTTTTTAGATATATATACCTAATTGAAACATATTGTCAAGCTTTGAACTATATATTTTCTATTAGTTTGTTTGCCATTACGTAGACAATAACTTATATTTTAGAGACACCCACTAGCTCATATCCCATCTTCTCCGGTCCCAGGTACTCATGGTTTTTAAGCTGAAATACATTGAAATCTCAAATTTTTTTGAATAAAGTCAGCCAATGGTCTTGAAGTCCTTTGACTTCATGCAGACTGCCAGATAGCCTTTAGCGCTAAAGCGCTATAGATTCTTCGGACTTGATAGGCTTAAAATGACCAGATAACATCCAATACCAACGTAATACATCAAGTTCATTTTTTTCTACAAAAGCACAGTCATTGAGTGATCTCTAGCATCGCAACATTTTCTGTATAATTCCAAAAAGCACTTAATGGCTCAAACCTTTAGTTAATATTAATACTCGGATTATATTCATGCTGCAACTTACTAAAATCTATAATTTTATAAAGAATAATTTAAACAGCCTTGGCTTCTGCTGCTTTAAAATTCACTTTTA
>CAZLUR010000191.1:0-3418 GCA_964562725.1 uncultured Desulfohalobiaceae bacterium | reverse complement strand
AACCCTTGTAGATCAATGGCCAAATCATAATCTTGGCTGCGCAATTCTTGAACCAATTTGCGCGCCTGCCCTGCAAGTTGCAGCATCTTTCTATGCCGCAGGAGCAGAGACCATTCCTGTCTGGGCCAGACCAAAACACGTTGCAGATCAGGGTGACCTTGGAGCAGGTCAGCATACTCGCTTTGTACAAGCCAATCCATCCTAGCCTGGGGGAAGTGGCTGCGCAAGACCGGAATAATGCCCGAAGCCATAACAATATCACCAATGGCGCTGAGACGGATAATAAGTATGGATTGAGGTCTATGGCGCAGAAGGGTCTGCATTATGTTTGCCTGTATATCTGGCTGTAATCTACTCGATCAGAAAATGTTTTTTAAAACCTTTATTCAAGCAAGTCAAATCAGACAACAAAAGCTTGCGACCGTTTGTTTATTATGCTAGTGAACCTGTGGATAGACTGCGCTATACATGTCCAGCTAGGAAAACCAAAAGATGCTAAAAGAGCGGATCCTGCATCGTGCCTACAATGTTCTGACCTACTTGGCCCTGCCAATTATTTTGGGCAGATTGGCCTTCAAAGGCTTGAGATATCCGGAATACTACCATAGGCTGGGAGAACGACTGGGCCGGAGCAAAGACAGATCTGCCGGAAATTTAATCTGGGTGCACGCTGTTTCCGTGGGAGAGGTGCAGGCTGCTTCCTCTTTGCTGCAGGCCCTTGTAGAAGGCTTTCCGCAGCTTGAAATCCTGGTCACAACGACGACGCCCACAGGTTCCAAACTGGTGCAAGACAAGTTTGCAAAACAGGTCAAGCATTGCTATCTGCCCTATGACCTGCCCAGGACAGTAAGACATTTCCTACAAAGCCACAAGCCTGCTCTGGCCCTGTTCATGGAAACCGAGATCTGGCCCAATATCTTTCTGCAATGCAAACAAGCCGGCATTCCTATTATGTTGCTCAATGCCAGGTTGTCCAAATCTTCATTACGCGGCTACCTAAAGATCAAACCCTTGCTACAGGCCAGCTTGAATTGCTGTGCACGGATTCTGGCCCAAAGCGCTTTGGATGCAGAAAGATTCCAGGAGTTAGGAGCAGAAAAAAACAAGGTCCTGATTTCTGGAAACCTTAAGTTCGATATCCAAGCCCCTGAAGATCAAGTTCAATCCGGCATCAGGCTCAGGCAAAACCTCTGGCCTGCAAGGCCAGTCTGGATCGCTGCCAGCACTCATGCTCGGGAAGAAGAACAAATTCTGCAGGCCCAGGCCTGGATTATGGAACATCTACCCAGGGCCTTGCTCATCCTGGCCCCCAGGCACCCACAACGCTTTGATCAGGTCTTTGCACTATGCAAAAACCGGGGTTTTTCTGTCTGCAGACGCAGCAAAACAGCTACCACCGAGGCAAGACAAAGCAATATTTATCTCGCGGATAGCATGGGAGAACTCTTCATATTTTACGCTGCCGCAGATGCAGCCTTTGTAGGAGGCAGCCTGGTGCATAATGGCGGACATAACCTGCTGGAACCCGCTTCCATAGGCCTGCCTGTATTAAGTGGGCCCTATCTGCATAATTTCCAGGAAATTGCCAGACTTTTACTGGAACAAAATGCCCTTTTGCAGGTGGCCAACGCCAATCAGCTGGCCCAGGAAGTAACTGACCATCTGCAAAACAAGGACTTGGCCAGCCAGTACGGTACAAGAAGCAAACAAGTGGTGGCCTGGAATCAAGGTGCATTGCAGTTTAGTTTACAACAGGTTTCTGTTTTGCTCCAAGAAACTGGTCAGGGGCCTAGTTCCATGTAGCATTTAAAAGGCCATGGCCAGGCGGATCCGAGCCGGGAAAAGGATACTACTGGTCACTTTTGCCTATCATATGCATTGACACGTCCGGATGGAAAAATTAAAGTGCCCTTTATTCTGCTTAGCGGCTTTGGTCAGCTAAAGACAATTCCGGGATTTATTAAGGATTGAAGGTAGACTGCGGGTGATTGCACTTAGAAAATGTTTGTTGGTATGTGTGCTTGGCTGCGTCTTTTTACTGTTGCCGGCCCAGGGCCTGACTGGCCCCTGGGCAGAACCAGGGGATGTCCAGTTCAGGAATGATCTCTATTTGCTGAGTGATCAAGGCTATATAAATATTCCTCTTTCAGCCTGGCCCCTGGCCATGGGGGACGTAGCCCAGGCAATCGCCTCCATCGCCCCCCAGGATATGCGCAGCCCTGAATCCAGGGCTGCTTTGCAGCGTGTGCGCAGCAAGGTACACCAGGAGAGCCGCACAGGATTCAAGAAGCCCTGGGTCAAATTGTCCTTGATCAACCAGGAATTGCGATACCGGACCTTTGAAGACACCCCGCGCGGAGAGAGCGAGGCTGAGGCGGCGATAGAATGGCTGGGCCGCAGGCTGGCTTTTCGCCTGCAGGGTCAAGTTGTGCTCGACCCAGAAGACGAAAAGCATTTCCGGCCGGACGGATCCTTCGCCGGGCTGATACTTGGCAACTGGATTTTCAATGTGGGGTATCAATCCCGATGGTGGGGGCCCAGTGCTGCAGACAGCCTGATCCTCTCCCACAACGCCAGACCCTTCCCTGCTCTGGCAGTACAGCGCAATATATCCAAGCCTTTTGACCTGCCTGGACTGAAGTACCTGGGACCCTGGAATGTACATGCCTTTTTCGGGCAACTAGAGAGTGATCGTACTGTACCCAGACCCTGGTTTATGGGCATGCGCCTTGATTTTGTACCCACCAGCAAGCTGGAGATAGGTTTATCCCGGACTTTGTTCTGGGGCGGGGAAGGTGTGGAGGAAAATCTGGACGAGCTGATTGAATACTGGTTCACTGGCAGCAATGAGGTGGTCAGGTCCAAGGGGGAAGAAAGCAGGGCCAATCAGTTGGCTGGCTTTGATTTTCGCTGGCGATCTCCATTTTACGGGGAATACCCGTACGCCATCTATGGCCAGCTCATTGGAGAGGACCAGGCGGGCTATATGCCCTACAAGTATATCGGCCTGGCCGGGCTGGAGCATTGGGGCAGCTTAGAATGGATCCCAGGCACTTACCGGGTGTTTGTTGAGATTGCAGACACCAAAGCAGACGTGCTGTCCGGTTCAGCTGATGACTCCAGGTTCAATACAGCCTACAATCACTCTACTTATCAGACCGGGTACCGCTATCGCGGCCTGTGCATGGGCCACGGACTGGACGGCGACAGCGAAGCCTACACCTTAGGTATAAGCCTGATGGAAAACAAGGGCGACGTCTGGAACGGGTTTGTGCGCTACGCCAGGATTAACCGGGATGAAAAGGGCCAAAATTCCTTGGCCCCGGAAGGGGAAAAGCTCTGGAGCACTCAAATTTCCAAGGGCTTTCAGGCTTTGCAGGGGCAGCTCACTCTGGGCGTACGCCTGAACCATAGCGAA
>CAZLUR010000190.1:0-3418 GCA_964562725.1 uncultured Desulfohalobiaceae bacterium | reverse complement strand
GTAAATTGCTACTTGCAGGGGAAGTATAGTAAATCCAAGGTCGTTAGATCAAATACGCTTTAAAAATGACAAGACCGCCTCTAAGACACCTCCTCCAACAGCCAAAGCCTTATCTGAAATGGTCCAGCAATAATCCTGGATGTTTCTGGGATCGATGTCTCCGATTTTCATGTTTTTTTTTACATATATCCGGTCATGGACCAGCCCGCGTAAAACCCCTGAGATTGGTGCATAAACAGGCAGAGAATCCAGGTAGCCAAGAACCTGGCCTTGCTCCACTTGAGCACTGATATTGTGCAGGCCTTGAAAAACTCCTGCCTGTGGCGCACGGATCACTCTTTGTTCACCAATGCCTAAGATTTTGCCTGGTACTCCAGTATTCGGTGCAGGGCTGCCCTGCCAGAGGACACGGCCCATATTATGACCGCGCTTAGTCTCGATTACGGCATGGGCATCTATGCCAGCTGTAAAGCCAGGTCCCAAGCCTATGACTAAGGATGCATCATTGAGGCTTGTCCCAATATTTTTTTTGGCCATGACCGCATCCACTAAAATAACTGGACGCAGTGTTTGGACAATATCAGCCTGGGGGTCTACCAGAACAGGGATCTTGCTTTGAGTCAGGACGAATTTGATTTGTTCAGGACCATCTACCAGTTGGGCTGGCAGGTCTTCCACCAAGGTAGAACCTGCATAAACAGCCTCAGACAGGGCTACAGTCCTGCGTAGGGTACGCGGGTTGGCAATTTCAGTGATCAGCAAAGGGAATCCGCTGCGCCATAATCTGGCTGCCACCCCGGTTGCCAAATCCCCGCCACCCTTAATAATAATATTAATCTGATAATTCTTCATTGATAATGCTGGAGGAATAAATTTTTGGGAAATGCCGTTTAACTTAAAATAGTTAATGCTCAATGCTTATTTTCAAGGCCTGGGGAAAGAGATGGGCATTATCTGAAATTTGATAGCCTGCAGGGGAGTTCCAGTTGACGCTATCCTGAACATAATAAAATTTCATAAAACGATCAGGGTCAATGAAGCGCATCTTTAAATGCAGGCCATCTGAAATGGGCTGATCAAGCGCTAAACTGAAATTGAATTCACTGTGAGCATCTCTCCAATTGAGCTTTTGATTGTCAAATTCCAGATTGTTCATTTTTTGTCCATTAATGGCCAGTTCAAGAAAATAGTCGAATGAGCGCAGATCATCGTAAAAAAAAGCAGCCATTTTCTGTTTTTCTGCAGTAACAAGATGGTCATCCTGATTCTGGTCATGCTCCAAGAACATTTTATAAAGGTTATCAGGTAATTGCCACTGGACATCCAGCCTGGTCAAGTGATCTTCCTCTACTAGCAAATATGTCCGCACATAGACATCAGCTCCAGCACCAACACAAGCAGAGCACCCCAAGGCAGTGCTCATGCTGCCGGTTAAAATTAGCAGCAAAATGGCAGCTGTCATAACCTTTATTAAGAAGCTAATAATTATATTGTGCCTGGAGCAAATTATTGGCATTTGTGTATCTCCTTTTGTTTTTAATGTGCATGCATTGCTCAAAGCAATGAATAATTTTGTGCTATATGCACAATATATTGACTATAACAATTTATTTTATCAGGTATTCATAAGAGTTGCAGGCTGCTTTAAGGTGATAGGGTACTGAGAAGTGTGGAGTTGATACTGAAACTCCAGGGCGTCAAAGACATGTTCTTTTGTCAGCCTGCAGGCTTCAAGCTTTTTCCTGGCCTTGATTGCTTGGAAAATTTTATTGTGATAGACCATGGAAGCCTGAATGTGTTCCGGATATTGCAAGGCTTTGTAGCTGAACCTGCAGACTTGGTTGTGCAGGTTCTGTGCAAAATTTAGCAATCTCTTGTTATTGGATAAAATCATAATCTTTTGATGGAATTGAATATGCACAGATTGATACTGCAGGATGTCAATTGTATTTTTGTTGGCTTGTTCATTCATATCTAAAATAAGCTGTTCCAACTCCTGGATATGGGAAACAGTCATAACCCCCATGGCCAATTCAGTAGCCAGTTCATATAAACACGCCTTTAAGGTATAGATCTCCCGCACATCCTCTAAAGTCGGCTCAGTCACAAAGGCGCCCTTCCTGGGCTTTTTGAGCACTAATCCTTCGGCTTCCAAGCGGGAAAAGGCCTCCCGCACTGGAGGCCGACTGATGCCGAATTTGGAGGCAATCTCCTCTTCCTTGATTTGTTGATTGGGCTGAAACTTGCCGGTTATGATCTGTTCTTTGACATGATTGGTAACAAGTTCAACCAAAGATTGCAGGCTCATCTTTTATAAATACTCCATGGATAATGCAGGGGAACAAATTTTCCTTTTTTGCCCCAAAGTGGGCGGCAAAAAAGGAAAATTTGCCGAATTCATCGAGCCCGTAGGCGGTAAAGAGAATTGGGCAAGGCTTGAAGTCCAAGCAGACAGGGGGCCAGCCACACAATAGGCCCCCAATATCCATCCTTGGCTCTGATAGCATAAAGCCTTAGCCATTCCACGTTTTAAGGCCACATTCCACAGCTCGTCCTCCAAGGGCTCCAGCCCCATAGTGATCAGTTCATCGCCTAAATCCGAAGCCGGATCCAGGCTGCGGGCTGGTACACGCACAATTCGTGCATCGTCCACGCTGCAGGCATTGGCCACAGCTGTTGCTGCTGCGTCTGCTGCTGCAGCGCTCTGGGCCAGGACAGCTACGTTTGAGGCGATACCCTTGGTCAAGCTGCGGCCGCCTAAGCCGCTAGTAGCTACCCCCCAAGTGGGTTGTCTTCCGTCAAGATGCAGGGTGTGCCTTATATCCGGTTGATGAGGAGCAGGCTGCAATCCGATTCTGAGCGAGGAGCCGGGGCTAAGGCGGATGGCTATGTCCCCGCCGTTTTCCACGACTGTTTTTTCTGCACCATTTTTTGTCAGCCAATCTGCGACCTGATCGGCAATACTTCCGGCTACAGCGGCCATAGGGGTCAGATCCGGTTCCATTAGTGCCCGTGTGGCTTGTAACATGGCTGCAGCCACCCGGCTGCGGGGAGCAACTTTCAGCTCCATACTGGGGCTTTGAAGCTGGCGGTATTCAGCTGCAATAGCCTCCAGGACCTGAAAGGCGATCCGGCCCCCGGACCAGGCCAAGGCGTCGTCCGGTCTTTTTTTGCGCCAGGCCTCCAGAACCAGGCACATGGGGCCGCATTCAGCCCTAATTCTGCCCGGACCGAGATGATTGAGGCTTTGTCCTTTTGTCATTTATCACCTCTGGAAGGCAGAGACACGGGTTCAGATGCTGAAAACGGCTGCATGGCCTGCACATGCCCGCCCATATCTTCAAACTCCTTTTTGCGCATGGTGTATTCCAGGGGGCATATGGTGGCCGGGGTCGGGGTCCAGGTGAAAAAGCCGTTT
>CAZLUR010000189.1:0-3471 GCA_964562725.1 uncultured Desulfohalobiaceae bacterium | reverse complement strand
TCTGCATTGATCAGCTCCAGCGCATTTTGGGACTTCTTTGGCCATAGCTCAGGATTGTGCATGATAGACCTGATCAGGTCTTGCAGCTCACCAGGCTCATGCACGATCCAGCCTGCATCATATTCCTGGATCAGGCCGGACATTTCCAGATAATCATTACAGATTATAGGCAACCCGGAGCGCAAGAACTCGACAGCCCTGAAGGATTGGCTGTATTCCCGCTCCACATTGCGCTCTGCCAGCTCCAGCCCTATATGACACTTAGAGGCCAGATATTCCTGCATTTGCCCATAGGGCAGCAGGGGCTTGGTCTGCACTATACTGCTGTCTGCTGTATTTTTTAGCAGACCTACATTTTTTGCTCTGTTCTGCACGTCATATATATAGTTGCCGGTGAATAGAACAAGGCTGCCCTGCTGTCCCGGCACTTGTTCTATGGCTTCCACCAGGGCCTCAAACCAGGCTTCTGTCCTGCGCCAGGGCCAAGATACGCCCCCGGAAACAAAACCCCAGGCTGTGTCCTGTGCTTTGTTCTGCCTGGGGCTGCCGGGCAGGGTGGAGATGGGCACTATGTCAATAGGCACGTGATAGCGGCAATCAAAGCCGGCCATAATCAGCCAGGGTAGCAAAAAATGACGCTGCCTTTCATTGCCCACTAAAAACAGATCAGCCCTGGGAAACAGATGCAGCATGGCCTTTATTTCTTGCTGCAGATCCCGTTCAGTCTGGAACAGGACCTCCAATATCCTGGGCGCCACCAAATCCAGGATCACTGGTGTCTGCAGGTCAGCCGGCAAATCCGCAAGCAGCTCCCAGTAACCCACCAAAACCAGCCCCGGGGCCTCCTCCTGGAGAATGCTAGCCAGATGGGAGGAATATGCATAACTGCGGATCTGTATACCTGGTTCAGCATTCTCAGCAGACCCTTGAGCAGCCTGTTGCAAATGCTCTGGATAGACGTAAATAACCTGATGTCCGTAATCAGTCAGGCCCCGGGCCAGAAAATAGCCCCTGACACTGTTTCCAGCTACTATCTGCTCAGAATCCAGAAACACTCCATACGCCAATAGCAATATTTTCATGCCGTTTTGCGTCCTTGCAGGATATTCTTCATGGCTTCCCGGGCTACAGACCTGGAAAAATGCTGTTCAATATTCTGCAGGCCATTGCTGCTGATTTTTTCCCAAAGAACAGGATCCTGGTAGAGCTGGACCAAACTATGGGCAAAAGCCTGCGGATCATCACCAAGCATAACATTCTGGCCATGCACCAGATGCATCCCTTCCACTGCTAAAGTTGAAGCCACAACCGGGACCCCATAGGCCATACTCATGTTGATTTTGCCCTTGACCCCTGCTCCATAACGCAAAGGAGCCACGCTCAATCTGACCTTATTAAAATAATCTGCAATATCCTGGACATAACCGGTGACAATCACACTCTCAGAGCTTAGCTGGCAGACCTTGGGCGGAGGGTTGCTGCCAATGATATATGTCTTGATCGTCCCCAATTCCTTGTTGATCAATGGCAAAATCTCTTCTACTAGATACAGGGCCGCATCAGTGTTAGGAGGATGCTGGAAGCCTCCGATGAAAAGTATCCCGTCCCGCTCACGAAAGTCTTTATCCCTGCAGTAAGTGTCATGGATGTTGGAAATGATTTCCACCTTCTTATCTGGACATTCTTTTTTTAAAAGTTCTTTTTCATAGGCACTGACCACCAGAACAATGTCGGATTTCTGCATCAGAGCCAGTTCTGTTTTTTTCCTCTGGGCAGCCAGCCTGGCCATGGACCGGCTGTTGTGCACCTGGGCCATGCGCTCTTCCCGCAGAAAATGCAGGTCCACAGTATCAAAAAGGATCAAAGCATTTGGGGCCTGCTCTTGGACCATTGGCATAAAAAATTCAGCAACATCCGAGCGACTCATCATGACCAGATCAAAGTCCCGGCCATGGCTCTTTAAATACTGCTCAACAGTATAGAAATGGGGTGGATAAATCACCTCTACACCCTGCTGCTGCAGCATATGCGTATAGGGCTGTCTAGCCTCCAGATACATGGTGGCAAAAACCACCTTGAATTCCAGCCTGATGAGCTCCTGCAAAAGGTTAAACATGCGCATGGATCCGGAATCCTGATCCGGGGTGAGCATGACCTTGTCCAGAACCAGCATCCAGTACCTGGCCTGGCGGTCTTTTTCCAGGTGGGGTGAACCTCCGTTGCTGCGATGGGTCTGCAGAGCCCTTTTCCAGCGGGCTTGAAATTTCTCCTGATTAAGCACCTGGTAGCCCTTGAGCCCGCTCATAAGAGTTTTCTGGTTGGAAACCCCCTCATAATGCACTACCACTGAAGCTGGCTGATAATATACTTTAAACCCCTGCTCCCTTACTTTGAAGGCCAGATCCGCATCCTCGCAATAGGCAGGGGCATATGCCTGATCAAAGCCGCCAAGCTTAAGAAAGAGGTCCCTGGAAACTGCAAGGCAGGCCCCGGAACAATAGTCAACCTGGCGCACATAATTAAATTCAGGCCTGTCTGCTGCTTCTCCCCGGCCAAAATTCCAGGCCGAGCCATCCCGCCAGATTATGCCGCCGGCTTCCTGGAGGGTGCCGTCCGGATAAATCAGTTTAGCCCCCACCAGCCCTGCATCAGACTGGGATGCAAACAGATCCAGGATAGGCTGCAGCCAGTTCCTAGTCACCAGACAGTCATTATTCAAAAAAATCAAATAATTGCTCTTGGCCTGAGCAGCGCCCAGATTGCAGGAGAGCACAAACCCTTTCTGCTGTGCATTTCTGATCACCTGGATGCCGGATATGGATTCCAGCATCTGAACAGTTTGATCATCAGAGCAGTCATCCACCACAATGACTTCGTAGGCTATGCCCTGGGTGTTCTCCAAAATAGATTTCAAACAATTAAAGGTATATACAAATTCATTGTGGGCTGGAATAATAATAGAAGCTGCTGGTTTTTCCCACTCAGGAAAGCTCAAAGGATAATAAGCAGACTTCAGCTCAGGACCTACAAACCCTTTACTACGTCGGGCACGTTCCGCCTTGATCCTGTTCATCTTGTCCAGGACCCTGCGTGCCAGGACTCTGGTGCCCTCTGCCCTCCAGATCTGATAGGACTGGATGCTCAGCCTGCGCAAGCTGCTGGTTGCCAGTCTTGCTCGATAGCCAGCAGAGCGCATCAGACCTGAAATGGCCCGCAGAGGCGCGGTCATTTTCCAACTTGTGCTGTTCTCCAATTCCTGGACCCGGGCTGAGATCCTGTTCAAGTCACTACTTTGAGAATTTACCAGTAAGATCAGCTGTTCTTTTTCCTCAACAAGCGTGTTACGTTCCTGGATCAGACCCTGTCTTTCCTCTACAAGTGCATCCTTCTCAGCATGCAGACCATCCCGTTCCTGGATCAGACCCTGGATTTTATATTCTGCTGCATTTATTAGGGAGTGCAGATTCTCCA
>CAZLUR010000188.1:0-3501 GCA_964562725.1 uncultured Desulfohalobiaceae bacterium | reverse complement strand
GAGGGGGCACTAATGGAAGAATGCTTCTCAGTTGACACGTAGTAGTCGCGTGCGACGAGGCGTCTATAAAAGTCCTGGTTGATTCTTTTCATTAGTGCTCTACTCTACCGCCTTAGCGGTTCAAAACTCTTCGTGCCTTTGTGGTTCAAAAAATCTTAACTCTTGAGCAAGCCATGACAGTCAAAACCTGGAATATCAAGACCCAAAGCAACATAACAGTCTCCACCCCGGCAGACATTAGCCTCATGACCCCCTTTGTCCTCCTGGAGCAGGAAGCCTGGTTCGAGCCGGAAACCCGGTTCATCCAGGCTTTTTTGCAGCCAGGGGCAAGCTGCCTGGACATCGGCGCCAGCCTTGGGATCTACGCCCTGCAAATGGCCAATATAACCGGCCCAAAAGGCCAGGTCTTCGCATTTGAGCCAGCTACCCAACCCAGGGAACATTTACAGAACAGCGCCCAGGAAAACAGCCTGGACAATCTGCATATCCTGCCCCAGGGCCTGTCCAGCTCCTCTGGACAGGCAAGCCTCAAAAATGAGGACACCCCGGAGCTGAGCAAGATCTCAGACCAGACCCGCGCCTATTCCGAGAAGATCCAGCTGACCACTCTGGATAAGTGGTGGCAACAGGCAGACCGGCCCAGAATCGATCTCGTCAAACTGGATGTAAACGGCTACGAGGCTGAAGTCATCCAGGGCGGGCAGAAATTCTTTACCCAGACCTCACCAGTGGTCCTTTTTTCAGTAAAGCACAATGGCCAGTTCAACCAGCAGGCTGCCCAGGCCTTGACCAGCCTGGGATTTGACCTCTACCAGTACCTCCCGGGTCCAGGCATCCTGGCCAGGTTTGATCAAAACGCCCAGCCCGAGCCTTACCTGATGAATCTTTTGGCCATAAAGCCGGATATAGCAGCCAGCCTGCAGGAAAAAGGCCTTTTAGCCCCTGAGGAGCTCCAGGTGCCTGAGCCTGAGCCAGGCTGCTGGCAGCAGCACCTGGCCTCCCTGCCCTGGACAACCACCCTGCTGCCTGCCTGGCAAAAGCAGGACCAATCCCAGGACTACCTCCAGGCCTTGGATTTCCTCTGTGCAGCCCAGGAGCCTCAAGCATCATCTGCCCAGAAACTGGCCCAGACCCAGTGGGCTACCCAGAACCTGATGCAGATCTACAATCAGGCCCCTGCATCAGGCCCGGTAGCCTTAAGCCTGGCCAGGGCCTTGCAGGCCTTGGGCCTGCGCCAGCAGGCAGTGCAGGTCTTGAACCAACTCCTGCAGGACATCCAAAGTGGAAAACGCATGGATTTCAATCTGCCTTTTCTGCCGCCTTTGCCCAGGTTCGATCAAATACCTGTCCAGGAATCAGTCCAGAAATGGATCATGGCCAGGACCATTGAGTCCCTGATCTTCCTTCGTTCCTACTCCGGCTACTTCAGTGCTGACCAGGATACCTCCCTGTTGCAGACCCTGCGCAAGAATCCAGAGCATCTTTTGGATTCAGAACGTAGATTGATTTTGATTGGCTTGCGTTTAGGCAAAAACATACAGATTAGGCCTGAGAGCAGGCTGCTCACTGATGAGCATCTAAACCCAAACACCTGGCAAGAGATTGCTGCAGGTCTGACCAAGACAGATGCGGGAGAACGGCAAACTAAAGGAGCCTCGGTCAGGGTCTTTCAGGAGAAAAAAAAGCAAACAGGTGCTGAGAACAAGCCCTCTATCCGCATCCTGCACCAGATGGCCCGTGCCGGAGGGACTATTATCAGCAGATGTCTGGGATGCATGGAAGATTTGGTTCTTTTGAGCGAAGTCCATCCCCTGGCGGGACAGGTAGCCAAGCAGTATGGCTATACTTTCAGCCCTCTGCACCAGGCCCACAACTGGTTTAATCTCTTCAGCGCCCAGGAAGTGGCAGAGCTGGAAAAAGAGGAGCTTGGCTACTCCAGAATAATCCAGGAGATTCAAGAGCGAGTGGAAAAGCAGGGCAAAGTGCTTGTGCTTCGGGACTGGTCCCACCTGGATTTTACCGGAGTGCCCTTTGTGCAAAGTCCCAGCTATGCATTCTCCCACGCCAAGGCACTGGAGAGCGATTTCCAGGTAATCCATACAGCCACTGTCAGACACCCTATAGATCAGTGGCTGAGTGTAAGCAAGCTGGGCATTGTCCAGGGCAAGCTGGATCTGGAACAGTTTCTTTACGGATACCTGGAGTTCGCCAAACAGGCTCACGGCATAGACTTTATCAGGTATGAGGATTTTACCGCAGATCCGGGGCAATACATGATGCTCATTTGTCAAAGGCTGAATGTACCATTTGATCCGGAGTTTGAAAATAACTGGGCTCAATATGATAAGATTACAGGGGATACCTCCAAGGGTGGACTGGAAAGCAAGGAGATTAAACCCCCGCAGAGACAATCAGTCTCCGAGAAATTGATAAACAAGTTCGCAGAGAATAGGCAGTACCAGGAGAGCCTAGAAGTTTTGGGTTACGAGCATCCCCAGGGAGTGCGAGAGAAGGAAAAAAATGTTGTGTTACATGATTCCAGCATATTTCCAAATCCAAAATCCATTGAAAATGTAAAAGATGATTATAAGCTCCTCAATATTCTTTTTTGTGAAAACGCACCACCTAACTATATCCTACCTCCTGCCTATTCCAAAAACCAAATCCTTGCTGGGCCAGGCTATCAAACAAAATATAATGCTTCAGGAAATTTGATTAGTTTGAAAATGCCTTCCGGTGGGTATTGCGTGGAGAAGCTTTATCAAGAAATACCTCAAAATCAAAAGCCTGATTTATTTATAGCGCATATGAATGCTACTATGAATAATAAGCCTCAGAAATTAGATAAATTAGGAATTAAAAAAATAGCATTGATAGGTGCTAGTCATCTAGTTAGTTTACCTATAGATAGGTTAAGAAAATATTTAGAGCAAGAAAAATATGATTTATATTTAACCAGTCATTTTAAACATCATATGCATTTTTATTATGATATAACAACTAAGGAATGCTTATACTTCTTTCCAGGATTTCGTACTCGCTTTGAAGCACAAGCTTTTTTCCAAGACAAAAAGCAAGTGGTTTCTTTTGTTGGACAGACAGGCAAATTTCACCCTTACCGAAACTATATTTTTAAGCAACTCCAAGACAAAGGGGTTCCAGTACATATTCAAAGTGCTTCTCAAAAACAAGCTGCACTCATTTATGCCAATTCACTTATCTCATTAAATATCTCTCTGAATACAGAGATGAACATGCGCTTTTTTGAAGTTTTGGCAGCTGGCGGCTTCCTCCTCACAGATCGTCTCAGCACCTACACCGGCTATGATTTAATATTCGAAGAAGGCCGGGATTTTGTATTTTATGACGGGCCAGAAGACCTGTGCGAAAAGATTGATTATTACCTCAAAAACCCAGACAAGGCCCTGGAAATAGCCAGAAACGGCTTTGAGACCTATCACAAACACTGGAATATCCATAAACGCCGCCAGATGTTTTTTG
>CAZLUR010000187.1:0-3589 GCA_964562725.1 uncultured Desulfohalobiaceae bacterium | reverse complement strand
CAATACTTTCACTTCGTGTTCCTGGCGCCTCGGCGGTTCAAATTTTCTTGTTTTTTTTGACGGGATTTCAGGAATAAGTAACTACGCAGAAGATGCTGAAACGAGGAGATCTGGTATGGGGCTTGTGGAGATTAATTTAAACATCCGTCGATATGATCCAGACAAGGAGCGGACTTGGTGGCAGGAATACAAGGTCAATGTGGGCCAGATAATGCGTTTTGTGGATGTGTTAAGGACCATTAACAGCGAGCTTGATCCTTCTTTGGCCTGGAATTCTTCCTGTGAGCACGGCCAGTGCGGTACCTGTGCTGTTCTGGTCAACAAATCTCCTGTCCTGGCATGTGAGCTGCTGGTAGAGCGGGCCATTAAGAGGTTTAATACTACCAGCTTTGAATTAGAGCCCCTCTCCATAGCCCCTGTAGTCAGAGACTTGGTCATTGATCTAGAACAGGCCTACTCCCGTGTGCATGAGGCACAGCCCTACCTTATCCAGCCAGCTCCACTTGGCGAGGACGAAACATACAACACCCTTTTTCCGCGAAACCAAGAGGCCTTCCTGGATGCAACCAGATGCATTAATTGTTTTTGTTGCGCCCAGGCCTGCCTCAGCAGCCACCAAAATTTTATTGGCCCCAATGCCTCAATGGCCAGTGTTGTGCGTTTGATTGATCAGCGAGAAACAGCTCATGAAGAGCGGCTTCAGCTTCTGTACAGCGATCGAGGCCTGTACCGCTGCCATACCTCCCGGGCCTGTTCTTTTGTCTGTCCCAAAGAAATTGATGTTGCTCATTTTTTGGCCCTGGCTAAGCAAGGCAAATTTTATCAGGACCAAAGTTCAGGCAAAGGATAAGAAAAATGACTGGATTGACAACAGAGCTGGCTGGATTCATTGCCGATTTAACAATCAGTGACATCCCTGAGCAACAAATGGAAAAGGCCAAAATTTGCATCTTGGATTGTCTGGGCAGTGCTTTAGGAGGCATTGATGATGATGCAAGCAAACACATTGTCAGCTATGTGCAAAAATATGCAGGAGAAAAGCTTTCCTCAATTTGGGGCACTGACTTGGCAGCAGACCCTGCTAACGCGGCCTTGGCCAATGGGGTCATTGCCCATGCCCTGGATTTTGATGACTATCACGAAGAAACAGTAATCCATGCAACTTCGGTGTGTCTGCCCGCCCTGATGGCAGTAGCTGAAGAACGGCATTTAAGCGGGCAAGATATACTTGCCGCCCTGGTCCTGGGCATTGATGTTGCCATTCGACTGGGCAAGGCTTTTGGCAGCTATCATTACGAATTAGGATGGCATTCTTCGTCAACTGCTGGAAGGTTTGGGGCAACCGCAGGCGTCTGCATGCTGTTGAAGCTCAAAAAGCAGGCAGTGATAAATGCCTTGGGCATTTGTGGTACCCAGGCTGCTGGAGTGCGACAGGTATTTGGAACCATGTCCAAGCCGTTGAACATCGGCAGGGCAGCCATGGACGGGGTGATGTCCGCGCTACTTGCCGAGGGGGGCTTTAGCAGTTCAAAACAGATTATTGAGGGTGAGCTGGGCATGCTCTCTGTTTTTACTGAACATGCCCTTGAAGATGAAGTTTTGCGCGGACTGGGAAGTTCTTGGTATATTGATGAAATAAGCCTTAAACCGTATCCCACATGCGCCTGAACCCACTCGGCGATAGGTCTCCTGGAGGAGATCAATGCTGAATGGCAGCCCCGGGCTGAAGAGGTGCAAAAGATATACATCGAGACTGGTCCTGTTGCCTTTAGTTCAGCAGGGATAAAAAATCCCCAAGCAGGTGTGGAAGGAAAATTCAGCCTCTGGTTTTTAGCTGCCTTGGCTCTGGCAGAAGGCAATGTCTCTCTGGACAAGTTTACAGACCACAAAGTCCAGGACCCCATATTGCAAAAACTTTTGGCCAGGGTTGAGGCCAGACTGGTTCGGGAGCGGAAGTTTGGGGCCTATGTAGCTGTGCATATGCAAAATGGACTCAAGATTGAAAAGACCCGGGAGCATCCCAAGGGGAGTCCAGAGAATCCTCTGAGCTTCCCAGAGATTGAAAACAAGTTTCAAAGCACTGCTCAAATGCATCTCACCGAGAAGCAAACAGCCGGATTGGTGGAGCTGGTGCGCAATCTCTCTGCCCTAACTGATATTTCAATTTTGGCCCAAAGCCTGAATAAGTGAGTGTTCAGGGTATATTATGTATAAGGAGCCTGGAATGGGTATTACAAAGGAACTGGCTCGGCTGTGCAATGAGGTTCAATTTGCTGGTTTGAGCCATGAAGTTGTTGATCAGGCAGCCTATCTTTGCCTTGATTTTTTGGGAGTAGCCATCAAAGGGGCATGCACAGATTCTGCCAGATATGTGCAAAAAGCAATGTCTGGTGCCTATGGCTCAGGGCCCAAAGACATGCCGGTTATTGGCACTGACATAAAGCTCAGTCCTCCTGCAGCTGCTCTGGCAGTGGGCACAGCCGCCCATTCAGTAGAGCTGGACGATGTGGTCAATGAAGCCTCCCTGCATCCAGGGGTGGTCATTTTTCCAGCTGCCTTGAGTGCTGCCTGGAAGTCGGCCAAGAGCGGACAGGAACTGATAGCTGCAGTAGTGGCTGGATACGAGGTTATGATTCGATTAGGCAAGGCAGTGGATCCCAAAGCGCATTATGCCCAGGGTTTTCACCCTACCGGGACTTGCGGCACATTTGGGGCAGCTGTTGCAGCCGGCAAACTCCTGGACCTGGATAGTGACGGTTTGTGTAACGCCTTAGGCATTGCAGGCAGCCAGGCTTCTGGCTCAATGGAGTTCCTGACTGACGGGGCATATACCAAACGGCTGCATGCCGGCTGGTCTGCAATGAGCGGCCTTACGGCGGCGCTGCTGGCCAAAGAGGGATTCACTGGTCCAGAGACCATTATTGAAGGAAAGTTCGGCTTTCTCAATGCATATTCCAGGGCACCGAAGCAAGACAAAGTGTTGAAGGATTGGGGCGCAAATCTTGAAGTCCTGCATACCAGCATTAAACCTCATGCCTGCTGCAGGTACAAACAAACTGCAATAGATGCAGTACTGCAGCTGCGCAATAAATACAATATTTCAGCAGAGGATGTAGAGGAAATAAAGATAGGGGTTTTAGAAGCAGGGCATTCACTTATTGCTGATCCTCTGGAAGCAAAGAGACATCCCAAAAATATTGTTGATGCGCAATTCAGCATGCCTTTTGGTGCTGCAGTAGCTATTGTGAAAGGCCGGGCTTCACTGGCAGAGTACACAATGGAAAATTTGGAGAATCAGGCAATAAAGAAGCTGATGACAAAAGTCTCATGTTTCCTGGATAAATCATTAGAAGCGGAATTTCCTCAAAAATGGCCATCTTCGGTGCTGATTAGGACTAAAAATGGCCAGCAGTACGAGACATGGCTTGATTTCCCCAAGGGAGATCCGGAAAACCCACTTAGTTGGGAGGAACTTATTGAAAAATTTAACGAACTTTCATGTGGATATTATTCAAATGATGAAAGGAAAATGCTTATATCAAGGATTAGATCTTTAGAAAGGGAAAAGAATACAGCAGATTTTTTATTA
>CAZLUR010000186.1:0-3649 GCA_964562725.1 uncultured Desulfohalobiaceae bacterium | reverse complement strand
ACTGGGTGGACGAAGATGCCACCTCACACAGGGGACCAGACGACTAGCAGCTCCAAGTATACAGAATGTGTCTGTCGCGAAGTGTCAGCCCATGAGTTTTCATGGACCAAGCTGCATTCTTGTCTCTTCTCAATCCCTTAGGCTTCCAATATATGCACCACACGACCTGCAGGCCATTTTTGACAAGCTCATCCAGTTCCGCGAGGAGCGGGACTAAGCCCAGTTCCAGAGCCCCAAGAACCTGGCTGTATCCATCTCCCTGGATGCGGCAGGGCTTCTGGAGCGCTTCCAGTAAAGGACCGAGAACCAGGACAAGGACATCCGCCGGACAAGCGCGAGGATCTGTTCGAGGAGTATAATTGCCATCAAGACCATTCAGGAGCTTCCCCAGGATGCAACTTGGGAGGATATCCGGGATAGGATCAATTTTGTAACAGGTATGCGAAAAGGCCTCCAAGAGCTGGACGAAGGCATGGGCGTCTCCCGCGAGCGGATCAAAGAGGAATTCAGGAAATAATGCATAAACCATGCAGAATTGTCTACAGAGTGAATCATGAAAAGTGCATTATTGAGATTGTAAGAGTTTGGCATGCAGCTAGAGGGATCCCCGAAATTCAGTAGTGAATGAGTAAGGAAGCAGGCACTTTGAGTTGTTGAGCCATTACTAACTGCATTTATTGCCTTAACCTTGAACGTTGAACCTTGAACTTTGAACTCTCAAGTATGCAAGGGAGTATTGCAATATGTCCAGCTGCTTTTGCCATACTGAGACCCTGGAGGTGTATGTCTCTGCCGGGGTGGGGATTGCAGACATCACTGCTGATCTGCAGGGGATTGTTGAGCGTTCCGGGATGCAGACAGGGACCCTGAACATAGCCTGCATTGGCTCCACTGGTTCCTTGACCACTATTGAATACGAGCCCGGAGTGGTTCAAGACCTGCAGCGGGCCATCAATGAGCTGGCACCGCCGCAGCATGAATACGAGCATGAAAAGGCCTGGCAGGACGGAAACGGCCACAGTCACGTCCAGGCAGCCCTGCTGGGTCCTTCATTGGCGCTGCCTATCCGTCAGGGACGGGTTTATCTGGGCACCTGGCAGCAGGTGGTGGTCATCAACCATGACCTGGATGCCAGACGCAGAAAGATAGAAGTCACCCTTTTGGGCATTCCTGGCTGATTGACTCCATAATAATCCACTCATATCTCTTCAGCTCTGCCAGCCTGGCTGCTGCTCAATCACTTTGGCCACTCTTTCCTGCAGCCAGCCGTCCAGTTGGGGCTTGAGATAAAAACTGGGTTGCAGCAGGTCTGAGTCAGCAGGCACCAGGCCATCCTCTATTGCCTGCCGGGCCAGGGGCGTATGGGGGTAGATACGGATGCCTGCAGTCAGCTTGACCAGCTCCAGATCCAGGGAATCAGCAAAATCTATGCTCTCCTCTACCGTGCTCTTGGTTTCCCTGGGCCCGCCCAGGAGTAAAAAACCCATCCTGGATATGCCGAACTCCTTGAGCAATCGGCTGGCCCTGCGGATCTCCTGTGGGCCAAAGCGCTTGTTCATGTCTTGCAAGACTACTCTGTTGCCGCTTTCAAAGCCCAGGGCCACCCCAACGCATCCGGCCTTAGCCATCTTTTCCACCAGGGCGGGTTTCAGTGCAGCTGGATAGACTATGGCCTGCCAGGAGATGTCCAGGCCTGCATCAATGATGGCCTTGCAGAGTTCCTGGGCATAGGAAGCCGGCAGATTGAAGATATTGTCCACAAAAAAGAACTTTTTCAGACCTGCTCTGACAAAGGCTTTGATATTATTCAGCACTGTCTGCACAGAATGCCTGCGCATAAGCCTGCCCTCAATGGCAGGGGTGGAGCAGTAGCTGCATTGCATGGGGCATCCCCTGCGGGTTTGCATGGGCACCCACAATGCGCCTTTGTCCAGCTCCTGGGGGATGTGCAGATGCACCCCGGGCAAGGGCAAAGGACGGCTGTCCAGATCTCTCATACGCCTAGGCTCAGAGCTGCAGCCCCTCTCCGGCATATACAGGCCTGGTATATCCTGCAATGGCTGCTGGGACTGCAGCTTGGCCAGCAGTTTCGGAAGGGCCTGCTCTCCTTCGCCCTGGATGCCGTATTCAGCCCCCAAATAAGTCAGGGCAGGGCAGGGGAAGATGCTGTACCCAGGCCCGCCCAGGACTATAGGCGCCTGACTCAGCCGCCTGCATTCCTCCAGGATTGTCTTGGACTGGGGCAGTAAGAATTTGGGCTCCTGTTGATTCTGATCGTCTATATTGCGCACGGAAATGCCGATCACGTCAGGCTTGAATACGGATATGCCGCTTTGGATCATTAAGCCGGCCTGCTCCGGCTGCATGGGGTTCAAGGTCCTGACTTCATGTCCTGCTTGCTCGGCAGCAGCTGCGACCTTGGCCATGCCTATGGGCAGCACCGGGGTCTCGATCTGCTCTGTATTGGCGGAAATCAGCAAAACCCTCAAAATGCCTCCTTGCTTGGCAGCTTGACCTGAAAAAGCTTTAAAAGATAATTATACTTTATTGTTCATCTATAAGTTTTGCAAACCCTATATCAATAGCCTTGTCAGGGATGAGGGAATTGTAGGCTTTTGAAGCAAAAGAAAACAAGAGGCTGAGAATGGATCTGCCTGGAAATTTGATAGAAAAAAAGGAGCTGCGCAATAGGAACATGGTCTTCCGGCATGAATCTTGTCAAATCAGGCTTCAGCATTTTCTTTGCGCAGCTAAGCAATTTTTTTGTAGCATGATCCTTTGGCCCAGCCCCTGGGGTGGGGGCCTGGAAAGGCGGATATCCGGAGTGTATAAGTCAAGAGCATGTGTCCTGTTCCTGCTGCTCCTGTTTCTGGGCGGCTGCCTTGCAGATGACGCAGTCCACGAGGAAAGCACAGAGATAGAGCTTTATTTCATGCGAGCCACTCAAACCAGCTTTGAGCTGGTCTCCGAGAGCAGAGAGCTCAAAGGGCCTGAGCCACAGCTGTCTGAATTGATGCGTGCTCTGCTCTCAGGCCCCAGGGATCCAGAATTAAGCAGTGTTATTCCTGAAGATGTAGAGTTGTTGGACAGTTATATTCAGGATCAGCTGGCTTATCTTGATTTTTCTGCAGAATTGGCAGAGGTCTCTTTGGGCAGCGAGTCCGAGGCAGTCCTGGTAGATTCTCTAGTGCTCACTGCATTACAGCTTGATGATGTACGGCAGGTACAGATACTGGTGGAAGGGGAAATTATCGAATCCCTGGCAGGGCATGTGGCTATAGACAGGCTGTTGCCTGCCCCAAGATAGGTTCAGGAAAGTTTATCATTTATGCCTTCTCGTTAGGCGGGCCATCAATATATGACCACTGGCGGATGAAACGCGCTACATCTGATTTGTCTTTTTCGCCTCTGGCCACAGCCAAAACCATGTCTGCAAAGTCCTGTTCAGGAGCGTGGAAGCTGACACCATTCAGGCTGAGGAACACAAGGGCCGCTACTGCACCAACCCGTTTGTTTCCATCCATAAAGGGATGATTTTGAACCAGGTGGTAGATGTAGGCGGCTGCCATTTCATAAATGTCTGTATGCAGGAAGTTGTCTGCATAGGTGGCAGCAGGCATGCCCACAGCGGATTGAAGCAGCTGCATGC
>CAZLUR010000185.1:0-3668 GCA_964562725.1 uncultured Desulfohalobiaceae bacterium | reverse complement strand
GGCTGCCAGGTCCAGAATAGACAGCAGAAGAAAAGGTTTGTGCGGAGCGCGGAAGGCAGTGGCCTCTGTCCAGCGGTTGCGGTTTCTGTCCGTACGCAGCCGGGCCAGCTTTTGCAGGTAGTCACTTATCATGCAGGACAAAGCCTTGTGGTTAAGCGGGTCTTTCTGTAAGTCAGCAAACCCTGTTCCGCAGAACAAAACTCATCCAAATATCGCTTTTTCTTACCTGTGAAGTTTGAGCAGAAAAATCAATACAGATCAAGCCCAATTTTTTGAGGATACTCAAAAGATTTTCCTTTTCCCACATGTAGAATGTACGTCCGTCAGCGATTTCCTGCCTGCACTGCCCCTGCTTCATGGTGATCAGGGCCAGATCTCCAGGTTTAATGGCTTTGAGAATCTGGGACAGTATTTGCGGAAAATGCTCATGGGGAATATGGACCAGGGCGCCGATGAGCAGGACGGCGTCCATTCCCATCCGGCTGAAGTCAAAGGATTCAAAGTCAGCCACAATCAAAGGCTGGCCTGAATGCTGCCTGGCCAGGGCGGCCAGTTCAGACACACGTTCAAGGCCGGTACAGTCAAAACCGCGTTCTTTGAGCCAGAGCATATCCCGGCCCGACCCGCAGCCAATGTCAAGTATGCTTGAACCTTGTTGAAGATGATTGATAAGGGGTGAAAGAAAGGATGAGGGATCTATATTGACTGTCCGCTCGAAGTATTCAGGGGTGTGTATGTGATAAAAGTGCTCATTCATAAAACACAGAGCCTCATGCCTTCAGCAGGAAATATGGTGTACTGCTCAAATACCTGCCAAACATCTTCCCTGAAGCCTCCACGAATACTGTTTTCAAACAGGACTGATCTGGGGATGTCTCTATTGGATTTGCGCTTCTGAAGATCTTCAGCGCCGGCAATTTCCCAGAGGCCGTCGCTTTGCAGCCTCCAGAAGGGATATTCGGGGTGAAAGCTTTTCCTTGGCGGGCCGAATTCATGAAGGAGTTTCTTGAGGTCCTTGTCCACGCTCTCATAGGAGATGAGCCTGTCCTCCCCGCGAAGGCACCGGCCCAGGGCATAGAGCAGAAGCAAAGGCTTGTGCGGCGCCCTCTGGTCGCCGCGCTTCCAGACCTTCAGACCGGTGATAAGCTTTCTGACCTCTTCCTTATCCATCTTCAAAATAGTCATAGTCAATCCGCTTAACCTCATACACCCTGCCAGTGCTCACTCCGACCCCGTAGTCGCTCATCAGCTCAGCCAGGGCCTGGGTCAGTTCCTGGTTGGGGTGCTCTTTGCCATCTCCCATGAGCTGCAGCAAAGGCAGCATGCTGCTCTGAAAATCTGGAATACTCACTTTGGAAACTCCTCACACCGATGCCAGCCCAGACATTGCTGGTCAGGGATATACCTCTTGTCTTCCGGCAGAAAAATGGACTGCTGCTCCAGGGTCATGTATGGAACAGGGGCAGGGGTCGGATGTCGGATATCAGAGATCAGTTTATAAAAACGAAACAGGAGCAGCTGATTATGCGGAGCCTGTAAGGCAGTGTCTTCTATCCAGCTGGAGCGGTTCTTGCCTGTGCGCTGGGGGCTAAGCTTGTGAAGGTAATGATCCAAGACCATCAAAAAAAACCGCCTTTTGTCCAGGGTATTACTCTGAATATTATTGTGATTATTATGTTTTTGTAAAGCGATAGACGTCTAGTTTTTCGTGTCCAAGCGTCATATCTCTTCGATCCCGATTTCAATGATCGCAACGCTGGAAGCCAGGAGCAGCCAGGACTGACTGGTTATAACTTTAGTGAATATTTGTTGCTTCCCCCTGAAGTGCATTTACTTCATTATTAAGTCGTTTTCCTATCAAGTCCTCTGTTGTTTCCAGATCGTAACGATTCTGTAGATTTAGCCAAAATTGAGGGGTCATGCCAAAAAAACGGCCGAGACGAAGTGCGGTATCGGCTGTAATAGATCGTTTTTCATGGACTATTTCATTTATACGCCGGGGAGAAACGCTTATATCTTTGGCCAAGCGATACTGGCTGATTCCCATGGGAGCCAAAAATTCTTCCATCAGAATCTTGCCGGGATGAATGGGCGGTAATTTTTTACTTTGCATATGATCTCCTAATGATAATCTGTTATTTCAACTTCATACGCAGATCCATTGTGCCATTTAAAACAAATTCGCCATTGATCGTTTATGCGTATGCTGTGCTGACCTTTCCGGTTGCCTCTTAATGCCTCCAACCGATTGCCCGGAGGCACTCGTAAATCATTTAAATTCATTGCAGCATCAAGTATTATAAGCTTTTTACGAGCTATCCCCTGAATATTTTTGAGCAATTTTGCTGAAAATTGCCTGTTAAATATTTTCTCAGTTTCTTTGTCCCGAAAAGATTGAATCATAAAATATATATTAACGATCCACGATAATAACGTCAAGCGTTAAATTCAGAAATGCAATTCGAGGAATGTTGTATGGGTTATACGCTGAAAAAATTCCTTCAACTCTTCCGGGCTTTCTGTGTATTCAGCTGTCTATAAGATTGTTGCCTTTTGTACAAAAGGCGAAGGTAAGTCCTTATAGTTCAGACAGGTCCCCCAGTTGAATGCCCTGTGGGCTTGTTCTTCGAACAATTCAACGGGCAAGCCGATCCAACATGACCTTCATTCCGCGCAACATAACGATCTTTCCGGTAATTGTTTCCATGGGCACAGTGATATCAGTCATCCAGTCCCTCCCGTTTTCTGCTCCGTCAACAATCCTGTCCCATATGTCTTCGGAGGTTTGAGTCTGTTTGACAACGTTTAGTTCATGAAAGCCTGCTGCTATTGTGCTCACACAGTACCTTCCATCATCTTTGATGCATATGTAAAATCAGGCCTTCTCATGAAATACTATTCCAGATGTTCTTTTTTGCTTCCGGCCAGTCCGAGAAATCGGACGATCCTTCTTTATACTCTTGTTCCCGTTCCCGCAGGACATCAGCGTGCCAGGACGGAGATGGAATTTCACCCGGGGTGCGGCAGATCCTCCCGGATTATCTCCAGGGCTCTGAGTTTGTCTGAAGTGCTCATCCTTTCCAGAGGAATTTCAAAATCCATGGCCCTGCCCTCCTGTTTTTTATCCTTCAGGGCATAGAGCAGAAGCAAAGGCTTGTGCGGCGCTCTCTGGTCGCCGCGCTTCCAGATATTGAGCCCGGAAATACGGCTGCGTATTTCATCCCTGTCCATAAGCCTCCAGGTTGGTTAAGAGTCAGAACTCTCCACGTTGGAACAGTTTTTTCAGAACAAAACTCATCCAGATAGTGCGCGTGTCTCGGGCGCCCGAAGAGCTTTGCGTAGCTTTCAATGGCAGTCATATATTCCATAGTACGATTTTCGTTCCGAGTAAGGGATAACTTCAATCTCCTTGATGTCTGTTACCGGATCGAGACCATCTTCGTAGCTGTGAACGACAACGGGTAGATTGGCGGGGACGCTCTGCAATAACTTGATCAGTTCTCTGTCGGTCATGTCATTTATCATTTTCATCGCTTTGTTGTAGTTCGGCTTCGATCTGCTCAATTGTCGGCAGAGCAGATTTCAGCTCATCGGGCAGGGACCGGACCAATTCATATTCCGAAACGCCCATGGGTTTATGGATATCGCTCAGGCATATTCGGCAACCA
>CAZLUR010000184.1:0-3691 GCA_964562725.1 uncultured Desulfohalobiaceae bacterium | reverse complement strand
TCAAACTTGCAGAGCACGCTGAAGCGGTCTGGTTGCGCCCTGATGAACTTTACAGTTTGGACTGGGCCCAGGCTGATTTGCCGGTCCTGGATGTTTATCTTGCAGCGCTTGAGAGAAGGGGCTGATGCCAAAGAAACTTGCTTACGGCATTTATGATGCTCTGCTGGACAACCACCTGCAGGAAATACTGGACCAGTATCCTGAGCTACCCCCGGTTTTTGGCAAATTAGATGCTGAAGAACAGCCGGCCAGGTATGCAGATTTTGTGGCCAAGGTGGTCAGGCAGGTTTTGCGTGAAGAGACTGATCCAGACAAAAGACGCCAGATTTGCAACACCATACTTGCGCAGATCTATGCTGGCACTGAACATCAGGCAGAGCTTCGCCAGCTGGTTTCCGGGAAAAGATCCGTCCTCCAGGAGATAACCCCTCCAGGCTACGCAAGTAAAGGCATTCCCAGGCCGCACACACCCATTTGCGAAAGCAGCCTTTTCACTGGCCCCCCTCAAAATCTGCTTCAGAGAGAAATACCACGGAAGGTCAGCATGCCCGGATCAATATTCATCATTCAAAACGACCATACCCTGATTGAAATGACCCATCAACCCTACGCCCAAGAAGATCATCTGCAGCGTTTCCTGGAACGGTATCCTGCATTGCCGGCCGGCGACCAGGTAGATATAGCCGCGATGAAATCCTTATTGAATAGCGGGCATCGTTGAGGAGGTGAGGAGGGCCTCATGTTCGTGGAAATCCTTGCCCTGGCAGCAATCATGTTTGTGATCCATATTGCTTTTTTCACATATATCCTGGACACGTTTCCGGTCCTGAAAAGGAAAGAAGAAAAGGCCTTTGGCGAGTTCATGTCCAAGCGGAAATGCTTGGAGGAGTTTGATCGGATTGGAAAAATTTTAAATATAATATAATCACAGTGAATAGAGGGACATTATGTTGCCAGTTTAGTTATGTTGCCAGTATCCCGCTATATCCTGCCTTACCCCGCCTGTCTTTGAGTAGATTTTAATTTTTAACATACCCAGCATACCCCGCCCTTTGAAGAAGGTGCACAGGAGTTTGACTTCCTCCTCCATTATGAGAACTATAAATATTGCACTGCTGGAAAATTACCAAAGGAATCATTAACGATTCCTTCAATAGTTCGTCGGGTACAATATGAAAATATTGAGGCGTTTATTGAGAAAGTTCAGAATGATGAGGAGTTTGTTGGTAAATGGCTAGAGGTGGCCGTTTTGACCGATCAGTGACATCCATTATTAACCTGTTACTTTATACTTGCTCCGTTTTCCTCAGCCAAGGTCGATCTTTCTTTCGAAGTGCGCGGAAACTTCCGGCGAATGAGTAATGCAGATGATCGTCTGCTTCTTGAAAATCCGGAAGAGGTCATCCAGGATCTCTTTTTCCACAGCTTTGTCCAGAGCCGAGGTGAACTCGTCCAAGACGAAAATCTCCGGGTCACGGATCAGGGCACGGGCCAGTGCGAAACGCTGGCGCTGTCCGCCCGAAAAGTCAGTGCCTTTCTCCCCCACCACAGTGTCATACTTTTGAGGCAGCCGGTCGATTGGATCATTCATCCGAACAACGGCAGCCGCTTCTGCAATACGGTCAAAGGGCACATGGTACCAGCCCATGGCGATGTTCTCGGCAATGGTCTGACGAAAGAGATGACTCTGCTGGCCCACGTAGGAAAAGTACGTCAGGTAGAGCGGATAGGGATATTCAACGATCTGCCGGCCGCCGAAATAGATCTCGCCCCGGGTAGGCTCCAGAAAGCGGATCAGCAGGTGGGCAATGGTGGTTTTTCCCGAGCCGCTGGGTCCCATAATAGCTACCTTTTCGCCCGGCTCGATTGTCAGGCTGAAATCCTTAAGCACCTCCCTGCCCGAGGGATAGGAAAAGCAGAGGTTCCGGAACTCGATCCGGGACGAGTCAGGGGTGTGCTGGATATCCAGGATCTTTACGGGCGGGGTTTCCGGGTAATCCATAATTTCCTTGAGACGTTGTAACGCGGGGAACAATTGGGCAAGGCGTGTCACTGCCTCGAAGATGAACTGAATCTGGGAGGTGAGGATGGTCAGCAATTGAAAATAGGCTATCAGCAAACCAATAGTGATCAGAGGATCGCCCATGGTGATCATCAGCCCTCCTGCTACAAAGGGGATCAGGGTGACCATGATCCCGATAAAGTCGATCACGATCCGCATCCAGTCGGTAAAAGTAACCGAACGGATAAGTGAGTCAGTGTAGCGGCGGGAGGCATCATCGAAACGCCGCCGGCCTAAGCCTTCTTGCTGATAGAATCGCAGTTCCTGGATACCACGCAAAAGATCAAGGAGGATATCGTTCTGGGCGGAGAGGTTCTTCTTGGCGACCTTCGCACGGTCCGAGATTGGCCGATGGATCTTGTTTGTATAAAAGACGAACAGCGGCAGCGTTGCCAGGGAAATCAGTCCCAGTTTCCAGTTCCAGAGGAGCAGCACGACAATGGTTACCAGGGAGAAGAGGAAGAAAGAGAGAGCTCGGAAGAGGTTCTGGTAGAAGAACTCCGAGAGGAACTCCAGGTCGTTCGTCAGCCGGGTCAGCAGGTCACCAGAAAGATAGCGATGGAAAAAGGCCAGCGGCTTGTGCAGGATCGAACCGACGAGACGGTTCCGGAGGCTGAAGAAGATTTGTTCTGAGGCCTGCACCGAATAGCGGATCTGAACGGCCCAAAGCAGAACGCCGGTCAGGTAGGCCAAGACCAGCAGGATCGTGTAGATCAGGAGCAGGGCTGTATCCTTTTGCGGCAGAACGTTGTCGATGATTTGCTGGAGGATGTAAGGCGCTGTCAGCGTGGCGCCGATGGACAGCAGG
This sequence comes from uncultured Desulfohalobiaceae bacterium, assembly GCA_964562725.1. GTDB lineage: Bacteria > Desulfobacterota > Desulfovibrionia > Desulfovibrionales > Desulfothermaceae > CAZBUB01. The sequence continues at coordinate 821 of CAZLUR010000184.1, read as the reverse complement.
GCGAAAAGGATCGCCATGATGAGCGTCTTCTTCTGCCGGACGATGTCCTCTGCCAGGACCTCCCAGAGAGTCCGGACAAGATGGAGAAGGCTGCTGGACTTTGCTGGAGAAGGCGTTGTCAAGATACGCTCCGGGTGAGTTTTTGCGGACTAAGGTGATCCAGACCCAGGCCTTTGATGGTGAGGCCTTCGGACATATAATTGCGGCCGTTGACGATTGAAGCCAGGTTGATCAGGGTATGGATGGTCGGGGCGGGGAGCAGGAAACGGTCGGCAATGGAGGCCCAGGGTACGAGCCCGAATGGCACCGATTCTGAGATAAAGCGGTCGGTGAGTGAACCGGGGCTGGGAATATCTCTCTGGGCAAGCAGAGGGTGACTGCGTATGGCCTCTGACAAGACCTTGCCTGTCTCGTCAGTGCAGGAGCCCGGCGCAAGGCCGTTAAGGGGAGAAGCATCCTCGATGCTGAGCATCTCCAAAATGGCGGAACGCTCACCCTCGACCGCGAGGGCTGTCCGTGCCACTGCCGGCATAAACCCGTCTGCCCAGAGGTGCCATTCGGGTCGGGCATTATCTGCGATGGAACCGGCATTAAGAAGCGTAAGTGCAGGCTGCAGCACCGGACCCACGTTGTTGAAACTGGTAAAGAGGACGTTCTCAGCGGCCACGGCCTGCGGGAGCGCGCCGCTGATCCGCCCGAGAAAGATCTCTGTTCTTTCGACTGGCAGCGCTGCAGCAGGCAGGAGCTTCTTGGTAGCGTAGATGGTCACAGAGCCAGGTTCCAAGCGCCGTGCGGCGTAAGGGAGCGAAATAAGTTCCACG
>CAZLUR010000183.1:0-3755 GCA_964562725.1 uncultured Desulfohalobiaceae bacterium | reverse complement strand
CTTGGCAAGGAGGGGCAGGGGTGGTTGGTATAATGTTTCTTAGACCTTATTTTTTTAGTATGTTATAAACCCACGGTGTCAAGAGTGTGCTATGCTCAGGTTCTGGAGCAGGGGGTGGTTCTCTAAGCAGGACAGAAAGAAACTGGAATGCTTAGCCTGCTTCGTCTGGCAGATAGCAGAAATAACTGCTTGCGGCCTGTCTGGGCATTTGTTAAGATTCTTGATGAGTGCAGCGAAAATTAAGGCCCACTAATGGATCCTCCTCAGACTGAAGGCCAAAGGCCTGTGATAAACTATCAACCCCTGAACCCGTAAATGGTTCCTTTGTATGGATACATTGATATTGGCGGTTTTGTTCGCTGTTGGGGTTTCTGCCTTATGTTCCTTGACCGAAGCAGTCTTATATTCTGTGCCCTGGAGTCATATCGAAAATTTGCGCAAGCAGGGTAAGACTGTCGGACATTTGCTATACAAACTGCGCAGCAGGGTGGATGAACCCATTACTGCAATTTTGACTGTGAACACTGTAGCCAATACTGCTGGCGCAGCTGTGGCAGGTGCCGCCGCGGCCTCTGTTTTCGGCCAAGGCTCACTAATCTGGTTTTCCCTGGTCTTTACCTTGATGATCCTGCTATTTTCCGAGATCATTCCTAAGACCTTGGGTGTGCTGTATAACCGCAGACTGTCAACATTAATAGCTCAGCCCCTGAATTATTTGGTCCTGACGCTGTGGCCGGCAATCAAGGGCATCAGCTATTTGATAGGAGTTATCAGTAAGAACAAGATGGGACCTGAAGCCTCTGAAGAGGATGTGCGCGCCCTAGCCAGCTTAACCCGTAAGTCTGGGGTGCTTAAGCGTTTCGAAGAACTTTCCATACACAATATTTTGACTCTGGACACGAAGACCGTAGAGCAGGTCATGACCCCGCGTACAGTTATATTTTCACTGCCTGCGGAAAGCACTGTGGCTGAGGTCTGGAATTCCAAGGACATCTGGCCCCATAGCAGGATCCCGGTATACAGCAGCGAAGATCAGGAAGACATTATAGGTATTGTCTATAGAAGGGAAGTGCTGCAGGCCTTGGCTCAGGACCAGGATAATAAGAAGCTCAAGGAATTGATGAAACCTGCGCACTTTCTGCTGGAGAGCTTGACCTTGGACCGGGTTTTAGTCACATTCTTGGAGTCCAGACTGCATCTGGCGGTTGTCCTGGATGAATATGGGGGCCTGGCCGGTTTGGTTACCTTGGAGGACATTTTGGAAGAGATTCTGGGTAACGAAATAATGGATGAGACTGATCAGGTGGCTGACATGAGAGAGTTGGCCCTGCAACGCAAAATGAAAAAGATGGCCTGGCAGGAAAAGGGAGAATAAAAACCTGAACTCAGCCTGAAAGGCCAATTGCATTAGTGTAAAGCAATAATCTTCTGAGGTTGCAGAATATGCATATGAAGAAGCGAAATTCCAAGACTGTATATATATTAGCTTTTCTGTTGCTCGCTTTGGGGGTGGGGTATCTGGCAATAAGCGGCATCCAGAGCAGCAGCGTATATTTTTTGAATGTTTCTGAAGCCCTGGCCAAAGGAATGCATAATATTCAGCAAGCCAGACTGTTCGGCATGGTCAGACCGGAAGGTATGGAGCAGAGCCAGGAACAGCTTGGAGTCAAGTTCCAGTTGGCAGACAAGGATTACCCTAAAAAAACTATCTGGGTCGTTTATCAGGGTGCAGTGCCGGACAGCTTCCAACCTGGGGTGGAAGTGATTGTGGAGGGTGCTGTCAGTGAAACTGGAGATGGTTTTATTGCTCACTCCTTGATGACCAAATGCCCTTCCAAATATGAGGGTGCAGATTAGAGTTGGTCTTGGACCTTGCTGCTGCAATGCTGCGATATGGTTTTAGTTCTGGTCAGCTGCAGGGGTTTAGGGCAAGACACCAGAAATGCTCAGTTCAGCCCTGGAGTGGACTAATGTAGACTGCTTTTGAGCTGAGCCAGTAACAAGATAGAGACAGAGAAAATCTGCATCTATCCTCCTACAAAATTGAAATATACGACAGTAAAACTCAAGGTGCAATTTTTATGTATCTGGTGGCTTATAGCAGTCTGTGGCTGGCCTTTATCCTGTCTCTGATTTTTGCTTTCTGGTCCATGTTCGCTGTTTGGACAGGTGGTTATTTGCTCTGGGGGCGTTGGGTGGAGCAAGCGCAGCGGGCCTGCTTCTTTCTGCTGCTTCTGGCTTCAGGCATTTTGCTTCAGGCCCTGGTGGCCAGAGATTTTTCATATGTCTACGTTGCCAATTACACAGATACTTTTCTGAGTTGGTACTATGCAGTAAGCGCCTTCTGGGCCGGGCAGTCAGGTTCATTTTTGTTCTGGACCCTTTGTCTGGCTCTGTTTGGCCTGTTTTGGACCTACTCTGATCAGTACCGTCAAGTGCAGAACTCCACCCGGGCCTATTTCTGGATCTTTTTTTTAACCTTGCAGGCTTTTTTCCTTATTTTTCTGCTTGGGCCAAGTAATCCCTTTTTGCAGTATGCTCCGGCCCCCAACCAAGGCGGGGGGCTGAACCCCTTGCTGCAAGATGTGGCCATGATCTTTCATCCCCCGCTTATGTTTTTGGCTTATGCCGGTTTTAGCATCCCGGCCTGTCTGGCCTTGGCGGTTTTCCTGAGCAGGGACCAGATCAACTGGCTGCAGAGTATCAGGAATTGGACTCTGGTCTCCTGGATTTTTCTCAGTGCAGGCATTATCCTGGGCGCTTGGTGGGCCTATCTGGAGCTGGGCTGGGGTGGCTACTGGGCTTGGGATCCAGTGGAAAATGCCTCTTTATTGCCCTGGTTTTGTGCTACAGCCTTTATCCACACCTCCCTGGTGGGTAGGAAGCATAAAGCCCTTGGCAAAAGCAACTTGCTGCTTATAGTGCTGACTCTGATCCTTTGCCTGTTGGCCACATTCTTGACCAGAGGGGGCATCTTGGATTCAGTACACGCCTTTGGGCAAAGCGGGGTGGGCAGCCCCCTGCTCTATGGGATTTTGTTTTCCTGCCTGCTCTTGATCCTGGTAGCAGCACTTACTCCGGCCCGAGAGAAAAAACAGCTTTCTGAGCTGTTCAGCAGACAGGGCGTGGTGGTTATACTGACCTGGCTCTTGATTTCATTGGTGCTGATTGTTGGTGCGGGTACCAAGTGGCCCTTGATCAGCAGTCTTTGGGCCGAGGATACTACGGGTTTGACTCCTGATTTTTATAACCGCATCTGCCTGCCGCTGTTAACACTGATCCTGTTTTTCCTGGCCATATGCCCCTGGCTGGGCTGGCGGGTATGGAATAGGAACATTAAACACCTACTGGGCCTGGGTCTTTTTTTTCTGGCAGCCGGAGCGGTACTCTGGCTGCAGGGCATAAGACTCCCTCTAGCCCTGCTGGCAGCGTCTCTGTCTTTGACGGTCTGCTTGTCCATAGTGCTCTTGTTCTTGCAGGATAGAAATCTTCGCTCTATGCGCAGCATGTGGGGGGCCTACGGGGTGCACCTGGGCCTGGCCTTGATGGCCTTGGGCATAGCCTTTTCCGGACCTTATAAACAGGAGAAAGAGATTATTCTGGAAATGGGTCAAAGCCTTCAGCTCATGGGCTACACCCTGAGCTACGAAGATTTTCGGACCTATTCCCAGCCTGGATTTCAGGCCTATCAGGCCGTGCTTAAGGTGAGCAAACAGGGTAAAGCCATGGGCAGCTTGACCCCGGAAAGGAGAATG
>CAZLUR010000182.1:0-3819 GCA_964562725.1 uncultured Desulfohalobiaceae bacterium | reverse complement strand
GAACTTTATCCGCGGCAGCATCTTGTGGACTGCCATCTGTTTTTTGACGAAATCCAGAATGTGGACGGTTGGGAACGCTTTGTGCGCAGGGTCTACGATACTGTGACCAGAAATATTGTCCTGACCGGTTCCAATTCCAGGCTTTTGGGATCTGAAATTGCCACGAGCCTGCGGGGCCGCACCCTGGGCATGGAGGTGTTTCCGCTCTCCTTTTCGGAATTTCTGCGTTTCCAGGGTCTGGAAGCGGACGTTCACTCCTCCAGGCATCTGGCCCTGATCAGGAACGCACAGGCCGAATTCCTGAAACTGGGAGGTTTTCCGGAAACCTTGAGCATTGATCCCAAGCATCGCACCCGGTTGCTCCAGGAATATTTCAATGTGCTCTTGTACAGGGATATCGTGGAAAGGTACAAGGTTCAGAATGTGGTGGGACTCAAGTATTTCCTGAAACGACTCGTTTCATCCACCACAAAGCAGCTTTCCATTCACAAGATATACAACGAGCTGAAGTCCGCCAATATCAGAATCGGGAAAAACACCCTGTATAACTTCCTGGACTATGCTGAGACCGTTTACCTTGCTCAGGTCCTGTTCCGCTACGACAGTTCCCTGGTGGCACGAGAACTGGGAGAGAAGAAAGTCTATGCAATTGATACAGGTCTTTGCGAGGCCGTGGAATACAGGTTTTCCGAGGACATGGGCAAGGCCCTGGAAAACGCGGTTTTCCTGGAGCTGAGACGAACAGGGGCAGAGCTATTCTTCTACCGTAATGAGGCCCTGGAATGTGATTTTCTGCGTGTGGAAAGGGGCCGGGTTATGGAGGCCGTCCAGGTCTGCTATGATCTGAGCAGCCCCGAGACCCGGCGCAGAGAGGTGAAAGGGCTGATGGCAGCTTGTGCCCTTTTCGGCCTGAACAAAGGGACAATCATCACAGGGGACGATTCTCATAAATGGAGTATTGATCAAATGGACGTGGATGTTGTACCCTTTTATCGGCGTTTCCTCCGGCCTGGCCAAATTTCCGCGAATGAATATTTCAGCTGAGTTTTGACCAATTATGTTCACCGCGTTTGAAGGAATGATCCAAGACTCAAGGCAAGCCCGGTGGATATTTTATTGTACACCTGATCATTTTTATACTTGACAAAAATTACAAAATAAACAATTTTTATCCTGTCAAGCAAGGATAAAATGTGAAGGAATTATTCAAAAAAATCATCACCGACTTTCAGGAATCATCATTCAAACCGACTGTCCCGAGGGATATGCAAATCCCTTTGGAGTCTGGAAAAATCATATCCCTGGTCGGGGTCAGACGCAGCGGCAAGACCTCGATCCTGTACCAGCTCATTGAAAACTTGCGCACGCATATCAGTCCCGCCAATATCGTATATGTGAATTTCGAGGATGACCGGCTCTTTCCGCTGGAACTGCCGCACCTGGACGATTTCATGGAGGCTTATTACGAGCTTTATCCGCACAACAGGGAGCAGAAAGTCTGGCTCTTCCTGGACGAGATCCAGAATATCCAGAACTGGGAGCTTTTTGTCCGTCGCATCTACGACACCCTGAAACTGGAAATCTTCATCACCGGCTCATCGTCAAAGCTGCTAGGCGGGGAAATAGCCACCGCACTGCGGGGCAGGACCATCACCTACGAGGTATTTCCCTTTTCGTTCAAGGAGTATCTGCGCTTTCGAGGTATTGAAGTCAACCTGCACTCCTCCAGGTCATCTAGTTTTGTAGCCAATGCCTTTGAAGACTACATCCGCCTTGGAGGCTTTGCCGAGACCATTGCCGCCACGCAGGACGTCAGGACGCGGATTCTCTCGGACTACGCGGACCTGATCATTTACAAGGACATTGTGGAACGCCACGGGATCAAGAACCTTGCCCTGATGAAACATCTGGTTAAATACTGCTTTACGAACATGGCCACAAGCGCCAGCATGACCAAGCTCTACAACGACTTCAAATCTCAAGGGTTCAAGCTTGGCAAAGACACTCTGTTCGAGTATTTTTCCTTTCTAAATGACGCGTTTGCCGTGTTCAGCGTGCCCGTGTTCAGGAATTCAGTGCGAGAGGAGCAGCGCAATCCCAAAAAGATATATGCCGTGGACAACGGATTCAAGTCTATTTTTGATGCGTCCCTGTCGCCTGATTACGGTAGACTTTACGAGAATGCGGCTTTTCTGCATCTACGCCGTCAAACCAGGGAAGTGTTCTACTTTCTCCAGCAGCAGGAGGTGGATTTTTATTGTCAGATCGGCGGAAGGAGGATCGTGGCCAATGTCTGCCTGGATATTCGTGCGCCGGACACGCGCAAGCGAGAACTGAACGGCCTGGTCCAGGCTTTGGCCTATTTCAACTGCGAGCAGGGCTGGCTGCTGACCAGGAGCCACGAAGAAACCGTGGTCCATGACGGCAGGACAATCAACATCCTGCCCTTGTGGAAATGGCTGGTCAAAGAGAATGATGAACAGTCCCTAACTTTATCAGACATTTTACCATGAAATCTCCCAAGGGATAAGGGCTTGACCTGACCCCAGGCAGGAGATGTTTTCTGACGGCATCCCAGGTGGGAGGCGTAGCCATGCTTATTGACGCCAAGAACAAAAGGACCGCGAAGTGGTATGCCGGTTATGGTGCCGTACCCATAACGGATTCACCACTTTGCCTGCTTTTGCCGTTCAAAACCATACATGACGCGCTCATGGCTGCCGGCTCTCAGCCGGAAAGATAAGACTGGGACTTGAGCACTGACAATGGAGAAATAGCATGGACAATAAACATATGAAAATTTTGCGAATATTTTCTGATAAGGTGCGTCGTGTATATCCTGATGCCAGGATATGGATGTTCGGTTCATACGCGAGGGGAACTGCAAGTGCGGATTCGGATTTGGATCTGTGCGTGGTCATCCCCCATGTACTGCCTGATGACCGGTTTACCATCAGTGACATGGCCTGGGAGATCAGTCTTGCGCATGATCTGCATCTCTCAACAGTCGTGGTGTCTGCAGAGGATTTTGAGCGCGGCCCTGTCTCTGTAAGCCCACTTTTGGATGCTGTCCGCGATGAGGGGGTGTCCGCGTGATAAATGATAAAAACGTCAAGGGCCTATGTGAATATCGTTTTCAGCAGGCAGAGGAAGCCTTTTGTGAAGCAGAGCTGTTATTGAACACGGGACACTATCGTGGTGCTGTAAACAGGGCTTACTATGCCATGTTTTACTCCCTGCAGGTTCTTGTAATCATGAACAAAGTCAAGGTATCCAAGCATAGCGACATCATATCATATTTTGACAGAGAATATATTAAGACTGGAATATTTGATAAAAAATTTTCCAAATGGCTGCATCGACTTTTTGATCTCCGTCAAGATGCCGATTATGGAGACATGTTTATGCCGTCTGAGGATCAATGTCGCGAGGCTCTGGAACATTCATAGGATTTTATAAAAGGAAATCAAGCATCATTTTGAAGAATTGAAATAATGATAACACCATGAACATAGAGTTTCAGCCCAGTTATGAAGGTGGATCGGCATGTTTATTAATGGTATTGTCTGGCTTACGGATATTATCGACAAACTAGAGCGTAAACACGCTGTTGCTACGAATGAAGTCAAGAATATTTTTGATGATCTTCCTGTTTTCCACAGAATAGAAAGGGGTAATGTCAAGGGGGAACATATTTACAGGGCTCTTGGAAGGACGGATTCTGGTAGATACCTTGTCGTATTTTTCATATATAAGCGAACACATGAAGCATTGGTGATATCAGCTCGTGATATGACTGAAAAAGAGAGGAGGATATAT
>CAZLUR010000181.1:0-3825 GCA_964562725.1 uncultured Desulfohalobiaceae bacterium | reverse complement strand
TCCCAGACTCATTTAATCTGGGACTGGTAGAATCAAATAGCGTGGTACTTAGCATATGTTCAAACCAGCAACCTCAAGGAGAAATAACATGGGGAAAAAATTTCTTAGAAAAAAACCAGGTCTTCTGCCGACAATTTTTTTACTACTGGCCCTGTTTTTCATTTCATCAGCTGTTGAAGCCTCGCAAGACAGGGTCAACGTAGTAGTCAGCATCTCGCCCCAGAAATATTTTGTGGAACAAATTGGAGGAGAGTATGTAAACGTATCGGTTCTGCTTCCGCCCGGAGCAAGTCCCCACAGCTTTGAACCCAGACCTTCCCAGATGGTTGAGCTTGGTAATGCCGACCTGTATATGGCAATTGGGGTTGAATACGAAAAAGCCCTTTTGCCCAAAATAAAGCCCATGCATCCAGATCTGAACATTGTCCATACTGACAGCGGAATCAGCAAAATATCCATGGTTCCCCATTCAGACCATCACGACAACAACCAAAAACATGAACACCAGGATGAGCATGGCCACCACCATGAAAATCACGAACACAAAGATCTCGCCAGCTCCTACGAGCATGATCATGGCGATGATGGTCACAGCCACGATCATGGACATCATCACCATGAGGGCCATGACCCCCATGTCTGGCTTTCTCCTGATATGGTCATGATCATTGCCGGAAACATTTATCAGGCTCTGATCGAAACCCTGCCGGAACGCACAAGTTATTTTCAGGAAAACTATATGGATTTTAAACGGGAACTCACCCTGCTGGACCAGGACATTAAGGGCATATTTTCAGGAGTTGAGCCAGGTACAAAATTCATGGTTTTTCATCCTGCCTGGGGTTACTTCGCCAGATCGTACGGGCTGGTTCAGGTGCCCATTGAAATCCAGGGCAAAGAACCAAGCTCGGCTGACATGAAGCAGCTTATAAATACAGCCCGTCATGAAAATATAAAGGTTGTCTTTGTTTCTCCCCAATTTTCAAAGAGAAGCGCCCAGGTCATTGCCGAATCAATAGGAGGAGAGACTGTATCCATCAATCCCCTGGCAGAAGAATGGCAGGAAAACATGCTCACAGCGGCAGAGAAGTTCAAACAGGCTCTGGCACACGGACATTAACCCGAATGTACAGGTGTAGTAAGCCAAATATTAAAATATATTACTGACAAAGAATAATTCTAACTAGTTATGCATGAGAAACGAGAAAACACTGTAGTGACTATTACTAAAGAGCTTTTGACTGCCCAGAGCACAAAATAAATGCTTGAACTTCTGCAGTTCGAATTCATGCGCAACGCACTTGCAGCAGGCCTGCTGGTAAGCATTGCCTGCGGAGCTATAGGCACTCTGGTGGTGGCCAACAGGATTGTGTTCATTTCTGGCGGCATAGCCCATGCTTCTTACGGCGGAATAGGGCTGGCTTTCTTCGCTGGTTTTTCTCCGAACATCGGCGCGGCCCTGGTAGCCCTGATATCGGCTCTGATAATGGGCATAGTCAGCAGGCGCAGCAAGCACAGAGCGGATACGGTCATAGGCGTGATCTGGGCCGTGGGCATGTCAGCAGGGATAGTGCTTATTGATCTCACTCCAGGCTATAATGTCGATCTCATGAGCTATCTGTTTGGCAGCATTCTCATGGTTCCAAAGTCTTCATTATGGTCAATGGTTGTAATGAATCTGGCTGTGATCCTGCTTATGTTTCTTTTTTACAAGGATTTTCTGGCCATATCTTTTGATGAGGAATTCGCAATAGCCATGGGTGTTCCGGTTGGAGGGCTCTATTTCCTCCTGCTTGCCATGACCGCCATGACAGTCGTCATGACCATCCAGGTGGTCGGCCTCATCCTGGTCATTGCATTATTGACCATCCCAGCCTATCTGGCTGAAAAATACACTAATTCCCTGGGCAAGATGATGATTCTGGCCGCAGTGATCAGCATGGTCTTCACCCAGACTGGAATCTGGCTGGCCTATTATCTTGATTTGAGTACAGGGGCCACCATTGTTCTGGTTGCAGCGTGTTTTTTCTTCATTTCCGGGGTGATCCCGCAAAAGATATTTGACAGAATAATATATTAAGCCCTTACCCAGGAAACAATTTTCCGGGTACCAGCCATAGATATGCCAGCATTCCGCAAAGTTCCACAAAAGACTGAAAAACAACGACCACAGCTGCAATTTCCCAGGAGGCTGGCCAGGGCAAGGGGCAAAATAACAAAAGAATTACGCGAGCCGAAACTGAAGGCCAAAACCCCGCCCTGAGCAGGGGGCAGACCCAAAACCGCTGCCAGCAGACGTGCCAGGAACAGGGCAGCTATCAAAAAACTGACATATACTCCTGCCAGTTGGGGAAACAGGCTTATTGAGCCTGTGACCAGCGTAATCTGCAGGCAAAAAGCCTGTCAAACCCAGAGCTATAAGAGGAATGATCACAAAATTGCCAGCTACCGCAGCGGCCAGAAACCTGAGATCAAGCATGGCTTCCCGCACCCGGTGCAGGGGAACCTGGGTAAAAGTTACATACAGCAGCAACCCCAATACCGGCCAGAGAAGATATTCCAAAATCCTGCCAGATAAGGGGCCGCAGTTCCGGCCAAAAGCCCGCAGATTATAGACAACAGGAACACTATAACCTGATATTTCTCCAGACTTTGTACAGTCACCCCTGCTGTAACCAGTTTCAAAAAAGATTTCATCAAACTTCCTTGTCTTGACTCATATGAATTCCCAAGCACCATGACAGGCCTTGTCAATGACGACTGAAAAATGCTCAGTTGAAGAACAACGAAACTTTAACTTTTCAACCACAAAATCTATGCAAGCTTGCCTCATATTGCGTGCTATTTTTATCATAAAAATAACTTGCATTGAATATAAATTTATAATACTTACTCTTTATCAGGGCAGTCAAAAGTTATTTTGTAATAAACTGTTCTTATTGACTATGTTCAAGTCTCTAACTGTCTAAGTTCGTATTTGTCTTATCAGTTTGAATTTATTGCCTTAACCTTGAACGTTGAAATCTCAAGTCTTTAACTTTTTTTAAAATAACAACATGGAGGGAAAATGATACCCCCTGCGCCCCAGAAAAAACTTAGTATCCTTATCCTGCAGGCCATGTTCCTGTTGTTTTTTGCTATGGTTTTGCTCCCACAAAACTCAATCTGCCAGGACTTTCGGAGCATTACCGATGCCATGGGCAGGACACACAGAGTGCCGGAAAACATTGAGCGCACCATCTGCTCCAATTCAGGCTGCCTGAGGCTTCTGACCTATCTCCAGGCCCATGATTCCATTGTGGCCGTGGACAGTATCGAGATCAAAGGCTCGCCCATTGATGTCAGGCCCTATGCCATTGCCAACCCCCAGTTCAAAGAATATCCTTTGTTTGGTGAGTTTCGGGGACATGACAGCCCCGAACTTATAGCTGGACTTGAGCCCCAGCCTCAAGTCATGTTTAAGACCTATGCCGCGCGCTCCGGCGGGGTAGACACCCTGCAGGAAAAAATCAATATCCCGGTTATAGCTCTGGGATACGGCAACCTGACCCACGGCCGGGAGGAGCTGAGTCACAGTCTGCGCCTCATGGGCAAGGTCATGGGCAGAAGCAACAGGGCTGAGGAAATCATTGCCTATTTTGATGCATTGCAAAAGGACTTGGAACAAAGGGCCGGCCGTGTGCAGGAAGATAAACGACCCTCCTGCTACATAGGCGGGCTTGGCCAGAGAGGGCCGCACGGCTTTCAGTCCACAGAACCGTCCTATGCTCCATTTGAATTCCTGGATGCAGACAATGTGGCCGGGGTACTGTCCACCCCGGAGCA
>CAZLUR010000180.1:0-3850 GCA_964562725.1 uncultured Desulfohalobiaceae bacterium | reverse complement strand
TGCCTGCGGACTATGACCGGGATGGGGTGCGCAGGTTGTTCAGCTGTCTGGATGCATTGGTCATGAGCCGTTTGAAAGAACAAGGGGCTCTGGATGAGGCTGTGCAGGCTGAAATGCAGAGTCTTCACAGCAAATTTAAATTGGCCCAAGGTTTGCCTGCACACTGGCAAACCTTGTACCGCACTGAAAGGGCGCTCAATGTTTACGGGCTGGCAGCCGCGGCTGTGTACGCTGTTTTGTTGCAAGAGCAGGAGCTGCGTTTTGGACCTGAGTCAGGCTTCAAGCAGGACAGCTCAATGCCTGGCAGGACCAGCCCAGGCCGGCTAAAGGCCCTGATCCAGCCGGTCTTGGCCCATGGCCGCTGGGCATTGCAGTCCCAGGTGACCTTAGGCAATACCCATCCATTTCTGGACCAGGAAGGTATGCGCAGCGCATGCGTTAACGGTCAGTTCAGCAGCAATGTGGAGCGCCGGGTGCATGATTTTCTGACCCGGGTAGCTGGAATCAGGCTGCGCAGTGAAAACTCTACTGAATATTTTGCCCAATTATGGGGCTATTACGCCCGGGGTTTGGCCCAGGAGAAGAAACGCAACGCATCCATCCTGGACCAGGTACGCCTGGGGCTGGATGATCTGGCCGCAGGCAGCCATTGCATTGACCAACAGGTCTTTTCCCGTTTGCAGGACCTGGACTATGAGGACATTGAAGAACTGGCCTTTGTCCAGGCCATGCGGGTCATGATCCAGGACCGGGGCCAGGTGGCAGTGGCGGGCATGAGCCTTTATGCTCCGAACAGGCTTTTTGCAGGCAGCCATAACAGGCCGCTTTTTGTGGTCCAGCCCAGACAGGGCTCGGAAGTCATGCTGGTCTCTGATGTCAATGCAGCCCTGGGCCTGTTTGCCCAAAGCCAGATCCAGGAATCAGCCAGAGAATTGAGAAGGAGCTTGCAGCATGAAGCAAGAACATCTTTGATCCTGAAAAATAATGCCCAAAACCTGCATCCGGCCCAGGAATCCATCTTGAAGCAGTTCGAGGTGATGATTACTCCCCTGCAGGGAGAAGAGCTGCTGGCCCGGGTGGAGACCAAATGGGAGCAGGAAGGGATCAGGCACAAGGTGCGGGTCATGGATTTTGCAGGCCGGGAGCAGACAGAGATTGAACCGTTTTATACCGTGTTATCTCCGGTACAGATCAAACGCAACCTGAACCAGACTTTTTACGAGACCCATCTGCAGGAGATCCCGGATCGCCTGCAGGATATCCTGCAGAGCTATCTTCCAGCCGCCCATAAGCCGGACCTTGCCAGGTTTGGCATCAATAAACGCATTTTGGAACGCCGCTTTGGCCAGGGTCTGTCCTCATTGCGGCGGCTGTTTCTGGTGGGCATGGGCTCTTCTTATCATGCAGCAGGCATGGCCAAGAATATGCTCAGGGAGTTGGCCCCTGATCTGCCGGTGGTAGTGCTGACCCCGGTAGAAGTGGATGATATAGTCAGGACTATGAACAGGGACCGGGACCTGGTGCTTTGCTTGAGCTGGTCCGGGACCACAGCAGACATGGTGCAATTCGCCAGGGATCTTGATCAGCAGCAGATCCTGGCGGTGGGTATTACTGAAAAGCCTTTTGCAGACATGGCCCTGGCCTTGCGCAGGAGCGGCGGAGTGTTTCCGGTGTTCAGCGGGGAAGAGGTCACTGTGAGCGCAGTAAAAAGCCTGTTATGCATGCTTTTGGGGCTGGAAAGTTTTTGTCTGGCCTTATTGTACGAAATGGGCTCCAAAAAAAGGGCTGAACATCTGGCCGCCAGGATGCAAGTCCTGCCGGAGAAAGTGCTTGCAGTCCTGCAGGACCAAGAACTTCGCAGCTGGAGCCGCAAATATAGCGCGGCCTACAACCCTTGCCTGTGTCATCTGATCCTGGATGCCCAGCACTCTGTGGGAGCGGGCACAGAGATTGCCTTGAAATTGGAAGAGAACAGCTGGATCTCCATGGGGAAAACTGTTGATTTCCGGGATCTGGAAGAACAGCTTTTCCGGCACTGGTCTAAAAACAATCTGATCGTAGTCAATGCCACCAACAGGTCCAGACTGCTGGAAGCCGTGCAGTGTCTGCAGAGCCTGCAGCAGGCAGGTCTGGAATGTGTACTGATCAGCTTTGAGCACGAATATTTGCAGCAAATGCGGGACTTCGGCCCAGCAGATCCAGCTAGCCTGCCCAAGATTGATGACATTCTGCAGCCTTATGTGGACCTGGTATTTTATATGCAGTTTGGTCTGGACTTTGGTCTGGCCCAGGGGCGCTTGCCAGGGCAGTTTCCGCGCAACCGGGCCAAGTCAGTCACAGCCGGCCGCAGCCGGCCAGGTGCATTTCCAGGACCAGCCCGGGAGATTGCTGATTTGGAGCAAAAAAACGCAAAATTGCAGCCCAGTGCTGACTTAGCAGATCAGGAACAGGCATTAAAAGAGGTTTCGCTCTGGGAAGGCCAGGAAGGGCTGCAGGCATGGGAGGCCAGGATATACCAAGACCTGCGCCGGCTATGTTCCCAGCTCAAGGCCGAAGACGCCCTGGGCAGGCTGCTGGTTATACCGGAGACAGGACTGCAGGACCTGGCCCATTTGATCCTGGATCAATTAGCAGTGGATGGGGAGATTATATTTGTACCCCTGGACAAGACAGCAGATGCCACAGCCAGGACAATAGCCAAGCTCTGGACCTCTTTGCTGGGCTGCTTCATGCGGGTGGACTCCCCTGGGGCCAGATTGCGCACTGCAGGTAAAGACAATCTGATTGTTCTGCTGGCAGTGGATGAGCCTGACGATTATATCTTAGAGGGTTTCCTGGCTGATCTGGAAGGAAATTGTCTCTGGGTTGGCCCGCCTTTGCAGGAGCGCTTTGCCCAATTTTTTGACCGGCTGCAGGCGTATGCGCCTCTCAAGCCTCAAGGATTAAGCTGCAGCCAGGACCTGCTTTATGCTGCCCTGTCCTTGTTTTTGAACAGGGTGCTTAAGGAACGCAGACCAGCCTGGGCCGGGGTCTTGGAGCAGCATTTTAAGTTGTCCGGATTGATGGTCTCAGCAACATTGAACGACATTGCCCTCTGGCAGGATCTGGCCCAGGCGGTGCAGGATGATTTGAGGTACAGAACAGCACTTTTCATCGGGCCGGCTACAGGCAATGGCCTGGCCTGGGTCCGCCAGTTCGATCAGCACAGCAGCAAGCTTCTGGAATGGTATGCTTTTGGCTTCAGCGCTCATGGCCCTTTGGTTACCGTGGATGATCAGGTCTCAAAAAAATTTGTGCCTTTGACCAGCAAAGAGGACCTGATCCAGACTTATGGCCCGGATCAGGTCCTGAGCTGGCAGCGCAAATATTTTCAGAGCCGGCCCCTGGACCAGATTCTGGCCGGAATCTGGCAAGACTGGGAAAAGGCTCCAATAGCACCGTTTTATGCCCATAAGCAGTGGTTTCTGCCGGAGCTCAGGGCTGATTATGATTGTGGTCAGGATAATTTGATTTTGATTGACGCCACTTCTGAGAGATCTTTTGGACAGGCCCTGGACGAACTGGCCACTTTTGGCTGCCGCTTTGCAAGGATCACTGTGTTCTCCCAGGCTGCCTTTTCCGGGCAAAACGGCCTGGCTGCCTTTCATGAGCATCCTTTGAGCCATCTGCTTTTATTGCCAGACCCAGGTGCCCCGGTTTCAGATTTCCTGCTGCCTTTTCTGCAGACTTTGCTGAGTACAGCCTTGGCGGCTCGCAGATGACAGAAGACAGAGGGCAGAGGACAGAGGACAGAGGGCCTGGTCTTTACCCACACTTGACACCGTGGGATAAGGAAGAGGTCATCATTCAA
>CAZLUR010000179.1:0-3855 GCA_964562725.1 uncultured Desulfohalobiaceae bacterium | reverse complement strand
TTCGAGTCATTCTTTTGGACTTTAATATTGTCAATGTAAAATATCAAAAGTCTTTAATTGGATATCTCTTGGGCCTGGGATTGATTTTAATAGTTCTAGTCTGGAAACAGATTTACTAAAACCTTTTTAAGATACTGGTCAGTGAATGGTTCTTTAGTAATAAACTGTTTTTATTGACTATATTCAAGTCTCTAACTGTCTAAGTTCGTATTTGTTTTATCAGCCTGAATTTATTGCTTGAACGTTGAACCTTGAATTTTGAACTCTCAAGTTAAGAGAATACTATGAAGAAAAACAATAATCTAAAAACTGTGCAAGTTTATCGCTACGATCCCACTAAAGGCGGTGAGGGCAGATTTGATACATTTGAGCTGAATATTAAAGATCCATATAAGACTACTGTACTGGATGTGCTGATTAAGATTCAAAAAGAAATGGATTCTTCCCTAGCTTTTCGTTACGCATGCAGGGTCAGTATGTGTGGATCATGCGGCATGGTAATCAACGGTATAGAGCGTTTGGCTTGTAAAACTACAGTGGCTTCATTGGCAGAAAATGAAATAACAATTCGCCCATTGAACCACTTTCCGGTCATAAAAGATCTGGTAGTTGATATGGAGCCTTTTTTAAAGAAGTATGAAGAGGCCATGCCATTTTTTGATCCTGCTCGTGAAACAGAAGAGCCGGCTATTATTCAGCCTAATTCTAAAGAAAGGCAAGCTATTGGCCGGGTTGCCACTGATTGTATTGTCTGTGGATGTTGTGTCTCCAGCTGTACAATGATGAACTATCATCAAAGCTATAGTGGTCCAGCTGCCTTGAACAGGGCATTTACTTTGCTGTTGGACAGCCGTGACGGCCTGTATGACTCTCGAATAGATACTGTTCTGCAGGATTGCTATAATTGCCGGACTGAGTTTAACTGCACAGAGGTCTGCCCTAAAGATATAAGTCCTACCCGGGCCATAAAATATATTCAAAGACTGGCCTTAAAAGAGCCATTCCGCAGCAGGCCGGATGAAGAATTTAACAGGCTTGATCAAGATCAAAGAGAGCCAGCTCCTGATAAACAGGAATATGCATTACAGGATTCTAGCCGCAGACGGTTTATGAAATCAATAGTATATGGAGCTGCCGCTCTAAGCACTCTTACTATTGGTGGTGTAGTAGTTTCAGCAGCTGTAGGACCTGCCTTAAAAAAAAATCCAGCCCAGTGGGTGCAGGTTGATAAGCTTGAAGATATTTCAATAGGAAGCATTAAGACTGTAAATATTAACTATGAAAAGCAAAAAGGCTTTTATACCTTGGAAAACAATGAGCCGGTTATGGTCTGGCGCAAACCTGAGGAAATCATTGTTTATAGTTCAGAGTGCCCTCATTTGGGTTGTCAAGTCCAATGGGACCAAGAAAGACAACGGTTTTTATGCGCCTGTCATGGAGGCGCTTTTGATATGCAAGGCAATGTTGTAGCTGGCCCGCCTCCAAGAGGACTATACAGGTACAAGTACAAAGTTGAAGCTGGTTATTTGTTTGCGGAGGTTTAAATGTCTAAAATACGAGGACTTCTAGCTGAGCGCCTTGGCTGGCAGAAATATATAAAGCCTTTTCTATACAAGCAGCTGCCTTCGCATACAGACTGGACTGCAACTTTAGGCAGTACTGCTGCTTTGCTGTTTATCATCCAGGCTGTAACAGGGGTATTCCTGGCCTTATACTATAGTCCTGCGCCTGAGCATGCATATCAATCCATCAACTTCATCATGGATGAAGTTGCCTTGGGTGCTCTTTTGCGAGGCATTCACCATTGGGGTGCCAGCATCATGCTGATTGTTGTTTTCTTGCATATGGTGATCAATTTTTTCCAGGGCACTTTCAAGGCCCCCAGGGAACTGACCTGGATCATAGGGGTTGGTCTGTTTCTGTTGACCCTTGGGTTTGGATTTACAGGTTATCTTCTGCCCTGGGATCAAAAGGCGTATTGGGCTACCACTGTCGGTGTGAACATGATCAAGGATATTCCTTTGATAGGGGAATTTTTTGGCAATCTTATACTGGGGGGGGAGTGGGTCTCAGGTGTTACTTTAACCAGGTTCTATACCCTGCATATGATAGTGCTTCCGGCTCTGTTGGCTATGTTTGTTGTCCTGCACATCTATCTGGTTCGTCTGCACGACTTGGCTGGCCCTCCAGTGGAGCATGTCCAGGCAAATAAGGAATACCGCTTTTATCCCGAGCATCTTTTCCGTTCCTCATTAGTATTCTTATTTTTCTTTATCCTAATTGTTGCGGCCTCGTTTTTAGCGGAGATTCCTTTAGAAAAACAGGCAGGAGTATCTGATCCTGACTACGTCCCCAGGCCTGAGTGGTATTTTATGGGACTTTTTGAACTGCTGACTTATTTCCCGGGTAAATTAGAAGTTGTTGGCAGCTTTTTGATTCCGCTTCTAGGCTGTTTGATTCTGATTTTGCTTCCGTTTTTGAGCAGAAGCAATTTACGAAAACCGGCTGACAGGCCATTTGGTATTGCTGCCGGGGTTACTGCTCTGGTTGCTGTTGTTTATTTAACCACCATGGGTATTGCCAAGTCCCAGCCTTACGGGGAAGAAATTGTCCTTCCTGATCGAGAACTGACACAGGAGCAAGCCATGGGTCTGGATGTTTACATAGAAAAGGACTGCGCTTATTGCCATACCATATTAGGGAAAGGGGGTAGAAGAGAAGGCCCTGATTTATCCAATGTCCTTGCTAAGGGCAGAGATAAAAAATGGCTTACAGAGTTTATTAAAAACCCGCAGGATACAAGTAGATGGGCAATTATGCCCCAATACAAACTTTCAGACCAAGAGTTGCAAGCATTGGCTGAGTTTTTACTGGCATTAGATTTTTCCCGGTATGAATCAAGGGTTTTTTCAAAGCAGGAAGCTTATGGAAAAATAAGTGATTAAAGTCAGTTAGTATTTGTTTTTGTTAAGCTAAGGATTAAAGGGAGACAGTACAATGAATAGATTTGATTATCAGATTGTGGAAGAAGCCGCAAAAGAGCTTTATATCAAGGCCTTATGCGATCTCCCCCCTGATGTGCGTCAGGCTTTGAAAAAGGCCTATGAAAGAGAGACAAACCCAACTGCCAAGGAATGTTTTAAGGCCATGTTCAAGACCATTGAGATCGCTGATCAGGAAAGGACACTTATCTGTCAGGACACTGGATTGCCTATCTATATGGTCAATATAGGCTCGCAGTTTGCATGGAACGGAGCTGAAATTAAAGAGAGGCTGGCAGAAGGGGCCAAGAGAGCGACACTGGAATTTCCATTCCGGGGCAGCTCCACCCATCCCTTAACTCGGGAAAATCCTCAAACTTCAATTGGGGAAAATCTCCCGGTTATATATTTTGATTTTGAAAAGAGTGCAGAACATTTGGATATCTTAATGGCTCCCAAGGGCTCTGGTTCAGAAAATATGAGTGCCATGAAAATGTATTATCCAGCCCATGGGATTGGGGCTTTAAAAAAGTTTGTACTGGATACGGTATTTGAATCCGGAGCCATGCCTTGTCCTCCCGGGGTGATAGGCGTAGGAATCGGCGGCACATCAGACCTGGTTATGAAGCTGGCCAAAAAGGCCATAGTCAGGCCTGTGGGACAGCGCAATAAAGACCCCCAAGTGGCTGCCATGGAAGAGGAGCTGGAAAAAGCTATCAATGACACTGGTTTTGGCCCCATGGGTTTAGGGGGTGCTGTGAGTACGTTGGCTGTGCATATAGAGACTGCCTATACGCATATTACCCAGAACCCGGTGGCTGTGAATACTCAATGCTGGCCTGCACGCAGGGCCAGGGCCAAAATCTATCCTGAT
>CAZLUR010000178.1:0-3868 GCA_964562725.1 uncultured Desulfohalobiaceae bacterium | reverse complement strand
CCTGCCGGGCACACAGAGATGCTAAGTGCCCCTGCCCTCTGCCCTCTGTCCTCTGCCCTCTGCCCTCTGTCCTCTGACCTCTGTCCTCTGCCCTCTGCCCTCTGCCCTCTGCCCTCTGCCCTCTGACCTCTGACCTCTGACGTCTGACGTCTGACCTCTGACGTCTGCCCTCTGACCTCTGTCCTCTGCCCTCTGTCCTCTGACCTCTGTCCTCTGCCCTCTGACGTCTGACCTCTGACCTCTGACCTCTGACCTCTGACGTCTGACGTCTGACCTCTGACCTCTGACCTCTGACCTCTGTCCTCTGACCTCTGTCCTCTGACCTCTGTCCTCTGTGACTGCAAAAATGACTTTTTGCAGTCACATCTTCTATCTCCTGCCTGCCAGGACTTCGGCCTGATCAGAATCATGCCTGTCCTGCTTTATTTTTGGCCTCAAGTTTAGCCCAGGCATCCCTTAAGGTCACAGTCCTGTTAAAAATCAGCTGATCCTGACTGGAATTCTGATCCAGACAAAAATAGCCCTTGCGCTCAAACTGAAACCTGTCTCCAGGCCGGGCTTCTGCCAGGGCAGGCTCTAGAAGACAATTGTCCAATACCTGCAAGGAATCGGGATTTATACTATTTCTAATATCTCCGCTTTTTCTTTCCTCAGCAGCCGGATCAATATTGAGAAACAGTCTGTCGTAAAGGCGGACCTGAGCCCGCAGGCAATGCGCAGCAGAAACCCAATGCAGGGTGGCTTTGACCTTCCTGCCATCAGGCGCGTCTCCTCCTCTAGTTTCAGGGTCATAGGTACAGTGCAGTTCCTGGATATTTCCCTGCTGGTCCTTAATGACTCCCACGCAGGTCACATAGTAGGCATAACGCAGTCTGACCTCCCTGTCTGGGGCCAGTCGGAAAAACTTCCGGGGCGGATCCTCCCGAAAATCTTCTCTTTCAATATAGATTTCCCGGCCGAAGGGAAGCTGCCTGACTCCTGATTGAAGATCTTCGGGATTGTTCAATGCTTCCAGGTCTTCTTCTTGTTCCTGCGGATAGTTGATGATAACCACTTTCAGCGGATCCAGTACTCCCATCACCCTGGGCGAAGTTCGGTTAAGATCCTCGCGCACAGCGTACTCCAGCATGGACATGTCCACCAGACTGTCGCTCCTGCCCACCCCGATCATCTCGCAAAAATTGCGGACCGCAGCCGGAGAGACCCCTCTGCGGCGCAATCCGCATATTGTGGGCATTCTGGGATCATCCCAGCCCTGAACAAAACCCTGATCAACCAATTGGATCAATTTGCGCTTACTAAGCACTGTGTAGCCCATATTCAACCTGGCAAACTCGTACTGTCTGGGCTTGGAGGGCACTGGCAGATTGTCTATGAACCAGTCATACAAGGGCCTGTGGTCCTCAAACTCCATTGAACACAAAGAGTGGGTTATACCTTCTATGGCGTCGCTTAAGCCATGGGCAAAATCATAAGTGGGATATATGCACCACTTGTCTTTGGTGCGATGGTGTCTGACATGCAAGATGCGATAGATGACCGGATCGCGCAGATTTATATTAGGAGCAGCCATGTCGATTTTAGCCCGCAGTACATGCTGGCCTTCTGTAAATTCTCCACGGGACATGCGCTGCAAGAGTTCCAAATTTTCCTCAACACTGCGTTCCCGGTAGGGACTATTCCGGCCTGGTTTAGTCAGAGTGCCTCGGTACAGCCGGATCTGCTCCGGGCTTAGACTGCAGACAAAGGCCTGGCCCTCCCGCACTAGGTGTAGGGCGTATTCATAAAACTGGTCGAAATAATCAGAAGCAAAATAAAGATGCCGGCCCCAGTCAAAACCCAGCCAGCGCACATCCTCCTTGATAGAACGTACGTATTCTTCGCTCTCTTTAAGGGGGTTGGTGTCGTCAAAGCGCAAATGGCAGCGGCCTCCAAATTCCAGGGGCAGCCCAAAGTTGAGGCAGATAGACTTGGCATGCCCGATATGCAGATATCCATTTGGTTCTGGCGGGAACCTGGTCACCACCTGGGCATGCTTGCCGCTTTCCAGATCCTGCCTGATAATGCTGCGGATAAAGTTGGAAGAGCCGCTGGATGTCTCCTTGTCCGGCATAGGTTTCTCCTTCAATCAATGCTTGTCTGCAGAGTTTTGTGCAGCACTGAACGGCACAAGACTCAGAATGTAGACCAGGTTGGCATTTTCTGCAAGATCTGGATCCGGGGCTCTAGTTTAGGACTTGGCGTTTAACTGTCTTGACAGCAGGACTCACTCTGGGTAAGCCTGCTTAAGGGCGGCAGGCCCATATGCTGCACTTTAAACCTTTATATAAACTTTTTTAGATATGCAATTTGAATTAAAGGAATTCATCCCCCCAGGCTTAGCCAACCAGGAAAAGATCCTGCAGAGTTTGCAGCGCGAGTTGGACAAGGTAGCTGTACAAGTCAGGCGCAAGGACAATACTCTG
Organism: uncultured Desulfohalobiaceae bacterium; assembly: GCA_964562725.1. Classification (GTDB taxonomy): domain Bacteria; phylum Desulfobacterota; class Desulfovibrionia; order Desulfovibrionales; family Desulfothermaceae; genus CAZBUB01. The sequence goes on along the minus strand of CAZLUR010000178.1, from coordinate 1,403 downwards.
CAGATCAAGGGGATCAAGGCCTCACTGGGCTCCATCAACCGCGTGGACTACACCAGGTTGGAAGTACTGGAAACAGAGGAAGGCTTCTTGCTGCAGGCCAGGGTTAATTACAGGCCTTCAGCCGTGTTTTGGATACTACTGGGGCTGTTGCTTTTGACCTATATCATGTGGCTGATTCCGCTTATCTTCTATTTTACGCAAAGGCAGACCGTACAAATCAGCATCCAGGAAGTATTGGAGCGAGTCAGACAGGATTTTACGGACAAACCTGCAAACTGGCCCTGGCCCTGACTACTCATAACAATAAAAGAGGTTGGTATGAAAAAAATTTTTTTTATGATCATCTTTTTATTCAGTATCCAGGCCCATGCTTTTCAAATTCCAGATTCTTTCGTGGAGATAAGAGAAGTAATTCCTGATGTGGTCATGGACATCCGTTATTATTCAGAGCACAATTTTGTCGGGGCCAGGGTGGACGGCTATGAAGCCCCCAAGTGCTATTTGACCTTGGATGCAGCTAAGGCCTTGGCCGGGGTCCAGATGGATCTTAAACCCTTTGGGTTTGGGATAAAGATTTATGACTGCTACCGCCCCCAGCGGGCTGTGGATCATTTTGTACGCTGGGCTGAAGATATTCAGGATACCGCCACCAAGACAGAATTTTATCCCACTGTGCACAAGAAAAATCTTTTCCGGGACGGATATATTGCTTCCAGGTCCAGCCACAGCAGGGGGAGCACAGTGGATCTAAGCATTGTTGAGCTGCCTGCGGCTGATCAGCCTGAATTCATACTGGGGCAAACAGAGCAGAAAGAATGCTTCCTTCCCGCAGATGAGCGATTTCCTGACAACAGCATTGATATGGGCACTGGATTCGACTGCTTTCATGAACTCTCCCATCCTGAAAATCCGGACCTGGAAAGCAGGCAGAGGATGAACCGGCTGCTGCTAAAAACCATCATGGAAAAACACGGTTTTGAGTATTATGATAAAGAATGGTGGCATTTCACCTTGAAAAATGAACCCTTTCCTGACAGATATTTTGATTTTGCCGTCAGATAACTGAGCAGTGAAAATTTCATTAATAACGAACTGTTTTTATTGACTACATTCAAGTCTCTAACTATCTGAGTTCGTATCTGAAAAAATGATCCAGCTCATCCTGATAAGAGCCCTTGACAAACTTATTGCCTTGTGTCCTTTTGCAAAACCTGAATAAACTTCTCCACCAACTGCGGATCAAACTGACTGCCGGCGCAGCGCCGAAGTTCCTGCACAGCCTCCTCGCTGCTCATGGCCTTGCGGTAAGGCCGGTCATTAGTCATGGCATCAAAGGCATCAACTATAACCAGGATGCGACTTTCTATGGGAATCTCCTCTTTCTTGAGCCCCAAAGGATAGCC
>CAZLUR010000177.1:0-3896 GCA_964562725.1 uncultured Desulfohalobiaceae bacterium | reverse complement strand
TTCAGGAACCTTTATTTCATTACAATAGAGATATACTTCGGACCGCCATCCTTCAAGGCTTTGGTCCAGGCCTGTTTCAAGGTAAAATTCATCAAGTTCATGATAAATCCTTTCCTGTTCTTTGCGAATTTCCTGCTGGAATTCTCGGGTACCTCCGATAATATTCAATGCTCCCCAGGTAAGGAGGGTGGCCACAGGGTTTAAGTCTGCTGCATAAACATCACAGCCCAACCTGGCCGCTTCAAAGGGAATACTTCCCCCTCCGCAAAAGGCATCTCCAACCTTGAGCCTGCTTCCATATTTGTTCACAGACAGTTCCTGGACCAAATCAGACAGCTTATCAGCTGAAGTCCCCAGATAATCATTAATCTCCTGCCAGCTTTCTTGAGCCGGGCCTTCAATTTCCTCTACCCGGCAACAGAATTCCCTTTGACCGGCATGGCCAAGGCTGTAAAATGTACGCTTCTCCAAAGCAGCCTTGTTCAAACGAAACTGTTCTTTTTCTTCTCTCTGTTCAAATTGACCTACGGATAACCATGATTCAGGGCTTTGGAACAATTCTTCCCGCTCCGTCTCATTGGCATATTCATAGCAAAGGGCGGCAGGCAGGCTTTTGGTTTTCCGATGCCACATGCCGTCGCTGTCCATGGTCAGACACTTGAGAAAGATTTCCAAATCTCTCGGCCAGTCTTGTGGATCGGCAGAGGCCGGAAACACACAGCCCAAGATGATGGACCTGGTTAAGACCAGGGGCTTACTTCCCCACCATTTTCCAAGTGATTTTAATATTTGCCCAGCGCCGGCTTTACGTTCCTTGTAGCTTTCAAGAGAAAGTGGACCGATTGGAAACTGAACTTCGATAAATGATTTCATGATTTTTCAGAAGTGTCCTGTTTATTATTTATCAGATCAAGCATGCTCATCTGTTTTTGCTTGGATTCCCCTTTTTTGGGCTTTTTTTTTATCTCAGGATATGGTTTTGCTGGAGGGCCTCCAAGGGCGAAATACAAGGCCCTGCGCCAACCAAGACCTTTTGTCTGCCCGGGTGAAGAAGCCTTGGCATAAAGCCACCAGCGCTCTTCCCGGGCTAGGCTCTTCCATCCCTGACATATCTCATGAGAATAGCCTCCACTGTCATCCTCGTTGAGCGCCCAGATAAGTACAGCCAGTTCACGGCCTGGAAGCTGACTTAATACGTTTTCCCCGTTGATAAACTTTAATTGCTGCCCGTTTTTTTCTTCCTTTTCCATACCCCTGGCAAGCTCCTCAACTACATGGGCAGAGATATCCTGCCATATGCTGGCATCTATCCTGTTTACAGGCTTTCTGTCATGACCTCTGGGAGTAAATCCCACAAAATAAAGGCGGCAGTACCCCTTGGATGGTGAAGTCTGTACAAAGAGGAAGTGGTCGTCATTGATGTCCACCGATCCAAAAGGCCTGTATTTTGGGGCAGGCTTACTCATTGAATGACCACACCCGGGCTGAACTTCAGGTTATTTTTGTTCTGCCATTCAATCAGCTTTTTACCGGCAGGAAAATACAAGCTGCCCATCATCTCCAGGTTCCACTCTCCGTTTTCTACCTGCTTGTCCAAAAACGAAAAACTCTCCAGGATGGAAGCAGGATTCAACTTCATGTCCTTTTGCCATGACAAACTGACAAAGGTAGTACCGTCAGGGGCCATTACCTTGGCTCTGACGCCATCAAGATGTACCTCCTCAGGCAACTCTGAAAGGAACCTGTATGTTTCAGAACGGGTGACCAGTTTGTTTAAATGTTTTGCCTTGACCTGGGCAGGCTTATCAGGATCAATCTTAACTTCAGGACTATCCTCCCGGGAGTTTTCTGGTACGGCAAAACTTTCAGTGCAGTTGACAGGGCCTTTCTCGGCATAAAGCTTCACAACTGAACCCTGCCTGGCTTCTATTCCCTTGTCCTGATCATAAGAAAGGCCGTTATTTGCTGGGTCGGAACCGTCGGTAGTAAAGAGCAGCCTGCAGTCAGTGGGCACTACCCGGACTTTGACCACTTTGTAATCATCATGTGGAGATTGGGAGAACTCATAGTCAAGATCAATATTATTGGTAATCCGAAACGGTTTGCTTTCTTTGTTTTTTCCTTTTGAATCCACTCCTTTGAAAACTATTTCCATAGCCTGGGATTCAAAGGGTTCATCACGAGAAATTTTTCTAAACTCCCCTGTATCCTCCATGACCATCAGCAGGTCACCGTGCTGCATCTGGATATCGGTGGCGTAGATATTGCCGCTTCTACCATCTCTTTTGTATTCTACAGCAACCACCACCTCTTCTTCAAAAGGCGGTTTCTGGATTTGCTCCCCGATCTTCCTCCAGGTACCGGCCTGGAGGAGAATATCCTTCATACGGTTCATGATCCCTGGTTCAGTCCAGAAAAGGGCTGCATTGACAGCAGAGGCTTCCAGGATATTTTCCCATGTTGTTTTTCCGGATGAGGGAAACAAAAACTCTTCCACGCGGTGTTGCAGGGGTTGCAATGCCTTCAATTTATCCTGAGAGCTGGCATCCAGGTTTTCAAATTTGTGTACATTTTGCAGGGTTGACTGAACTACCAGCTCTCCCTTTGTGGCGTTAACGCTCTCGTATTTGATCATCTGTTTGGTGTTACTATCATAATAACTGTCTGACAAAGACTGGTGCTCCAGTATAGAATCCTCGCCATCAAAGGTCGGGTAATAGAGATCTGAGAATAATGCCCTGATGGCCAGAAAAAGCTCTGATTCATATTCAGTCACAGTATCTTTGGCTTTTTTGTACTGAAAATCTTCCGTACTCAGATCATCAAGGACCTGCCTGATGGCCCAAAGCTTTTGACCCCGCTTGTTCACATTGAACATGGCGGTATGATCTATAGCGGTCAGAAACATTACCCTATTTTTAAAACGCTCAGCCTTGAAAAAGGACTTGAAATCCGTATCCGGCTTGCAAATGACCAGGGAAACCTGGTCCCTTTCCAATCTTACGCTGCCTAAATCGGGCATAATAAAAGCTTTTTGGTAGCATCTCTTATCTTTAGGCTCGAACATTTTGCGCAGCATTTGCTCAATTTCGTTGTCCCGGTCTGGAGGGGAGCACTGTTCAGTGTAGGTTTGAACCTGGGCATTAAGGTTCTTGTATTTATTGAAGAAAAGCCTTTCATCCCGGTATTTTTCAATGTACCAGCAGGTCTTATAAAGCAAGTCAACAGTGTCGGTCAGACCGCCGAGATCCCTTTCGGGCTCCAGCATATATTCAGCAATTTCACTAACGGTCAAACCGCGAGGTCGTATTTCACTCAGTGAAGCGGCAAATATCCAGCGGGCAACCAATGAGGCCTGGTTATTTGTTTCCTCGTCCAGCTTTTCGGCAAAGGCAACCCCTGACTGGGATATGTCTGTTTGCATTGCCCCGGACAAAGACGGCTTGATTTCTCTGAATCTGGAAGCAACATCAGGATTGTTGAAATCTGCTGATGCCAAAGAAATCAAGGTATGCCTATCCGCATGATTATTTTTGAAAATATGGCGGACAATTGTGGCCAACAGCCGAATCACATCCCTTGTCTTCTGAAACCTGGGATTGTCGCTGAATGTTTCTATCAAATTCTTGATGGAAAAATGGAAAGGATAGGAGATGGATATTTCTTCATGTACCCTGGCTGGAGAGCGTCCGATGATGCGCTTGGCTAATTCAGCCTCCCTGGTGTATGCCTTTGCAACTTCATCAATTTCTTTCTTGCTCAAATTGATGGATTCAAACAATCTTTTCCTGAGAATGGAATATAGCTCATCGCGGGTATTATCCACCGGAGCAACGGTGACTGCACCCTTGGACAGTTCATTGTTCAGGCTCGTCATGTCCCCGCTGAGTGTGACA
>CAZLUR010000176.1:0-3920 GCA_964562725.1 uncultured Desulfohalobiaceae bacterium | reverse complement strand
TATATTGCACAAGGCCCGGGAGCATAGCTCCAGACTGATCATGCCCTTCAGGGCCCTGGGCAGACTACATGGACTGGCTGAAGAGATCTGTGCCATCCAGGGCAGTCTTAAACCGGAGGTGGGCCAGAAAACTATTCTGGTTTTTGCCGGAGACCACGGGGTGACCCAGGAGAAAATCAGCGCTTATCCCCAGGTGGTTACTTTGGAGATGGTGCGCTGTTTTTTGCGCGGCGGAGCAGGTATAAATGTTATTGGTAGAGAGGTGGGCGCTGAGGTTCGAGTTGTGGATATGGGCATTATTCCGGACATTGAGCCCCAGGGTTTGTCTGCAGGGCATTTGCTGCAGGTCTGTAAGCAGGGCCGAGGCACAGAAAACCTGGCCCGGGGTCCGGCCATGAGTTTGGAGCAGGCCCAGAACTCAATCCTGACTGGCTTTAGCATCGCCAGGCAGAGGATCCAGGAGGGCACTAATATTTTAGGTACCGGGGATATGGGCATCGGCAACACAACTTCGGCAGCAGCCCTGGGTATGGTGTTCACCGGATGCAGCGCACAACTCATGGCCGGGCCAGGGACAGGACTCCAGGAACAGGGAATAATGCACAAGATGCAGGTCATCGAACAGGGCCTGAGGGTGAATAAACCCAACAGGACAGACGGCCTGGATGTCTTGGCTAAAGTAGGAGGCTTTGAAATAGGGGGCATAGCAGGCTGCATCCTGGCCGGGGCCTATCATAGGATCCCGGTGGTCATAGACGGCTTTATCTCCACAGCCGGAGCCCTGGTAGCTCAGGCCCTGCATCCAGGAATCAAGGATTATATATTTGCCGGGCATTGCTCCCAAGAGCCTGGACATACCCTGATGTTGCAACATCTTGATCTGGAGCCTATACTCTGCCTGGATATGCGTCTGGGAGAGGGCACTGGCGGGGCTTTGTCCATGAGTATCATCCAGGCAGCCGTCAGGGTGTTTAATGAAGTATTTACCTTTGAGCAGGGCCAGGTTTCTGGGAAATCATAAGTATGATCAGGACAGGGAAGCAATATGCAGGAATATAAATTATTGGGAATTTCAGGCAGCCCGCGCAAGAGTGCCACCTATCATGCAATAGACTGGGCCCTGGCTTATGCCCGGGACAGATACGGCCTGCAGACCAGTTTCTATACCCTGCGGGCCAAGAAAATCAGCTACTGCATACACTGCGACTATTGCCTGCGTAAAAAAAAAGGCTGTGTGCACCAGGACGACATGCAGGAGCTTTATCAGCAGATGCAAGACTGTAAGCTCTGGCTTCTGGGCAGCCCCTGTTACCATGGGCATATCAGTGGCCAATTAAAGGCTGTCCTGGATCGGACCCGGGCCTTGCTGGCCCTGGATAAAAGGGTCTTCCAAAACAAGATCGGGGCAGGACTGGCTGTGGGTGGAGACAGAAATGGCGGTCAGGAAAAGGTTCTGAGTTGTCTGCACGATTTTTATTTGATAAACGAAATGCTGCCAGTATCAGGCGGGGCTTTTGGGGCTAACCTGGGCGGGACGCTCTGGTCCAGGGATAAAGGAGCTCGGGGTATAGCTGAGGACCAGGCCGGCCTGGGCAGTGTAGCCAAGACAGTGGATCGAATGCTCGGTTTTCTCAACGTCTTGGATGCTGATTTTAAGCCAGTTCAGAAATGATTCCCAGGTTGCAGGCAGCCAATCCATCCCGGGTTCAGACCCAGGCAGGCGTCCATCAAGTTCAGATCAGACTTGAGATAGCTTTCAGCCCTTTTGACCCTCCTCTTGGACCAGTGCCAGGATTTTTTCCCCCAGGACCTGGGCTTGGCTGCTCAATTGCCTATAGTCTTCATGCCCAGGCACGTGCTGGACGCGCATTGGCTCCAACGGAGTCTGCATAGCCATTTGCTGCAGCCAATGCTGAATTCCCTGGGGGGCTTCGCCGCTCCAGCCATAGGATCCAAAGGCAGCCCCCAATTTGTTTTGGGGACGCAGGCCCTGCATATAGGTTAACATATCCGCCACCTGAGGCATAATCCCGTTGTTGTGGGTAGGAGAACCTGCCAGCACAGCAGCTGCATCCCAGACCTCATTCATCACGTCTGAATGATGCCACCTCTTAAGATGGAAAACTTTGACCTCTATGCCTTGTTCAGCCAAGCTTGAGGCCAGCACCCGGGCCATTTTTTGCGTACTTTGCCACATGGTGTCGTAGAAAATCACCGCTTTGGCCCTGGGTTTTTGCCGGGCAAACTCCTGATAGGCAGCCACTGCCTGGGGAAGATGTTTTTCCAGGATCAGACCGTGGTCCGGAGCGATCATATCTATTGACCAGCCCAGGTCCTGAATTTTGCCCAGGGTCTGCAGCACATTGGAGGAATAAGGTAGAATTATATTAGCGAAATAATTGGCCATCTCCTTTTTCAGGGCAGGCCATTCCTGATGCTGGTCCAGGATTTGACTGCTGGCTATATTCTGGCCAAAGGCATCTTGGGAGATGAGCAGTTTGTCTTCCGGGATATAGGAAACCATACTGTCCGGCCAGTGCAACATCTTGGTCTCCAGAAATTGTACGGTTTTATTGCCCAGGCTTAGCTGCTGCTCGCTCTTGACTTTTTCCAGGGGCCAGTCTGCAGCCTGGAATCTGCCTTGGATGAATTTATAGCCCATCTGGGAGCAGAAGATTTTCTCCGGCCTGGCGTGCTGGACAATATAGGGCAAACTACCGGCATGGTCAGGTTCTACATGGTTGACTACCAGGTAATCTATTTTTTCAGGATCCACTATCTGGGCCAGATTGCACAGGAATTCTTCCTTGTAATTCTCGCTGACAGTATCAAATAAGGTAATCTTGTCTGCCAGGATCAGATAGGCATTGTAGGAGGTGCCCTGTTTAGTCTGGGAATAGCCATGGAAATCCCTCAGGTTCCAATCTATTATACCCACCGAGTAGATATCTGGTTTTATCTGTTGCGGTCTCATTTCTGTCTCCTTTTTGAACGTTAAGTCTAGAGATTTGATCTCTCAAGATTTCTTATAATCCTTTATATGTACTCTAAACCCAAAGGCAGGGCATAGTCAAAAAAAGGGGCGCACTGTTTATATGGTGCGCCCTTGGTTGTTTAACTGGCAAAATATGCCACCAAGCCTTTTCCCAGGCTTTATATTTTACCAATTTTCACAGAAAACTTCAAAATGGGCCTGGGGATGGGCACAGGAGGGGCATTCCTGCATGGCCTCAGGCCCTTCGTGGGTATATCCGCAGTTGCGGCAGCGCCAGGTCACGTTTTTGTCCTTTTTGAATACACTACCTTGTTCAACATTTCTAAGCAGGCCCAGGTAGCGGCTTTCATGATGTTTTTCAGCTACTGCAATGGACTTCATGACATCTGCAACTTCTGCAAATCCTTCTTCTTTGGCAATTTTAGCAAAGCCAGGATACATTTCACTGTATTCATAGTGCTCTCCACTTGCAGCCTCTTTGAGGTTTTCCGCGGTCGAGCCTATCTTGCCAGCGGGAAAAGAGGCCTGGATCTCAACTTCACCACCTTCCAGAAATTTGAATAAACGTTTGGCGTGTTCTTTTTCCTGATTTGCTGTCTCTTCAAAGATGAACGAAATCTGTTCAAAACCTTCCTTTTTAGCCTGCTTGGCAAAATATGTATATCTGTTTCTGGCCTGAGATTCGCCAGCAAATGCAGTAAGAATATTTTTTTCTGTCTGGGTGCCTTTTAAGGATTTCATGCTTTCCTCCTTCAAGCTCTTAGGGTTCGTTATAAAATAATCATCTCAAATTTTCACCATTGGCTTAAACAGAAGATTTTATTTTATTGTTGTTATTAATTGTTTGGTATCTGGTGACATCTGGGGCATTTGCCATAGAAAAAAAGAGTATAGCCTGTGATTTCAAAGTCAGTATCAATTTCAT
>CAZLUR010000175.1:0-4001 GCA_964562725.1 uncultured Desulfohalobiaceae bacterium | reverse complement strand
GCTTCATATCCGACTCTGAACAGGAAGAACTGAAAAAATGGTTCAAAAAATACCTGAGCTGGCTTTTGACCAGCCCCCAAGGCAGAATAGAACGTTCATCCAGAAACAACCACGGCCTTTACTATGACCTTCAGGTGGCCTCTATAGCCTGCTTCCTGGATGAACATATTCTTGTCCGGGACACTCTCAGGGATTCCAGGTTCAGGATACTCGAACATTTTGATTCTAACGGCAGCCAGCCTCAAGAACTGAAAAGAACCATCACAGCCCACTACTGCTGCTTCAATCTGCAGGGCTGGATCCATCTGGCCCAGCTGGCCGAAAGTTGTGGTGAGGATTTATGGCATTTTACAGGACAGGACGGTCGTGGGATAAAAGCAGGCATGCACTGGCTCCTGCCGCATATGGATAAAGATTGGCCTTATCAGCAGATTGATGAATTTGACAGTCAGCGCTTTTATCCCATTTACTATGCCTGTCAGGCCAAGTATGGTCTGCCTGAGATGTTGCAAGGCTTGAGTGTTCCCGAACCATATGCCATAAAGCCTTTATACTATCCCCATGACGGGATTATGCCTTTCTGGCAGCTGGGTTTATGAATAAAACCTTCCTGACCTTCCTGGCCTTCCTGGTTAAGTTCTTTTTTTTTCTACCAGGAAGAGCAGGAAGACACAGGAAGGAAAGGCATTTAAAACCAGGAGCCCTTTTTCTTAAAACTTCCTGGCCCTTCCTGGCCTTCCTGGTTAAGTTCTTTTTTTTCTACCAGGAAGAGCAGGAAGACACAGGAAGGAGGGAATATGCCTAAAGAATTTTCCATCTTATCCAACAGGGTCATTGGAGCTGCCATAGAAGTTCATCGTGTACTCGGCCCTGGCTTATTGGAAAAAACTTATCAACAATGCCTGGCACATGAATTGAGGTTAAACAACATAGATTTTAAGATTGAACATCCCTTGCCAGTGCAGTACAAAGGGGTACTCATGGATTGTGGCTACAGGGTGGATATCTTGGTTGAGAATCAAATCATCCTGGAGCTCAAAGCTGTGGAAGAATTGCAAGGCATCCATGAGGCACAGCTTCTGACCTATATGAAATTATCAGACATTGATGAAGGATTTTTGATCAATTTCAATGTAAAAAAACTCAAGCAAGGCTTAAAAAGCTTTGTTTTTTAACCCTTCCTGGCCCTTCCTGTCCTTCCTGGTTTAATTCTTTTTTTTCTTCTACCAGGAAGAGCAGGAAGGTACAGGAAGTAAAGGCATTAAAGGCAGGATTCTCTTTTCTTAACCCTTCCTGCCCCTTCCTGTCCTTCCTGGTTAAATTCTTGCTCTTCCTGTTTTTTACTGGTTTAAACTAACAACAGGACAATAAAAATGAGCCAAAAAAACTGCACCATCATCCTGGGCATGCACAGAAGCGGAACATCCGCCCTGGCAGGTTGTCTGCACCTGATGGGCCTCAACCTGGGCCAGGCCATGATGCCCGGCAACCAGGCCAATCAATCCGGATATTTTGAAAATCAGGACATTGTCCTGGCCCATGACATCCTTTTCCGGGACCTTGGTTTTCGCTGGAACATGGTGGGCAGCCTGCCCCAGGGCTGGCTGGACAGCCAGGCTGCAGACCAGGCAGCTAAGACCCTGAACAGGATCCTGCAGGACCAGTTTCTAGACCAGGACAGACCCTTTGCAGTCAAGGATCCCCGCCTGTGCCGGCTGCTGCCATTGTGGGTCAGAGTACTGGAAGGGCTGCAGATCCGCCCTGCAGTGCTCTTTATGCTCCGCCATCCCATGGAAGTAGCCAGGTCCCTGCAAAAGCGTGACAACTTTGACCTGCTCCAGGGGCACCTGCTGTGGCTGGTGCACAACCGGGAGGCCTTGTCTGCCTGCAGGGACCTGGAGCACGCCCTGCTCACCTTTGACCAGCTCCTGGCAGATCCCATCAGCACCCTGCAGGATGCAGCCAGTCTGAAACCCCTGGCTCATATGGACCCTGTGCAGCAGGCCCAGGATATCCTGGGCTTTATCCGCCCGGAACTGAAAAGGGAACATCAGGGGGATGCAGAGATCAAGGACGGCCTCTTCAGGCACTATGCCTGGATCTATGAGCAGTTTCGCAAACTGCAGGCCAGTACCCGCCTGGCCAGGCTGAAGCAGCCCCCCAGCCAGGACGCCAGCTTGATTTCCCGGCCTGAAACTATGGCCCAGTTTCCCCTGGCTGTGTCTGATACCAGTATTATTCCGGCCCAGGACGAGCGCAGGCATGCCGCAGAAGTCCTGGATAATCTGCTCAGCGTCATCGGTCGTTATGAGCAGGCTGAACTGGATCATGCCCTGCAGCGCCAGAGACGGCTGCTGGCTGCCCAGAGCACTGCCGAGACCCTGTATCTGCAGATCTATTTCCCTGCACCTGACTCCAGGCAGGTATACCAGGAGGACCTGTCCCAAAAGATCCTGCTGGCCCCGGAGGAATGGCAACAGATCTCAGTGGATATTCCAGACGCCCTGGCCTTGCGCAGCTCAAGGCTGCGTCTGGATCCCCTGAATACCAGAGGCATGGTGGCCATAACCGGGGTCAAGCTGGTCAATGCAGCCAGCGCTGAAGTCTGCTGGACAGCCGATGAAGAGTTTGCCGGCATGTCTCTTCAGGGAGATGCCTTGGAGCTCTCCCGGCAGGAAACTTTGGAAATAGTTGCCACAGGGAATAATCCCGGTCTTCTGCTGCCTGAATTGCCGGATCTGCCGGATTGTCCCCTGCGCCTGGAACTATGGATCAAGGCCGGACGCAACCAGCATATGCTGCATGGTTATTGGCAGGATCTCTGGCAGCGCAAGGAGAAACTTGCAGTCAAAAAAGACGAGCTGCATCAAGACAGGGATCAGACCCGGAAAAAGCTGGAAAGCCTCAAGAAGCAGCTCTCGGACAAGGAAAGAAACTTGCAGGAGGAACTGCAGCAGTGGCAGGCCAAGGAAAAGGAAAGTCTGCAAAAGCTGCAGCAGGAAAAGGAGGAAAAGGCCGGGCTCCAGCAGCAGATCCAGGAGCTGGAAAAGAGCCTGGCGGATAAAAAACAGAAACTGGGAATCCTTCAAAATGACTTTGAGTCCAAAATACATGAATTGGCCAAAGTTCAAGAACAACTCCAGGAGCAAAAGGAATTAAGCCAGGAGTACAGCTCCGCCCTGGCCGAGGCTGATGGCGAGCAGAGCAGACTGCAGCAAGAGCTCCAGAAAAGGGATCAGTCCCTGCAAGAGCTGCAAAACAGTCTGCACAAGCAAGAAGACCTGACCAGGCAGTATTTTCAAGCTCTGGCTGATGCAGAAGAAGAGCAGGAGAAGCTGAGGCTGCAGCTGATGGATGTGCAGGATGAAAAAAAACAGTTGCAGACCTGGATGCGGCAACTGGAGAAGGACGTGCAGGCCCTGCTGCACTCCATGCGCTGGAAGCTGGGCCATAGCTTGCTGCGCGTGGTGGAGTGCCTGACGTTTCAAGGCCAAAAACCTCTGGCTGTGGACCATATGCAGGAGGTCTTCCAGAGTTTTGCCAAGCAGGACCGCCCCAGCCGGACAAAATCCCGCCCCGGGCCAAAAGCAGCCAGACATCAGGCCAGAAGTCCTGTTGACCAGGACAACAAGCAGTTGCTGACCTGGATGCGCCAGCTGCACAAGGATGCACAGGCCCTGCAGTGCTCCATGCGCTGGAGGCTGGGAGATAAGCTGCTGCGAATCCTGGAGCTGCTTTTATTGCGCCGCCGGCCCAAATTGGCCATGGATCATATGCAGGACATATTTCAAGAATATACACTATGGAAGGAAAAAACCCGGGCCGAAGAGTTTCCTTTTTCCCTTTCCAGCCAGGAGATCAAGGAGCTGCAGAGATGGATCCGGCAAGTCTGCCAGGACGTGCAGGCCTTAAAAGAGTCCAAAAGGTGGAAAGCAGGCAATGCCCTGGTGCGCATGCTGGAGATTTTGCTTCTGCGCAGGAAACAGCCTCTCGCTATTGAG
>CAZLUR010000174.1:0-4006 GCA_964562725.1 uncultured Desulfohalobiaceae bacterium | reverse complement strand
TCCACTTATTATGCCATCGGTCTGGCCTTGGTGGACATCGCAGCCTCCATTTTGCGCAACGAGAACAATATCCTCACGGCCTCCACGCTGGTGGATGGATTTTATGATATTCATGACGTGTGCTTGAGCATTCCGGTCCTGGTCAACAAGAACGGAGTGGCCAAAACCGTTAAAATTCAGCTCGAAGATGCAGAGGCTGACCAACTTCGCTCGTCAGCAGACTACCTCAAGGGCATTCTGCACAAACTGGATATTGCTTGATTAAACGCTCGCATATCGGTTCATTTCAATGCCTTAACATGAATATTGATTGGCATAGAAAAATATATTCAAAACACTATACATGGAGGTCAATTATGAAAAAGTACTATCCTCGAATTTTTTGGCTGATGAGCTTGGCTATTATTCTCTCTATGCAATCTGTTCCAGCAAATGCTCAAGGCAAGGAGGGTATGCAACATGGTAAAGGTATGCATGGTGCAAACCTTATTAAGGAAAACTTCCATGATTTCATGAAAAAAGAATTTCAGGCTTTCATGCAGGAGTCGGAAATGGTTCGCAAGGACTTGGCAGTTGCCGTAATGGAGCTTCATACTTTACTGTCTCAGGATTCTCCAATGCAAAATGAGCTGAGAGAAGTCTTCAGCAGGGTAAGGGAAAACAAATCCAGGCTTATGGAAATGGCTGAAGCCAGAGGCCTTGCGAATCACGCCCTGAAGAAAGCTTTGGGGCCTCTAGCCGACAGCTTTATCATGGGCCACATGATGGGTAAGGACAAAAACAAAAAAATGACTGGAAAGGGGTCCATGATGGGCGGGAAAAAAGCATCCCCCAAAAATGAAGGTAAGGATCATTAATATCTTATATCAAAAGAGAATATTATCTCAGTTAAAGTTTGTGATGGTTTCATTGCCCAGCATTGAATTTTTGTCAGCTCGTGCTTTGCTGGACAAAAAACAAGGCGGGCTGCAGATGATCTGTGCCCGCCTTGTTTTCTTTTTGCAACGATAAAGATGGGATTAACAAGCTCCTTTGGGGTACTAGACATTCTCGTCAAGCAGGACACCATTCCAGAGCAAAGCAAAAACCAAAGGAAGTTCGTATGAACAGATCGGCAAAAGTCAGCCGGCGCAGGTTCCTGCAGGGCCTTGGAGCATCGGTGTTTCTGGCCGGGATGCATACTGCATTCCCCCTTCCCTCCTGGGCCAGAACGGAAAAATGGGGGCTGGAAGGATTGCCTCCGGCCAGGAGCCGTTATGATCTGACCATCGGCTACTCCCCCATTGTCATCGACGGAAGGGAAGGGATCTCCACCGGCATCAACGGAACCGTTCCAGGCCCGTTGGTCAGGCTGCAGGAAGGAGACGACGTGGCCCTCAACGTGACCAACGACATGATGGACACGGCTCACTCTTCCATCCACTGGCACGGTATTCTGGTGCCCTTCTCTATGGACGGAGTGCCCGGGGTGAACTTTGCAGGTATTCCGCCAGGAGAGACCTATGAGTACCGCTACAAGGTCATTCAGGCCGGAACGTATTGGTATCACAGCCATTCATTTTTGCAGGAGCAGTCCGGATCCTACGGTCCGCTGATCATAGATCCCAAGGACGGGGAGCCCTTTTCTTTCGACCGGGACTACGTGGTGGTCCTCTCGGACTGGTCCTTTGAGCAGCCGGAAACCATCTTTCGGCACATCAACCTTTTGGGACATTACTACAACTACCAGCAGCGTACCGTAGGCGATTTTTTTGCGGACTTAAGGGAACGCGGTTTTCACGACAGCCTGGCCGAACGTATGGCCTGGGGCAGGATGCGCATGAGCCCGGTGGACATAGCTGACGTGACCGGATCTACCTACACCTACCTCATGAACGGTAATTCTCCGGCCATGAACTGGACGGCCCTGTTCAACCCGGGGGAGACCGTTCGGCTGCGGTTCATCAATGCCTCGGCCATGAGCAACTTCGACGTGCGCATCCCGGGACTGGACATGGATGTGGTGATGGCGGACGGCAAGGCGGTCCAGCCGGTCAGGGTGCACGAGTTCCGCATCGGAGTGGCCGAGACCTATGACGTGCTGGTTCGGCCCAGGCAGGACAGGCCGTTCACCCTGTTTGCTGAATCCATCGACCGCAGCGGATATGCCCGGGGGACCCTATCCCCGGAGCCCGGCCTGGAGGCCCCGGTCCCGGAAACGCGCAAGCCCCCGGTACGTTCTTTGGAAGGCATTGGCATGGGCATGATGGGCGAGTCCATCTTCGGCGGAATTGACCACGGGGAGATGAAGTCCGGACATATGGAGCATGGGAATATGGACATGGATAAGGCCGGACCCAAACCCGATTCCCGCATTCCGGGACCCAACGGACCCGAGCCATTTGTTCCGGACCGCAAAGATTCGGTCAGCGCGGCCATGATCATCAACAATCCCCGCTATCGCATGGATGAACCCGGCCTGGGGCTGGGTAAGGACGGCTGGCGGGTTCTGGTCTACGACGACCTGGTGTCCGCCGAGCAGCAGCCCTACAAAGAAGAGCCGGACAGGGAGATGACCATCAACATTACCGCCAACATGGAAAGATACATGTTTTCCTTTGACGGACGCAAGTTCAGCGAGCATCCGGGGCCATACCTGTTTCGCTACCAGGAACGGCTGCGCCTGTTCCTGGTCAACCACACCATGATGGACCATCCCATCCACCTGCATGGGATGTGGATGCAGCTGGAAAACAGGGCCGAGAAGTTGCCTTTCAAGCACACGGTCCTGGTCAAGCCGGGCGAAGTCCTCTCAGCCCTGATCACCCCCATTGAGAAGGGAGATTGGGCCTTCCATTGCCACTTGCTCTACCACATGGAAGCCGGAATGTTCCAGGTTGTCCGTGTTGCCTGAAAAAGGAGCTGGTAATGAGATATATGTTCATAATCCTGATTGTGTGCCTGAGCCTGAGCTCTCCTGTCCAGGGTGCGGAGGACACTGCCTGGGAAAACCGGAAACAAGCCTACCCAGCTGATTACCGTGAGCTGGAAGCAGATTCCCATACGGGTGAAGGCATCCAGAAGTACGCCGTCGACGGTCAGGAAGGTCCCCAGAAGAACTTCGGGGTCCAGCCCATTCACGATAATCAAGTCTTTGCCACCTTCAAGGCCGACCGTTTCGAGCACCAGTGGCGGGAGAAGGATGAAGAGGTTTTGCTGTGGGATGTGATGGGCTGGGTGGGCAACGACTATAACAAGCTCTTTTTGGAGAGTGAAGGCGAGTATTCCTTAGACCATGACGAAGTGGAGGAGGCCGAGGTAGAGCTGCTCTATGGCCGGAACATCGCCAATTTCTGGGATTTCCAGGCCGGGATTCGCCATGATTTTAAGCCGAGCCCTTCTCGAACGTTCCTGGCCCTTGGCTTTCAAGGTCTGGCCCCTCTGTGGTTTGAAGTCGATGCCACCGGGTATGTCAGCGAGGACGGAGACGTTTCGGCCGAGCTCGAAGTCGAGTACGAGCTGCTTCTGACTCAGCGCCTGGCCCTGGCCCCGCGCCTGGAAGCCGGATTATTCTTGCAGGACTTGCCGGAGTACGAAACCTGGCAGGGGATCACTGATATCACCCTGGGCTGCCGGCTCATGTATCATTTTCGCAGGGAAGTTGCGCCTTACGTGGGTCTGAGCTGGAATAGAAAGATCGGCGAAACCGCCCACAATATCGACAAGGAGGGCGGGGAGGTGGACTCTGCAGCCTTTGTGGCCGGACTACGCTTCTGGTTTTGAGATTGAAGAGTTCCCTTAGAGCTATTGAGAAGATGGGTATATGCATGCATAGGAATCAACACCTTAAAGGAGGCCACCATGCAAAAGAGTTATTTTGTATACAATAAAGATAAAGATGTGGACTATATTGTGATCCCGCAAAAAACTGTTCTGATAGTTAACCCTAAAATATTTGCCGAGTTTCTCTATGTGCTAGGTCCTTGAATATTTGAACCTATTGATCTCATTTTAATCAACCCCGCAT
>CAZLUR010000173.1:0-4039 GCA_964562725.1 uncultured Desulfohalobiaceae bacterium | reverse complement strand
GTCTGGTCCTGGGCCAGATATTCTCCCTGGCCTTCTAAAACCTGAATACTCAGTTGTCCTTCCAGGTCATGGGAATGAATGGGCAGCTCCTGCCCAGCCTTGAAGTTGAAGTTGATAATCCGGAAATAAGGGCTGTCGTGGATTAGGTTTTTTTGCATTGCCTGTTCGCTGAATTTTCCCTCTTGAAAAATGTTGTTTTTTTTCATGTTTAGACTCCCTGGTTAAATTTTGTAAAGCATTTTGGTTAACATTGCGGCACCATTGTGCTATTAACATACTATATCTGTTTTACATATCCTGTTTAGCGCATTTTAGAAACCTGGTCCTTGATTTAAGTCAAACCAAACAGGCTCTGGAATAAGGAAACCGGGGGGCGGTTCAATGTGCTCTTGGTTGGGTTGCGGATTCAGTCCGATTTTGTGTCTTTCTGCTCACCTCGATCGGTCTGGGCGCAGGGATGGTCGGCCTCGTCCCCGTGGCATTCCCGGGCTTGCTCCGGAGTGCAGTTTTCCGGTTTGCCCTTCAGTTTGTGCGCATACTGACAATGTTCCTTGCAGCTCATAATGGCCTCCTTTGATGTTTAGCTTTGTTTATATCCTGAATTTGATTGCATCTTGCAAACTAGTTGCTAGATCTCAGCAGCTATGATACAAGCCTTAAAAATTAACTAACATGCATTGCATTTCAAGCGGCTATCCATGTCAACACAACTTTCAGAAATTATTTCTTCCATTTTATTACCTATTGGCCAACCATGGCCTAAACAGGCCATTTTTTAAATATTTGGTTTTGCAAGGACATTTTGTAACTGCACAACTTAAAAGGAGGGCCTAGATGACTACATTAATTATTATTGTTGGCTTTTTGCTGTATCTCTTTCTTTATTTTAGCTATGGCAAAAAATTAGAAAGAGATGTGGTCAAGGCCTCAGATGCCAGTGAGGCGCCTTCAAAGCGCCTCTATGACGGGGTAGATTTTATTCCGGCCAGAAGAGAAGTATTGTTCGGACATCATTTTGCTTCTATCGCAGGGGCGGCCCCAATCATCGGGCCTGCCCTGGCAATGTGCTGGGGCTGGGTACCCGGCCTGCTCTGGGTCTGGTTCGGCAACATTTTTATCGGAGCTGTGCATGATTATCTGGCCTTAATGGCCTCCATACGTTATGATGGCAAATCAATTCAATTTGTAGCCACCGACCTGATCGGTAAAAAAACAGGCAGAGCATTTTACTGGCTGGTTTTCTTCCTGCTTATACTGGTGGTTGCAGCCTTTGCCGCTATTATCGGCGGAATGTTCGTTAATACTCCGGAGATCGCTTCGGCTTATATATGGAAGATTGTGGCTGCCCTGATTCTTGGGGTATTAATGTATCGGCTCAAGATAAATTTTACCCTGGCCTCAATCATCGGCATACTTATGCTGGCGGCGGCCATCTGGTTAGGTTCGCTGCAGGGTATTGAATTGAGTTATAATACCTGGATGTGGATCTTCTTTTTTTACATCATCATTGCCGCCTCTATTCCAGTCAATGTGCTGTTGCAGCCCAGGGATTACCTGAATGCATGGCTGCTGGTCGCAGGCTTGGCCCTGGGATTCCTAGCCGCAATCTTTGTTTTCAAAGGTTTTGAAATTCCTGCCTTTTCTACCTTTTCACCAGTGCTGCTCGGAGGACAACCCACACCCTTCTGGCCGGCAATTCCTTTGGTGATTGCTTGTGGTGCACTTTCCGGCTTCCACTCCCTGGTGGCCTCAGGCACTACTTCCAAGCAGCTGACCAAGGAAAGCGACGGCCTTTTTGTCGGTTATGGGGCCATGTTTACCGAGGGTTTTCTGTCCACCATCGTTATTGTGTCCATTGCAGGCTTCGGGTATACAGCCCTGCAGAACGCTGGTGTGTCCACCGAAACCTTAAATTTCGACAATTGGGGCGCCATGTTTACTAAGGCCTCAGCATCAGTCAATCTTACCAAGGCCGATCTCTTTGTGCAGTCCTATGCAGACATGGTCAGCTCATCCTGGCTGGCGTTTATTCCAGCTAAGTTTGTTTTAATCATCGCCGGCATGTGGGTTTCCACCTTTGCCATGACCACCCTGGACACCACCAATCGCCTGGCGCGCTTCTGCCTATCTGAAATTGCCCTGCCGCTGAAAGACCGGGCTACCGGCCTGTACAATTTTCTGACCAACCGCTGGGTAGCTTCTGTTATCCCAGCTGCCATAGGTATCTGGCTGGCCGCGAGCGGCAACTGGTTAGTCCTCTGGGGCTCCTTTAGTGCGGCAAACCAGCTGATCGCTTCTATCGCTCTGATGACAGGCGCGGCCTATGCAGCCAAGAAACTGAAATCAGGGTTTGCCAGCGTAGCAGTTTACCCGGCCTGGGCGCTCTGGGTAACCGTCACTGCAGCCATTTTATGGTTCATAGTATTTGTCCAGCCTGGCGCCATTGCCGCAAAACCCTTGTCCGGATGGACAGTAATGGTCATTGTTTGCGTGATGTTGATTTTGAATTTCCTGTTTATCTGGGAATTCATCAAATCCAAGGCCTATAAGGTGACAGAGGATTAAGCACCTAAGACCAAAGGAGATGGCTGTAGCCATGAGAGAAAACGTCACCGGGATAGACCCTGGTCACGAAGATAAAATGTAAGAACCCCCAGTTTCATTACAAGTGAAACTGGGGGGATCAAAGGAGGAAGTTATGGATCTGCAAAAAGCTTTGCAAGATGCAATCAAGGGTGAAATCGAGGGTCGGGAGCTGTATAAAGTCGCTGCCGAAAAAACAGGGGACACCAAGGCCAAAGAGGTATTCCAGATGCTGGCCGCTGAAGAGCAGGGACATCATGATACCCTGCTGCAAATGGCCAAAGACTATACCCAGGGCAAAGGGCTGACCATGCCTCAACTTCAAACGCCGGCTAGCTTTGAAGATGCTGAGAGCCCGATTTTTACCAGAGAATTCAAGGACAAGGTGAGTGATTTCGACATGACCGCTTTGTCCATCGGGATTAAGCTGGAGTTGGAATCTGAGAAATTTTACCGGGAGATGGCTGAAAAGGCTCAAGAAAAGGAGGCCAAGGAGCTGTTTGCCAGTCTGGCCGATTGGGAGCGCGGCCATTACGACTACTTGCAAAGTCAGGTTGGATTTTTTGAGGATTACTACACCAAAAAATACAGCCTTTTCCGCTTTTAGCTGAATTATGTCCCCGAGGCTTTTCCAGCTGATCAAAAAAACGCTGTCCTGTATCGACGCTTCGCATCGAGAACAGGCAGCCGCTTTGACTGAGGTTGAATGCCGGGAGCTAGAGAATATTTTCGCTCTCCTGGTCCTGGGCTCCTTTGTCGGGCTCCCGGCTCCTCCGTCCTTTCTGGCAGTTGAGCTTCTGCCCTTCATGGAACGGGAATTGAAAATACTGAATTGCAGGGCGCGTGACGCAGGGGATATGCTGGCAGAAATGTGTGGTACACTAGGTATTGACTAAATGAAAATACTTTTTTTTACAGGCAAAGGGGGTGTAGGAAAGTCCACCATGGCTGCAGCCTCAGCATGGCAGCTATCCCAAAGGTCAAAGGTATTCATTGTGTCTTTGGACCCTGCACACAATTTGGGCGACATTTTCGGGATGGACGTCAAAGCAGGAACAAAAAACATCAGCAAGAACCTCTCTTTGCAAGAGGTCAATCTGCAAAAACTGTCACAAGAATATCTAGAACAAGAGACTGATGTTTTGTCCAGTACATATGCTTATTTGAAGACCCTTAACCTGGATAAGTACTTTTCCACTCTGAAGTACTCCCCTGGTATAGAAGAATATGCTCTCTTGACATGTATTTCTAAGACCATAAAGGATAAAGCCTTTGCGGATTACCTCATCTTTGACACCCCTCCTACAGGCCTGACCCTTAGATTTTTGGCCTTGCCGCAGGTAGCCATGACCTGGATTGACAGATTGACGCAAATCCGGCGCCAGATTCTTGAAAAACGCTACACTATACACCGCATAAAGGGCTCATTGAGTACAGAAGAAACTGTTTTAGACTA
>CAZLUR010000172.1:0-4074 GCA_964562725.1 uncultured Desulfohalobiaceae bacterium | reverse complement strand
GGCCAGGAGTTTACAGCCTACGGAATTAATATCGGCGAAGACGTGCAGCGCCTGGGGGAGGCCCTGAAGCTGCTTTTGGAGATTAACATGGGGGCCACGGCCATAGGCACGGGTATCAATACCTTGCCGGAATATGCAGAAATGGTCTGCCAAAGGTTGGCGGACATTACTGGATTAGATCTGCAGCTGGCCCCAAACTTGATTGAGGCCACCAGTGACACCGGGGCCTATGTACAGCTCTCCGGGATTTTGAAGAGGGTCAGCGTCAAACTGTCCAAAATATGTAACGACATAAGGTTGTTGTCTTCTGGACCCTACACAGGCTTCAGAGAAATCAACCTGCCCCCGGTGCAACCGGGTTCTTCGATTATGCCGGGCAAGGTTAATCCAGTCATCCCGGAAATGCTTAATCAGGTCTGCTACCAGGTCATTGGCAACGACCTCACTGTAACCTTTGCTGCCGAAGCCGGGCAACTGCAACTCAATGTATTCGAACCCATTATTGCCTTTAATCTTTTTCAGTCCATGCAGATCCTGCAAAACGGTTGCTCTATCTTCAACAGCAAGTGTCTGCGAGGTATCACTGCCAATGCCCAGCGCTGCGAACAGATGGTCCGGGATTCCTTGGGCCTGGTCACTGCCTTGGTGCCCTGCCTGGGGTATGACCAGGCCGCAAATCTGGCCCAGGAGGCCTGCAGCCGGAATAAAAGCATCTACGCACTGGTCCTGGAAAAGGGGGTCTTAAGCCCCCAGGAGCTGGAAGAACTCCTGGATCCGCAAAAAATGACCTGTCCCAGGCCGCATCAAAAAACAGAAACCCCAAAAGATGAATAACAATTGACAGGCTTATCACTCATACATCAAAGCAGTCAGCCTGATGAGAAGCCAGCCTTGCTTGACACGTATGAAACCTGTTTGTATCATATCTCTGAATGAATATTCATTCAGAAACTTACCCTGGCAAGCAGATAACTGCCCAACAAACAATTTTGAGCTGAAAACCACGCACCAGACAGGGCCTAATAGCCCCCCAAAGCGGGCTTCACCCGCAATCTAAGGAAGAGAGGATTGAACCACAATGGCGCGAAGGACACAAAGGCACAGAGCTGGATATTCTCCAAAACCGGGTAACGGTTTTGGAGAAGGCTGCCTTTTCATTTGCTGTTGCCCGGCAAATGAAAAATACGCTCCTTGGTGCTTCTTCCTTCGTGATCTTTGCGCCTTTGTGCTTCAATTTTTCTTGTTTTTTTCTGACAGAGTTTTCCGGTTAAGGCACCATTGGAAAGCAGCCTAAAAAATGGAGGTTAAAAATGAAGAAAATCAAACGAACAGCAGTATTGGGCGCCGGAGTTATGGGGGCCACCATAGCCGCCCATATGGCCAATGTAGGCCTGGAAGTGCTCATGCTGGATATCACACCCAGGGATTTGACAGATGAAGAAAAAAACAAAGGCCTGACTTTGGAAAGCCCAGAAGTCAAAAACCGGATCTCCAGGCAGGGCCTGGAAGGTCTAAAGACTGCAAAACCTGCCCCGTTTTTGCTTAACAGTTATGAAGAGCGCATCCAGATTGGCAACTTCCAAGATGATGCAGTTAAGCTCAAAGACTGTGACTGGGTAATCGAAGTTGTGGTTGAAAACATGCAGATCAAGAAAAAGCTCCTATCCGAGACTGTGGCCCCGAATATAAACCCTGAGGCGGTCTTGAGCACCAACACCAGCGGACTTTCCGTGAATGAAATGGCCAAAGCCCTGCCTGCTGAACTGCGCAAACGTTTCCTGGTCACCCATTTCTTTAATCCACCCCGCTATATGCGGCTTATGGAAATCGTAGGCTGCAATGAAGCCGACCCTGAAGTGGTCCGGCATATGGCAGACTTTTTAAACCAAAGGCTGGGCAAGGGCATAGTCTACTGCAAGGATACCCCAAACTTTGTAGGCAACAGGATCGGTGTTTACTCCATTGCCAAATGCATCCAGCACATGATGGAGATGGACCTCAGCGTAGAGGAAGTGGACACAGTGGCGGGCAAGCCCACTGGAAAGCCCAAGACAGCTGCTTTTAAGACCACCGATCTAGTGGGTCTGGACACCATGGCCCACGTGGCCAAAAACTCCTATGATGCCCTGCCTGATGACGAGGAAAGGTCGGTCTTTTTGTTGCCGGACTGGATCAATAAAATGGTGGAAAAAGGACAGCTGGGGGATAAGGCCAAACAAGGATTTTATAAGAAAGAAAAGACCTCAGAGGGTGTCAGCCGCTATTACTGGGATTACAAGGCTGAGGAATACAAGCCTTTGCAAAAGCCCAAATTCGAGTCTGTAAAATTCGCAAAACTGGCCCAAACCACTCAGGAAAGAGTCAAGGCCGTTGTCCAGGGCCAGGACAAGGCTGCGGAATTTGCCTGGCGCACCATGCGCGATACCCTGATCTATGCCTTTAAACGCATTCCTGAAATAGCAGATGATGTGCTCAATGTAGACAACGCCATGAAATGGGGCTTCAACTGGGATATCGGCCCCTTTGAGATGCTGGATGGTCTGGGCATTGACTATTTCGTGCACAGGGCTGAACAGGATGGCGTAGAGGTACCTGAGAAATTAAAGGATATCCAGCAGTTCTACAAAGTGGAAAATGGCCGCAAGTACTACTATGATTTCCTGGAAGGTAAGTTCAAGCAGGTGCCCGCCAAGCCGGAGCAGATCAACCTGCATCTGCTCAAGCAGTCTCAGGGCGTGGTACAGAAGAACGATAACGCCTCTATAGTGGACTTGGGTCACGGGGTGTTCTGCCTGGAGTTTCATTCCGCCCAGAATTCCATCAGCGATGATATGCTGGACCTTGTCTTCAATTGTATAGAACGTGCGGAAAATCAAGGCCAGGGCATTGTGCTGGGCAACCAGGGCGAAAGATTCTCAGTAGGAGCTAACCTTTTCCTGCTGGCTGCTGCAATCCAGCAGGGACTCTGGGAACAGGTGGAACAGTCTGTACACAAGTTCCAGCAGGCTACCTCGGCCTTGAAATATGCCCATGTGCCTGTGGTGGCAGCGCCCTTCTGGATGGCTCTGGGTGGAGCCTGCGAATTCTGCCTGCACAGCGATGCCATCAATGCCTATGCCGAGACTTACATGGGCCTGGTGGAAATGGGTGCTGGGGTGTTGCCTGCAGGCGGAGGGACTAAGGAACTCTGCCTGCGTGCGGTGCAAGATTCGCAAAATTTGGGCGTAGATGTACAGGGGATAATCTTCAAGTATTTTCAAAACATTGGTCAGGCCCAGGTCTCTATGGGTGCTGACCATGCTTTCAAACTCGGCTATATGCGGCCCGGGGATACAGTGACCTTTGATATAGACAGCCTGATCGGGGATGCCAAGAAAAAGGCCCTCAGCCTGGCAGTAAACTACCGGCCCACATTGCCCGAACCCTTCCAGGCCCCGGGCAGGAGCGTGGCTGCAAGCATCAAAAGCCAGCTCTGGAACATGAAGGAAGGCAACTTCATAACAGAATACGAATACCAGATGGGCAGTATTGTGGCTGAAGTCATTACCGGAGGAGACGTGGACCAGGGCGTCTTGATTACTGAACAGTACATGCTGGATCTGGAAAGGGAAGCCTTTATCCGGCTCTGCAAAAACCAGAAGACTCAGGAACGTATTGAACATATCCTAAAGACCAACAAACCCCTCAGGAATTAAGCTTTTTCCGGAGCAGGAGTTGCAAACCAGCTTTGATTAGATGTCCTGGAAATTTTTTAAATGGAGGCAGATATGAACAAAGCATATATACTTAAGGCGGTCAGGACTCCAGGGTGCAGGGCCAAAAGAGGCAAATTCGCCAATGTCAGACCTGACCATCTGGCCACTGTAGCCTTGAAAGGCCTGCTGAAGAAAACCGGGGTGCAGCCCGAGCAAATCGAGGACGTTATTTTAGGCTGTTCTTTTCCTGAAGCAGAACAAGGCATGAATATTGGCCGCATGGTGGTTTTCAACGCAGGATTGCCTTACCAGGTGCCAGGACAGACTGTGAACCGCTTTTGTTCTTCTGGGCTGCAATCCATTTCTATGGCTGCAGAAA
>CAZLUR010000171.1:0-4082 GCA_964562725.1 uncultured Desulfohalobiaceae bacterium | reverse complement strand
CCATCAGGTGGGCCAGAGGGCACTCCATCAGGTGGGCCAGAAGGCACTCCCTCAGGTGGGCCAGAAGGCACTCCATCAGGTGGGCCAGAAGGTACTCCCTCCGGTGGACCAGAGGGCACTCCGTCAGGAGGGCCAGAGGGTAATCCATCAGGTGGACCAGAGGGTACTCCCTCAGGTGGGCCAGAGGGCACTCCATCAGGTGGTTGAGCGACGGCAGGTGCCATCAAGAACCCAAGCAAAGCTGCCATTGCGATTGTTGATCCTAATGTCCATTTCATTTGCTCTCCTCCTTTTTTACTTTTCTCAAGGAAAAGATTTAATTATATTATATAGACCAAGCAAAATATATGCCATGCATTGGTGCTCAACCTGGTTTTTACATCATGCTAACCTTTACTAAACAAGCCATAAAAAATTTCGAGCTGTTTTTTTAGTCGGATTTCTGAAAGGTCCTTTATCAACAGCAATAAACTGAATTTTGACAAATCTTGTCAAATTTTGTCAACTCTTGACAGAGCATGTCAATCTTGCAAGCTATTTCATTCTTTCTGAAAACCAATTCCCTGAAGGGTGTCGTGCCATACAAAAGCTAACAACAATCATCAAATTTTTGCACAAATTAGTAAAAATCAGTAAATCTGGGACCGGGCCGAAGTGTTTTTCTTATGAGCAAGGTTCGATCCCTGATCCCCGGATTCCAAAGCAACAGCTTACTCCTCGCACTCCCGAGCGCTTTGGGCTGCCTTGTGCCGTAACCACTCATTAAGTTCCATGATCGCCTTGGTAATGTGGTATCGGCCATCAGCAAACACGCCATAGTCCCCGCCCCCGGCCATTGCTGAAGCAAGGCGGATATGATTGGCGTAAAACAACCAGACGTCGCTCCAGCGCCTCTCAATCGCTTCATCGAACAGACTCCCTCCGGCTAAATGGTTAACTGCGTAACCGTTGTCCCAAATATCAATCATGACCCGTGTAGCTTCCAGAGTGGCCTGATTGGTCGTTTGTATAGTCCGCTCAAAGCGCTCCCAGAAACCGTTCACCCAGGCACTCCCGTGACAGGAGCGACAGACTGTCTGCATGTTTTCAGTGCGCTCGGCCATGGTCTCTGCGTCGATCAAATATTCGTCAGCGAACGTCCCGTCCAGGTTGGTCGGCAGTGGCAGATCATCCGCATTACGTATGATGCTCGTGTCAGGGGAAATGGGTTGTGGATGGGCATAGATCAGCCCAAAAGCCCGCCAGGGAAGCCTATCCGTGATTTGATGCGTTCTCGGGACGATTTTGTCACCGGATGAGTCCGCCAGCAAGCTAACATGGCAGCTTGCGCAGGTGGGTGCGGTGAAGTCTTCGCCCACGGTCCACGGGACGCTTTTAAAATTCCATTGCTTGCCGTGGGTGGAAAACATGTTCCCGTGGCGGCTGGCAGAATAGACCTTGTAAGCCGGAACGTCAGGTCCGATATGACATTTCTTGCAAGTATAAGGCTGCCTGGCCATTTCGATGGAAAACTGATGCCGGTTGTGACACGCGCCGCAAGATCCCAGGCTTCCATCCGTGTTTTCCCGTCCAACGCCCTGGTTCGGCCACCCAGCTATAACTGGGAAGACCATCCAGCCGAACAGGGTATCTCGTTCCTGCGAGCCCTTCACTTCCAGTTTGGTCCCATGGCAGTGTAGACAGGACTCAGCTTGGGTCAAGGGATCGGCGGGCGTGAAATCAAGCAGGTACCCCTTGCGTGCCACCTCGCCCTCAATGGTCCTGGCCAGGTCCATGTACAGGGGATTATCTACGAGATTGCCTCGGGCGTGAGCCATGAGATTGCGGGAAAATTGATCGGCCTCCTCGG
Organism: uncultured Desulfohalobiaceae bacterium; assembly: GCA_964562725.1. Lineage (GTDB taxonomy): Bacteria > Desulfobacterota > Desulfovibrionia > Desulfovibrionales > Desulfothermaceae > CAZBUB01. The sequence continues at coordinate 2,233 of CAZLUR010000171.1, read as the reverse complement.
CATGGCATGTGGAGCAGTCATTAGGACTCACGGCCGTGTGGACGTCATATCCAGCATGCTCGAACGTCCCTGTATGTGCTTCTGGGCGCTGAGTATGGCATTCGACGCAGCCCACGGCAACCTTCAGGAACCGGTCCGGAATCTTCTTGCTGGAAACCTTTAATCCCAACCCCTGGACCTTCATTGCCTCTTCCGGGGTAATCCGGGCGTGCCGACTCCGGCCCCATGCCGAAACGATACCTGGGTGTAGGTCCTGATGACAAGAGATACAACCCTGGGTGGCTTTGCTGAGCGGAACCTCTTTTGAACTCGAAGACTGTGCGCTCAAAAGTGAAACCATTGCCGCAGTCATTCCTACCATCAGCGCAACGATCACCATACCATACCGCATATCTAACCCCTCTAAGCCATTTCAGCATTAAGATATTGTTTACAAATTCTTAAGTATTCCAGAAGCTACATTCATAGGTTTAATCTACAGGCAAATTCTGCTTGCCCTACCCTTTGATTCTTGCAATCTTGATTACTCTTTTTTATAGGAAATAACCTTTTCTTGAAAAAGGCTCAACTTTTTATGTAAAGGCCATGTAAGCTGTGACTGCAAAAAGTCATTTTTGCAGTCACAGACGTCAAAGGTCAGAGACCAGAAGTCAGTAAAAGCAAATAGTTATGTAGATTATTGATTCCTGAATTATTCATTTCCCGACTATTTGCAGGTGCATCTGGACATTAACCGTTATTCTTATAAGGACCAGATATAAACCTCATCGCCATCGTGGGCAGCCATCGAAAGGGCAAAGTCAAAGATTCGCCTGTTGACAAGTCCATAGAGGGTTTACTTGCCCGGTGCCCAGGCGCTTCAGTGCACAAAGTCAACCTGATAGACCATGACATCCAGTATTGCCAGAATTGCCTGGCGTGCCGGGATAGCAAGACCACCGATCCAGTGGCCAGGTGCGTGATCCGGGATGACTTTGGCTTTCTTGAACTTCGCTTGCCTGATAACCTGGACCTCTTGGGGTGTTTAACCTGAGTGCCCTTTGCGTCATTGTGGTTCATTAATCTTCTTCTTTGGGTTGCGGGCAAAGCCCTCTTTAGAATAAACTGATGTAAACTCGATCTCAAGATGAACGAGTAGTTAGGAATCTGCTTGAAAGCTCGGAGTGCAACCAGGCTGGCATTGCTTTTTCAGGGTCTGCTTTACTGGACATCCTGCAGCAGTGTATCTCTTGTAACCATATGAATACATTTCAAAGGAGGATCACCCAATGAATCCTGAACATTTTGAAGCGAAATGCAAAATCAACAGGCGTACTTTTCTTGCAGCAGTCATGGCAGGCGGTGCAGCCCTGGCTGCTGGTCCTCTGGCCTGGACCAGAAATGTTTGGGCTCAAGATACAATTGTCTTGCCTGAACTGCCCTATGCCCAGGACGCCCTTGAACCTGCTATCTCAGCGCAGACCATCAGCTTTCATTATGCCAAGCACCATGCAGGCTATGTGCAAAACACCAACAGCCTGCTCCGGGGCAGCGGACTTGAGGGCCAGGACCTGGAAACAATCGTTCTCAAATCCTCCCAAGATGATGGCTTAAAAGCGCTCTTTAATAATGCTGCCCAGGTCTGGAACCATACCTTCTACTGGCACTCCATGTGTCCCAGAGGCGGCCGGTTGCCAGCTGATCCCTTAAAGAAAAGAGTTGAGGCAGACTACGGAAGCCTCAAGGCCCTTAAGGCCAGCCTTGCAGAAAAAGCCGGCTCTCAGTTTGCAAGCGGCTGGGCCTGGCTGGTGCTCAAAAACGGCAGCTTGGATTGTATCAATACAGCCAATGCCCAGACCCCCATTGCCCTGGGCTTGAAACCCCTTTTATGCATCGACGTCTGGGAGCACGCCTACTATCTGGATTATCAGAATCGGCGCGGTGATTATGTCCATAATTTTTTAGAGTACCTAGCGAACTGGGACTTTGCAAATCAGAACCTGCAAAAGGTCTTGTAGTCTTTATTGCATCACTGGCTAGTCAAAAGTTCATTAGCAATAAACTGTTTTTATAAACTATATCCAAGCCTCTAACTGTCTGAGTTCGTATTTGCATTTGTATCAGTTTGAATTTATTGCCTTAACCCAGGTTTACTTTTATCTTTGATGATAATCAATAATATCAATAAGTTAATTGTTGTTGAATTTGATTTATGGTCACTACAATGTTTTGTCGTTTTTCATACACATCTAGT
>CAZLUR010000170.1:0-4099 GCA_964562725.1 uncultured Desulfohalobiaceae bacterium | reverse complement strand
CAACAGATCAATGCGCACTGGCTGACCCCAACAGCGCCCCATCTTCGAACCAGGGTCCCTGAGATAAGCGAAACAGCAGCTGCACTTACATAAATAGTACTAACTTGATAACCAACAAAATGGGCACCTAAGCCGAAACTCTCGGAGGCAGCCGGGGCTAAGGTGGGCAGGGACAAAACCGAAAGGGTAGCCAAGACCTGGACACTGGAGATAAGCACCAATATCAGGGTCAGGCCGCGCCATGTAAGTGCTGGTGGTGGGATCTTTTTCCTCCTGTCAGGGCCTTGGCCAAAAAAGAACCAGCGCAAATTGGGAAAGGGTCTCAGGTTGGGAATTTATTACCCTATCTGGAAATAGATGTATAATTTATCAGGATCCAAGCCATACAAGAAGAAAGTACTGGATCCTGATTATTCCAAATAGCTTTAATTATGATTTCAGCACAATATCATCAACTGACTTCAAGTTATGGATTCAGCGTTCATGTCATTCCCGCGGAGGCGGGAATCCAGGAAATAACCTAATGCGTCAGATATGCAACTGATGTAAGCATAAGGATCATTTTTATTGCAAGGTGGAATTAGTTATTTTCAATTCTATAGATTTTATAAGCATGTCAGCCACTACTGCACTCTTAAGCCCTCAAGGTTCCACAGTTTTGCCAGATTATTGTGGTTCCAGCACATCGTAGTAAAGTATTTTTTTGTGCTGCCTCAGGCCCACTGCCAGCATCAAGGCCAGCAAGACAGCTGTCGCAGTGGCTATAGTGTAAGAATCATAAAACAATGTCACCAGGGAAAGAACCAGCATGACTGCCTTTAATAGATAGTCTAGCATTTTATTGTGGGCCATGGCCCCAAAAAAGGCAAAGGTGAATGCCAGCACCCCAGCAGTAACCATGAGCACGTTGGCAATTTGGGGCCAACCTGTACTGACCACCAGGTCCTGACGGGTGAAGATAGCAAAGGAAAGAATGATTATTGGGGCACATATCTTTAAGGCGGTAGCCATGATGCGCATAAAAGAGGCCTCGGCCAGGCGCGACGCCACAGCAGCTGTCAGGGAAGTTGGAGGCGAGAGCTCACCCCAGATGGCTAGCAAGAAGACAAAGAAATGAGTGACCCAGGGATTAACCCCAAAAGTGGTAAAGGGGGTGGCCACGATTACAGCTACAATGACATAAGTGGCTGTGGGAGGAAGTCCAGTACCTGCCAGCCAGCCAAAGGCAAAGGCCACTAGTACGGTTAAAGCCAGGCTCATCTGGCCTAATTGCATCAGAAGCTCTCCCATGCGCAGAATAAACCCGGTAGCTGTAAACAGCCCGATCATAATGCCCAGCACCATCAACAGGATGACCAGGTACCAGGCCAGATCCGCGTGGTTTTCCACTACTTCCCTGAGCTTTTGCAGCAGACTGTCTTGCTGGTGGGATTCCTCGCGCACGATATACTTGTAATACAGATGCACCAGGATCAATAAGCCCAGCATAACAAAAGCGGTTATCACAGCAGAGCGCATAGCACCCCGGCCCACATAACCCATCAAGAAAATCAGAAAGATAACACAGGCAAAAAAGATAACCGTCTTCAGCTTCATGTAGCCGGGCGCTGAGGGCGGGGTAAGCCTTTCCGGCTTAATAGACCTGATGCTGATCAGGTAGACAGACATAGCCACTGCTGAAAAATAGATAAAGGCTATGCCGAATCCTCTAAGTACCACTTCCCAGTAGGGAACTCCCAGCATGTCGGCCATGATAAAGCCGGCCACAGCCATCAGCGGGGGCATGATCAGCCCTCCCATAGAGGCCGAGGTTTCCACCGCTCCAGCATAAACTGGATGGATGCCGTGACGTATCATCAAAGGGATGTTAAAGCTACCTGTAACAGCTGTGTTGGCTGCGCCGCTGCCGCTGACTGAACCGATGGCAGCAGAGCTGCAGACCGCCACCTGAGGTACGTTATAGGTGTGCTTTCCAAAATAACTGTAAATTGTCTGTATAATTGCATCCTGGGCACCAAAGGCCCTGGCCACAGCTGCAATGATCAGGAAAGCTGCTATCAGGGTCAGTGCCATCTGGGCATATCTCCCAAAAACCCCGGTATGAAATTCTATAGTAGAAACAGTAATGATGCGGCTGAAAGAAGTGCCAGGATGCCAAAAGAAATCAATGGGCGAGAGGTAGCCAAAAAGGCTGTACAGGACCAGAAAAACATTTACGCAGAACAAAATGTAATGCAGCTTGCGGGAGAGCTCCATGACCAGCAAGAAAAACAAAGTGGCCATAAAAATATCCATGTTATTGTAAAAGCCCGCCCGGTAAAGAAACAGGTTTTCATACTCAAGGAGCAGGTAAACCAACATGCTTAGAGATATCAGGATATAGAGGATATACAGCACCCGGTTCCAGGTATCCCCCAGCCGGGGATACAGATTCCGTCTTTGCCAGGTGCTTAAGATGTAAATGATAATGGCTACAGGCACCAGGCGGGTGGCCAGCAGTTGGGCCCCCCCTGCCCCGGTCCAGAAATAGTAAAGCAGGTAGCTGAAAAAAAACAGGCTGACCAGAAAATAGATGTTGCGGACAGTGACCAGATCTTTAATACGATTCAAATTATCCTCACTTCATTTATCCTGCATCATTACTCTACAGTCAAAAGTTCTTCGCTAACTAGCTATTTTTAATGACAATATTCAAGCTTCAATCTGGGTGCCGTAAGTTCTTCTTAACTCTTTGATTTTATTCTTCAACCGTGAACCGTGAACCTGGAACGTTGAACCTTCAAGATCATCACTAAACACATTAAATGCTGTTTGAGCAGAAACGACAGCCGGCCGCTTGCAAGCAAGGAATTATAGGTACATGTGACCGTGTTCTGCAGGCCTGTATTGATTACGGCCACATGTACCTGTTGGTTTTAAGAGTTTAATAAAATGACTTATTATTCAGCCACAACCCAGGAGTCATCCCAGGCCCCGTGCTCTTCCAAAAACTTCTTCATTCCAGGATGTACAGGGATCTCAGGGTTTGCACTAACGCCCATGACCTGCATGCCTACAAAGTCTTCTGCCATAGGGCCAAAACCAGGATCCATCTTGGCCAGCTGATCCCCATTTTCGTAAAAGGCTTTCAGGATCAGATAAATGAGCTCTTCGTCAGCATCTGCAGTAGCATTATAGCCGAATAGGATGGGTACCCCAATAATATCTTCTTCTAAGTGAGGCTGGTTACTAAAGGCCTGCTGCGGATCCACGGTCACTGGGCTCAGTCCTGCCTCCTTCAAGGCGGCTATTTCTTCCTCAGTAGGATTCACTATCGCAATATCCACCTTCATCTGGGCTTCTTCCCACCAGGAAGCCAAGGAAATACCTGCAGTGGTGTAGCTGGTAGCACCCACTATAGCTCCACTGCGCAGGGAATCAGCCAGCACTGAACTATCGATTTCTACGTGATTGTGCTCGTAACCCAAGGCGTCAAACATCCGGATGGTATTCAGCCAGTTCATGTAGCCGCTTGGGGTGAAAAAATAATTCTCTCCGCTCAAGTCAGCCCAGGAGTTGTATTTGTCAGCATGTTTTTTGTAAACAGTGTAAAAGGTTTCCATGGGGTAAGAATAAAAGGTATGCACCAGCTTGTTGGCGTCCTCGGACAGGCCTTTATAGGGTCCAGAGCGCTCGTAGACCTGGGTCATCCCTACGTCTGCAGTATAGGAGAGCATGCCGTCGCCTTTTTCCATAAGAGAGCGCATGGCAGCTGAAGTCCCAGCGTAAGGATGTACAGTAACAGTGTACTGGCTGGGAAGCTCCCGGTTCAGCAAGCTCTGCATGTAACTGGCGATGGAATATCCATAGGATCCAGGATCTGCTGTGTTGATCTGGACAGAAACCCTCTGGGCCTGGGCTGGGTTGCTGCCTGCTACAAAGCCGGCCAGCATTAATACTAAGGCCATAACCATCGGCAATAATTTCATCAAATGTCTGTTTTGCATAGCAAAAGCTCCTTTGTTTTAAAACGTTGATGTTATCATGCCTGACAGGTTAAATGTGTGTAACTTCTCAATAGTTCCTGGCAAGATACAATTTTTTTAAATTTATCCTCAAA
>CAZLUR010000169.1:0-4151 GCA_964562725.1 uncultured Desulfohalobiaceae bacterium | reverse complement strand
TGGCCCTGGGAATCGTGGTGATTGGTGGCTGAGTTGCCTTGCCTGGCCCAAAGCTTTGGTTTAGAATTTGCCTTTTACATTCAAAGTTGACGCAGTTTGCTTTGATTCCAGAAATAGACCATGCTCAAAAAATTAATTTATAAATACAAGCATTTGCTGATCTGGGTGATTTTTCTGGCCCTGGTTTTTTTGTATTGGCAAAGCTATCAATACGAAAAGGAGCTTATCCAGGAAACTGATCAGTCCCAAAGGTACATGGTGGAGCAGAACATCATGGATGCCCTTGGCTATGCTGACAATAGCTACAAGATACTGGAAAATTATTTGAACCAGGAAATGCGAGAAATATCCCAAATACTGGTGCAGAAATACCAGGAGCAGCCAGATATCCATTTAGTGCAGGGGATATCCTTTTATAAGACCAACCAGGATGGCAGCGAAGTGGGCTTGGTGACCAGGGGAGAAGGCCCCTACCTGGATACCAATATTTCCGGCCAGGAAAAGGACCTGGTACAGGAGGCAGTACTTAGCAAAGAACCCCAAGTGCTGGCCTTTATTTTTATATTGTTTCAAATTGTTTTGGTGCATCTGTTCAGGCGAACAAAGGAACTGGCTTCTGTGGATGTCCTGACCAAACTGCCCAACCGAAAGATGCTGCAGGAGCGCTTCAAGAGAATAACTTCCCAGCCTGGGCAAAGGAAAGTCTCACATAAACTGGCCTTATTGTTTATGGATTTAAATGAATTCAAGGCAATTAACGACAATTATGGGCATCACATTGGCGACGCTGTTTTGCAGGAAGTGGCAGGAATTCTGCAAAGCGTATTGCGCAGTGAGGATATAGTAGTTCGTGCTGGTGGTGATGAGTTTATGGCCCTGCTTACAGGGGTAGCTTCTAAGCAGGATGTGCATACCGTGGTACTGAAGATCAAAGAGGCTTTGTTGCAACCAATGCTCATTGAAGGCTATAGTATAGGACTTCAAGTAAGTGTGGGCATATCCATGTATCCTGATGATGCCCGAAGTCTGCAGGAGCTTACAAAAATGGCAGATGCTGCTATGTACAGGGCCAAGAGCTTGAAAACAGAGCAAATAAGCTATAAGAGTTAAATATTTTTCAGATACGGACACAGCTCATATAGAATTTAGAGATAAAGCTGTCCAGGAGACAAAAGAAATAAACGAAAATATTTTAGATAAATATATTAAGAACATTTTAGTCCCCTTGATGGAACCATACAAAAAAAGTAAGGCGAGTATGAGATAACCATTCGCTTGTGGGGGCCGGGAAAAGTCGTTGGTTTTTTCCAAAGCCCTGCTTGGCGACCATTTTATACCTTAAAGATCAGCTCGGGGATATTGTTTCCCGGCCCCACAGCTCAAACGTTAGCCCTCAAGAAACAGGATGAAAATGATCAATGATCGCTCGCATTTCCACTCGCCTGGCCTGCTCAGAAGGTGAGCTTTGGCATAAGATCATCGAACCAGTGTCGCTGCAGTTTGTGGCATCACCGATATTGAGCTTTGTGCCGGTGCGGGAAGACGGCCTTAGTGGTGAGTGGCAGGTGGGAATTCCCTATCAACTTAAGCTCTACTTCATGAAACTTATCCCCTTGGGGAGCCACACAATTCAATTGATGAGGATCGACAAAGATGCAAATATGATCGTCAGCCAGGAAAGCGGTCTTCTCGCACGGTTTTGGAAGCACATCATCTGCTTCAGGGAAGTCGCGCCGGGGGTTGTGAGCTATACAGATGAGATTGAAATCAGGGCGGGCTGGCTCACGCCCGCCATCTGGCTGTTCGCCCAAATTTTTTATCGGCATCGGCAGCGTCGTTGGAAGGTCCTACTGCGAAAGCAAGCTCTAAGAACAAGATGCTAACCAGGTTTTTGCAGCGGAGCGCAAAAGCGCGCGCCCGCTGCAAAGTAATGTTGGGCCAAAAGATCTATTTCAGACCCCTTGCCGTTTTCTAGTTGAGCAATAGATTCAATCAAGCGTCTTGTGTTTTTCGGAGAGCGTAGGAGATAAGCTGTTTCTTCAAGGGCTTCAAAATCCTCAAGAGACATAATAACAACCGATTCCGATGATTTGCGTGTTACAATCACCGGTAAACGGTCTCTGCAAACACTTTCCATTGTTTTCGCAAGGTTTTGTCTTGCTGCTGTATAGGTTATAGCTTTCATATTATCACCTCCTGTACAGCATTTTGTACGTATCAAAGTTAAAATGTCAGTAGGTACCACCGGCATAGCCGGTGCCTTGCTTAGCCCTAAAGGGCATTGTTACTTGCACCCCTTAAGGGGTTACTGGTTTGAGGTTGGAACTGGAATCATCACTTAACTTAAACTTTGCAACCGCTACTGGCTTCCCTGAAAGTGGTTACTCAGATTGAAATCGTATTGATCTTCTATCATCTCCCGATGTTCCTGATTCTTGATGTAATTGCGAATATTTGCTTCACCCAAACCCACAGTACTTACATAATAGCCGCGAGTTCAAAAATGATGACCCTTGAAATTCTTTTTTAAACGGCTATACTTCTCAAATACAATCATGGCTCTTTTACCTTTTATGTTGTTCAGAATAGGCTTTTGAAGGGATTCCTAATCCCGGTGCCGGGTGTTCGAATCGCCCCGGGGGCACCATGAGAATCAAAGATTTATCCCAGTATAGAGCGGATCTCCTCTTCGGAAAGCAGTCCCTCCTGTCTGACAATATCCATTATATTCAGACCCTTTGCCTGGGCGGTCTGAGCTACCCATACTGCCTGATCATAGCCCAGGAAAGGCTGCAAATAAGTAGCCAAAGCCAGACTCTTCTCTACATACTCCTGACATTTTTCCTGGTTGACAGTGATACCCTGGATACATTTCTCTGAAAAATTCTCAGCGCCCAAGGCCAGCAAATGAATGGACTGCAGCAGATTATAGCCAATTACAGGCAGCATGAGGTTTAATTCAAAATATCCTCCCTGGCCCCCCAGAGCAATGGTGCTGTCATTGCCTATGACCTGAGCAGCAATCTGCAGGACGGCTTCCGGGATGACCGGATTCATCTTGCCGGGCATAATCGAGGAACCCGGCTGCAAAGCAGGCAGGTTGATCTCGCCTAATCCACATCTGGGGCCAGAAGCCAGCCAGCGCAGGTCATTGGCTATTTTGGTCAAACTGACTGCCAGAGTCTTCAAGGTACCACTGGTCTGGACAGCAATGTCCTGGGAGGCCTGGGCTGCAAAATGATTCCCGGCCTCCATAAAAAATATGCCGGTCTCCTGGGACACACCGGAGATGACCATAGATGCAAAGTCAGGGTGCGTGTTTAGCCCATTGCCCACTGCAGTTCCACCCAGGGCCAGTTCCTGCAGGCCTGGAGTCAACTGATTGATACGTTCCAGACCCGATTCAATCTGCCGGGCATAGCCGGAAAACTCCTGCCCCAGAAAGATGGGCACCGCATCCTGAAGATGGGTACGGCCAATCTTTTTGATGTCTCGAAACTCAAAGGCCTTATCCTCCAGGCCCTGCAGCAGATTCTGCAATGCCGGCTGCAGTCTGTGCTGTATAGAGATAAGAGCAGTGATGTGTATGACTGAGGGGATCAGATCATTGCTGGATTGTCCCAGATTGACATGGTCATTGGGGTGCACAGGGGATTTGCCCCCTTTATGGCCTGTGAGCAGCTCATTGGCCCTGGCAGCCAGGACCTCATTCATGTTCATGTTCATGGAAGTCCCGGACCCGGTCTGGAAAATGTCCACCACAAACTGCTCCTGGAGCTTTCCTGCCTGGATTTCCAAAGCTGCTTGCTGAATCGCCTGGGATTTTTCCTGGGATAAGAGGCCCAGCTCAAGATTGACCCGGGCTGCATGCTTTTTAAGCAAAGCCAGGCACTGAATAAACTCCAGGGGTAAACCCAGGCCGCTATCAATAAAATTATGCACAGCGCGCATGGTGCCTGCTCCAAAATATGCGTCAGCAGGAACTTCAATTTCCCCCAGGCCATCCTGCTCCAGGCGATAGTTTTCCATATCAACTGCTCCATTTCTCAAAAAAGATAAACATCCTTTCCTTCATTTTCTTGCTATTTCATTAACCTCAGATCTCTTTACAGTGACTCTAAAAAACAGGTTTTTACTTTTACACTTTTACA
>CAZLUR010000168.1:0-4163 GCA_964562725.1 uncultured Desulfohalobiaceae bacterium | reverse complement strand
GATCCTGAGCTGCCCAAATTGCCAAAGACTGATCTTTTGGAAAAATCATTTTTCAGAACAGGGTATTGCTTATGCCCAAGAAAATCATTAATATTGAAATAGCTGCAGGAGTCGGAAAGGCCGTCGCCAGCCCGGGTCAGGCGCCTGATAGGCGCTTTATGGGCTGGAGGAAAGTCCGGGCTCCACAGGGCAGGACTCTGGGTAACGCCCAGAGGGAGCGATCCCTGGAAAGTGCCACAGAAAGTAAACCGCCCCCTCACTCACTTGAGGTATAGCAGCTAATTTACTTCAAGGAAAAGTTAAGCCAGTAGCGCCTCGAGCATTATTGCTCAATGCGTAGACAATGTCTCAAGTGAGTGAGGGGGTAAGGGTGAAACGGTGGGGTAAGAGCCCACCAGTTGTCGCGGTGACGCGGCAAGCTAGGCAAACCCAGTCCGGAGCAAGACCAAATAGGGGAGCGTTTGAGGTCGGCCCGGCCGACGCTTTCGGGTAGGTTGCTGGAGACAGGGAGAAATCCCTGTCCTAGAGGAATGACGGCTCTGACACAGAACCCGGCTTATTTCCGGCTCCTGTAAAAAATTACTGCTTGCAACTCCTTGAAATACAGATCTAAAAAATATGCAGACTTGGTGTATCCTTCTGGCAGCCGGGCAGGGCACCCGCCTGGAGCTACAGCCTCAGAAAAAGCAGTTTCTCAAATGGCGTGACAAGCCTTTATACTGGCACAGTGTCAGGATTTTTTTGAGAATGCCCTGTGTACAGGGCATTATTTTTGTCTTTCCCGCAGATGAGTTGCGACATAGGACCCTGGAACTGCAGGAGCTTTTCCGCGGTGAACAGCTGGGCATACCTTTTCGGGTGGTCACAGGAGGCGCGACAAGGCAAGATTCCTCCTGGGCAGGAATCCAAGCCCTACCATGGGACTGCAACCAGGTGCTCATTCATGATGCAGCTCGGCCTTTTATATCGCCCTCTTTGGTCCATGATGTGGTGCAAGCCCTTGAAGACGGGGCTCAGGCCGTGGCTCCAGGTTTAAGGCCCACAGATACCATCAAGCTCCTGCAGGCTGGTCAAAGCAGGACTTTGGCCAGAGGCTGCCTCTTAGCAGTGCAAACCCCTCAAGGTTTCGAGCGCCGGGTTTTGGAACAGGCATATTCCCAGGCGATTGACTCTGGAAAAGAATTTACAGATGATGCAGCAGTGCTGGAAGAGCTTGGATATCAAATACATTTTGTTTCTGGGCGTTTGGAGAATAGCAAGATCACCAGGCCTGAGGATTTAAAATTGTTGAAAAATGATCAGGAGGCCATTTTGCAAAGGATCTGTGTGGGCTATGGCCATGATGTGCACAGATATGGCCCAGGCAGACCCCTGCGCCTGGGAGGGGTCCCTGTGACCAACGGCCCTCAAGTGATAGCCCATTCAGATGGCGATGTGCTGCTGCATGCCATTATGGACGCCTTTTTGGGCTGTCTGGGCCAGGGGGATATAGGCCAGCATTTCCCGGATAGCGACCCGGGCCTGGAAAATGCAAATAGTGCCTTGTTGCTTTCTGAAGTGCTGCATATGGCTGAAAAACAAGAGTTAAGGGTCTTGCACCTTGACCTGACCATTATCTGCGAGATCCCCAAAATTTATCCCTGGCGGGATCAGATCAGAAAAAATCTTTGCAATCTGCTTTATTTGGAGCAGGAACAGTTGGGGCTCAAGGCAAGCACTGAGGAAGGTCTGGGCTTGACCGGAGAAAAAAAAGGCATCAAGGCAGTAGCCTTGCTTACAGCCCTGAAAAGTTCTGGCACAAGTTGTCAAGTCTCTTCAGTCCAAGAAAGTCCATTCTAGTCGGGGAGGATTTTTTTTCATATGGAGATTGATGAAATCTGAACTGTAACACCCAAACAGGACGGTATTTTTTCATGCAGTTCTACAATACTCTGACCCAGCGCAAAGAGGATTTTCAGCCCCTGGAAGATGGCAGAGTGCGCCTGTATGTCTGTGGCATTACTGCTTACGACTATTGTCATATCGGACATGCCCGGGCTGCAGTTGTTTTTGATGTCCTGTACCGTTTTTTGTGCTACAAGGGCTATCAGGTTCGCTTTGTGCGCAATTTTACTGATGTGGACGATAAGATCATCAACAGGGCTCGGGAAGAAAACCTTGACTCATCAGAGTTAACCCATAAGTACATCCAGGCCTTTTACCAGGATATGGACATGCTTAAGGTAAAGCGTGCCGATCTGGAACCCAGGGCTACAGAGTATATCCAGGACATGCAAGAGTTGGTAAAGGAGTTGCTGCGCCAGGACTATGCCTATCACACCGCTTCCGGGGATGTCTATTTTCGGGTCAGGGCTTTTGCCGACTACGGCCGACTTTCAGGGCGCAATATCGAAGAATTGCAAGCCGGGGCCAGGATAGAACCTGGGGAAGAAAAACAGGATCCTTTGGATTTTGCGCTTTGGAAGCATGCCAAGCCTGAAGAGCCTTCCTGGGACAGCCCCTGGGGTCCGGGCAGACCGGGTTGGCATATTGAGTGCTCTGCCATGAGCCAGCGCCTTCTGGGATTGCCCTTGGATATTCACGGTGGAGGACAGGATCTGATTTTTCCCCACCATGAAAACGAAAGGGCCCAAAGCATGGCAGCCTCTGGTCATGAACTGGCCAGATACTGGCTGCACAATGGATTCGTCCAGGTCCAGTCGGAAAAGATGTCCAAATCTCTGGGCAACTTTGTGACTTTAAGGGATATTTTCCAGGGTTATTTGCCTGAGGTTTTGCGCTTTTTTCTGCTGGGCAAGCACTACAGAAGTCCCCTGGATTTCACCTGGGAAGGGCTGCAGGAGAGTGAAAAAGGTCTCAAACGCCTTTACCAATCCAAACTGCTCCTGCAGCAATCCCTGGAAAATGAGAACTGGAAGCCCGGTCTATTGCCCCAGGAGTTGCAGCAGGAATTGGAACAGTCCAGCAGGCTCTGGGAGAACAGCCTGGCGGATGATTTAAACACAGCCGCGGCTCTGGGTCATGTTTTCAATCTTTGTCGTCTGGGCAACAGGATACTGGAAGACAAAGCCCTGAGCCGTATCCAAGGAGCAGGCCAGGCCTATCAGATGATTCTGGAAAATCTTTCCGCATTATCCGAGATCCTCGGGGTATTGGATCAGCCCAGCCAGGATTTTTTGTATTCCTTACGGGGTATTCAGGTTGCCCGCAGGGGCATTGATCTCTCCCGGATTGAGGAATTGCTTGAACAAAGACAGCAGGCCAGGAAGAAAAAGGAGTTTGCCCGTGCGGACAGCATCCGGGATGAAATTGCTGCTCTGGGAGTACAGGTCCAGGACACCCCCCAGGGCACGATTTGGGACTGCGACTAATGTCAATGAACCCTGGCAGTCAACACATCTAAACAGGATCAGTTAAAAATCAGGATAGATGAGGAGTCGTATATGCAACCGGCCAGCCGAGCCTGCCAAATAAAGCCCTTTATGGTCATGGATGTACTGGAGGCAGCCCAAGACCTTGAGGCCCGGGGTCGTTCCATAGTGCACCTGGAGATAGGAGAGCCAGATTTTGACACTCCGCAGTGCATCAAAGATGCAGCAATAAAAGCCCTGCATCAGGGATACACCCACTATACACACAGTCTGGGTCTGCAAGAGTTAAGGCAAGCCATCTGTAGAAATTATCAGGAAAACTATCAAGTACAACTTGACCAGGAACAGATCATTGTCACCTCAGGCACCTCCCCAGCCCTGCTGCTTTGTTTTGCAGCCCTGTTGGAACCAGGGCAGAACGTGATTATCTCTGACCCTGGCTACCCTTGTTACGCAAATTTTATCAAATTTGTTAATGGCCAACCTTTAACTGTCCAGGTGCGTGAAGAGGAAGGCTTCCAGTACGGGGTCCAGGATGTCAAAAGTGTTTGCACCCCAGATACAAGGGCTATAATGGTCAACTCCCCGGCCAATCCCACAGGTACGCTGCTGGACAAGTCCACCCTGCAGGAACTGTCAGAAATAGGGCCCTACATTGTTTCGGATGAAATCTATCATGGACTTGTTTATTCCGGCCAGGAGCACTCCATATTGGAATTCACGGACCAAGCCTTTGTGCTCAATGGTTTTTCCAAACTTTATGCCATGACCGGCTGGCGCCTGGGCTATTTG
>CAZLUR010000167.1:0-4163 GCA_964562725.1 uncultured Desulfohalobiaceae bacterium | reverse complement strand
GCGATAGTCGCCCGCTTCTCCCGTTCTGCGGTCATCTGGGCCTCCATGGCTTTTTTCACCGACTCGGGGGGCAAAATATCTTTCACTTCATAGCGCAGGACCTTGACTCCCCAGGCCTGGGCAGCTTGATCAATGGAATCAACCACCTGGCCATTGATGGACTCCCGCTCCTCAAATGTCTTATCCAGATCGATCTTTCCGATGGTGGAGCGTAAAGTAGTCTGGGCCAACTGGGAAGAGGCAATTTTATAGTCATTGATCCCATAGGCGGCCTGCTTGCTGTCCATGACCTGCAAATAGATCAGACCGTCTACTTCCACAGTGACGTTGTCCTTGGTGATACATGTCTGGCTGGGAATATCAAAGACTTCCTCTTTTAATGAGTATTTGTAAGCCACCCGGTCCAGAAAGGGAACCAGGATATGGAAACCGGCTCCAAGGGTTTTGTTGTATTTGCCCAGCCTTTCAATGATGTATTCGCTTTTTTGGGGTACAATGACTGCAGTTTTGAGGATAATGAGGATAATCAAGACGGCTAAAACAATAGCGAAAATAAGGGTTGGATTCATGCATCGCTCCTCTGAAGTTATGAGATTTTCCGAACAAAATATATCTGACGGGAATCGCCGGCATAGCTGACTATTTCAACCGTCTCGCCCTCTTCGATTTCCTCATCTGCACTCGCATCCCACTGAGTTCCCCGAAATTGGATGCGTCCGTTGGTATTCGGGCTGATGCCTTTGACCACCTGGACATGGACTCCTTGAGGAAAATCATCAAATCCTGTCTGGGCCTTATCTGATGCAATGCCCCGAAAGGTTTTCATGAACCATGTTCGGAGCAAGACAATGGAGACCACAGTGCCTCCGATAAAGAGCAGAACCTGCTGGGTGACGGTCAGGGGCCAGATGAGCAAAACAACTGCTACTATCCAGCAGCCCAAGGCCATGAATATAATCACCAACCCGGGCATGAATAGCTCCAGAAAAGCCAACCCTATACCCAGCACAAACCAAATAAGCCAAGGGGCATCAAACAGATCCATGATAAGCTAACCTCCTTACAATCCAATTAAACACCGGGACTTATGGTCCGTCCCTGGCGCAATGCCAGTATGCGCTGCTCCAGAGGTGAATGGCTCATAAACAGGATCTGCCAGCCCTGCTTGCAGTTGATTCTAAAGGCAATCAGCTGGTCCGGCAGAGGTTCCTGGACTCCCTTTGCGCAGTTTCTCCAGAACAAAAATCATTTTTCAGACTGGAGTGTACAAATTAATATTTAGCGATTATGGCTGGTTAGACATTAGCATCAATTGTATAAAAGAAGAGCTTTGTCAAGATCAAAGACAGCATCAACAGGCAAAACCCAGGAGCTGGGCCTGCTTGGGATTATGAGAAAATAAAGGAAGGTGTCATTTTTCAACCACCCCTTTTCAGTACGCGAATACCTGGGATTGAGCATGCAGGATACACTAGAGTGGAAACTGGAAGGGTAAAGTGATTATTGAGACCGGCAAAAATGCTTTTTTGGAGCGCCAGAATAGCATTCATGTTGGCCAGGGCGATATAGAAGGAGATATCCAGGCGGGCTGGGGAGCCCCTAGCCCTCACCTTGTATTAACTCCTATTGAAGCATAAACAATAAAGAGGTAACATTAATTTATCAAATCATTGCAGGGGGGGCATAGGGTATGGCTGTAGACCGTTAGCAGCAGGAAAAGCCCTAAGCTATGCTGGGCTGGACGCGCAAGCAGTGGAAGCACTTAAGGATGTGGAAGAGGGCTGGGGTGAGCGAGGAGAATATAGCCAGGCTTGCATTGAGCCTGGATCAGGAGACTGTGCAAAAGCTGAAGGATAATTCTGCAGCTGAGGTGCTGGTGGATAATTTTTTGAAGTTAATAACTATCCGAATCAAAAGGCCATTTAGGCCAGATCTGACATATAAATTTTTTGACCCTACTATGCCTGGAGTTTTGTGATGACGAAGGAGAATCAAAATAACCCCCGTTCCAGAGCCAATACTACTTTAAGTTCCGTTTCTGAAATCCGCGAACAAGCAGAGCAAAAGACCAAAGTCCTGCCCCTTGCTGATCTCTCTTCCATGACACTGGAAGAAGTCCGGCAAATTCAGCATGAACTGCATGTAAAGCAGATTGAGCCAGAGTTGCAAAACGAGCAGTTGAAGAGCCAGCTTGAAGAAAAGGAACACCAGGCTGCTCTATTCAGGATAGTCAACAAAAATATGCTGGATATGTTCGCACTGACTGATATGGAAGGCAATTTCACTTTTGCCGGAAAATCCCATGAAATCCTGGGTTACGAGCCTGGTTTTCTGATCGGGAAAAATGTGATGGATTTTGTGCATCCAGAGGATCTCCCGCACATACAGGAGGAATTTGCTAAATCTGTTATATCGGGTCATCCTCGCAGGGTTGAATATCGATACAGGTGTAAAGACGGCAGCCATATCTGGCTTGAAACCATTGGAAATTTCATCAAAGATGAAAATGGTATCCCTCAAGAAATCGTATTCAGTTCAAGAGATATCACCGAGCGCAAAGAGTCCGAGGAAAGTTTGAAAAAGCTCGAATGGATGCTTTCTGAGAAGGCTTCCCCAGAGGACGCTGGCCAGACCGAAGATTACGATCAAGGCTATGGCGACCTGACCGAATTGAATCGTGATGGTATTATTCTCAAATCCATTGGTCGCGAGCGTTTGGAAAGCTTTGCCAACGACTACCTGGAATTGCTCGGGACCTCCTCTGCGATCTATGAGGTAAATGGCGATTACGCCTTTGGAATTTTCACCTCGGGCTGGTGCCGAATGATGGATCGCGCCTCGCGTGAGCTTTGCAACACGCAAGACAATATCGAAGCGCTGAACTCCGGTCGCTGGCTGTGTCATGAATCCTGCTGGACAGATTGCGCTAAACGGGCCATTGCCGAGGGTGCTCCAGTGGACATTGAGTGCAACGGCGGCATTCGAATGTACGCCGTGCCCATTTTTTCCGGCGGGAATCTCATAGGGGCGATTGATTTCGGGTACGGAGATCCGCCAAAAGACCCGGGAAAACTGCGAAAACTCGCCGATGCCTATCATGTTGAATACGATGACCTTGTGCGCGAGGCCAATGCATACGACTCACGCCCGCCATTTATTATTGAGCTGGCCAAAAAACGGCTGCATACGTCAGCCCGGTTAATCGGATCGATGATTGAGACAAAACAGGCCGAGGATGCATTGCAGGAAAGTGAAGAAAAATTCCGTTTTATGACAGAGCAGATGAATGATGTTGTCTGGACCTCGGATCTGGAGATGCGAATTACCTATATCAGTCCATCTGATGAAAGGATCCTTGGCTTCACCCCGGAGGAAAGGATGGAACATACCCTTTTCGACATGCTGACTCACTCCTCACAAGAAAAAGCCATGGAGGTCATATCAAAGGAATATGCTCTTGAAGAAGCTGCGCAGGTCGATTTACATCGCAGTGTCACCATCGAGCTGGAGTATCGTCACAAGGATGGCTCAACAAGGTGGCTTGAGACCCTTGCTACAGGGATTCGTGATGATCATGACCGTTTGATAGGACTGCATGGCTTATCACGTGATATTACCGACCGTAAGCATGCTGAAGAAGTCAAAGCTGAACAACAGGCTCTCTTGGAAGCTGTTTTCCTCAATGTGCCTTTAGTCTTGATGCTGGTGGACAGTGAACGCAGGATTCAGCAGATCAATGGCTTTGCCACCCAATTTGCAAAACGTCAAGCAAAAGAGATGCTGGGCTTACGCGGCGGCGAGGCCCTGCGTTGCCTGCATGCCTTGGATCACCCTGAGGGCTGCGGCTTTGGGGAGCATTGTCAGCACTGCACTATTCGAAATACAGTGCTCAATACTCTGGAGCAGGGCAGGACCCATTTGCAGGTTGAGGCTCCTTATACTTTTTGTTTTGAAGGTGAATCCCGCAGTCTGACGCTTCTGGTGTCCTCCACACCGGTTACATTTTATGGTGCACGCATGGCCCTGGTCACTATACAGGACATCAGCGAGCGCAAAAAATTTGAAAATCAACTCAAGTATCTCAGCCTGCACGACCAGTTGACCGGGTTGTACAACCGGACCTACCTGGAAAATGAATTACAGCGTCTGCAAAACAGCAGAGA
>CAZLUR010000166.1:0-4263 GCA_964562725.1 uncultured Desulfohalobiaceae bacterium | reverse complement strand
GTCTGGCCAAAAAGGGATATACTTACAAGGCAAGGTTTTGCCTGTGGATGATCCAAAATCCATGGGCTGTCTGATCGAGGGACTGCTTCGGGCCAACTCCAGAGACTCAGCCTCTTTGGACAGTCTTGTGCATAGTCCCAGCCTTTTCCCTTTCTCTTTTCCCGGAAGCGTTTCCTTAAGTTCCTGTACAGGGTTGGAACTCATGCGTTTTGGCCTGGATGAAGAGATGGTTATGCTGAGGAAGGAAAGAAATACGGGCACATAATTGAATAATTAAATATACTCCCTCCCACTGGGAGGTTCGACTCGCTCGATGTTGGCAATTTTGTCAAAATCTCCATCATAACTATAAATCTCTTGAATGCCGTGAGCCTGCATGAATGAGGCATTGAAAGCATCAGCAAAGGAGATGTTCTGTTCGCTGAAGATGTCGAGTGCATCGAGAACCATGCCAGCTTCGCTGAAGCGAAGCCCACGCAACTCTAATATCGGAGTGAGCAGATCTCGGATTTCTTTTTTTCCGACCTTGTAGAACTTTTCCAAAGTGAAGACTGTCTCGAAGATGACGAGGAGGTTAGTCGTCGCCTTCTCCCGGTTTCTTTCCAGACGTTTAAGCAGTTCCAGGACGTCACGCCCCTTCTCAGGGTCATCGCCAGTGAGGTAGCGTAGGAAGATATTGGTGTCGATGAGTCGCATGATTAGGAATCCTCACTTGCTTCCCTGCCGACACCCTGCTCAAAGTTGTCCCTGATCTGGCGGAAGTCTTCTGGCCGGCTGTGCGGCTTCACCTTCCCGTAATTCTCCTCCAGCCTGGAGTAGGCGGGGGTGATCTTCACAGTATCGGCCTCAATCTCAAATATCACTTGATCCCCTGGCGATAGTCTCAGAAAGTCTCGCACGCGCTTCGGCACAGTTACCTGCGATTTCGTGGTGAGTGCGGATTGAATTTTTTCCTTGGGCATTACTTGCTCCTTACTTTATGATTTGGTATTACTATAATAAGAGACAAAATGACAGTCAAGCCCTTACCCTGTCATCATCTCAGATATATTCAGAGCGGGGGTAGGTCTTGATTTTTTCAATACATCAGGTGTGTGCTAAAAAGCGGTGCCGGCATTGCCGCCGGCTATTCATTGTCTCACCCCGCAATCCGGATCAAGGGAAAAACAGCGCTCCCGGAACCGCCTTTTGCGGACCATGGCGGCCATTTCCAGGCAGATTGCAAAGATGGACGCCTTCTCGGCCAAAGAACGCGATATTTCAGCCTATTATGGCCTGATTCCTGTCCAGGATCTGCCGTTTGCAAAGATGGCTTTTGCCTTATGGGAAATCACTTCTTATGTGGAGCTCCACATAAGAAATGTGAAGTTCCCTCCCAGGGGTTTTATTTTTCCTGTACTTGCCGGTTTTTAGCATCTTTTTGCGGTCGACTATAGTATTGCGACCAAAAGCCTTCTTTTAATGTATTGAGTGTGGTGTTTATGCAGGGCACGGACAGCATATTTCTGATGGGCAGCAATGGCAATCTGGAAAGGGTTCCGCACCAGAGATATGAAAGTGAAGATCTGCTGCAGAACATTGTGGACAAGCATCCGGAGCTGCTTGTTGGCGAGCAGATTAATCCAGACGACCTGCCCAGGTGGCTGGTGATCTGAAGGAAGGCAGGAATATCTGGATCTGACACCGAGGGCAGCAGGTGCTCTGTAGATCATCTTTTCCTTGATCAGCATGGCCGCCCAACCTTTGTGGAGGTCAAACGCAGCTCGGATACCAGGATCAGGCGTGAGGTGGTGGGTCAGATGCTGGATTATGCAGCCAATGCCTAGAAGTATTGGCCCCCCGATCAGATCAGGCACCTGGCTGCAGAGCAATTTGGCGGGGCGGAAGAGTTGGAAACCAACCTGCGGAAATTCCAGGGCTGGGAGGAATCATTAGATTCCGGGCCGGATCTGGATGCGGTTGCCTTGGAACGGGAGAACATCCTGCTTGACGAAATGTTATGCATGAAATATTATGCATACATAATGTGAGGTGATTATATGCAACGCACAACAATTATGCTCCCTCAGGAACTGAAGGTTCGGGCGGCCAATCATTCCGAGAAGATGGGTATCTCTCTGGGCCAGTTTATCCGCCAGGCCCTGCAAAAAGAAATTGACAGCGCTGAAGACCGCAATGGTTTGCAAGACTGCTTTTATGCGGACAAGGCGGTTTACCAGGGCGACTCCCCTCTCGATTTGAGCTCGGAACACGATGATTATCTCTATAGCGAAGTCCATGATATTCGTTGATACCGGACCATTTTTAGCGCGCTACCTTGTCAGGGATCAGTTTCACCGACAGGCTGTGAATTTCTGGGCTGAGCTGGAAAAGAGCAGCGAAAAGCTTGCCACCAGCAGCTTTGTGTTGGACGAAACCGCCACCCTGCTGGGAAGAAGAGCTGGCAATATCTTCGCCGCCGAGCGGCTGAATAACATTTATGCTTCAAATATTTTCCAGATATGGCGGCCGGATAGGGAAGATGAACTGCGCGCCCTGGAACTGTTCACCAAATTTTTTGATCATGACGTGTCTTTCACAGACTGTGTTTCCTTCGCGCTCATGACAAACAGGCATGTTCAACAGGTGTTTACCTTTGACCGACATTTTGATTCAGCGGGTTTCAGACGGTTGCCAGGGTAAATAATTTTACGCAGATTCGGCAGATTAGGGGGCGGACCGAGTCAACGTATTGATTAAACTAGAAAAATATCTAGATTTTGCCTGTTTTTAAAACTTTAGACCCCCCTGATGAAACCCTGCTTTGCCAGGTTAAATTCGTTGCACTCAGATTACATCTATTTAACCCGGCAAGCAGGAACGCTTTGCGTTGTTTCATGGGGTAAACATTTTGGGATCGAAATATCGATTGTAAGCGGTTTTAGTTCCATAAACTGTTTACGCCAATGGCAGGAATGAACCGCTAATTTCTGCCAGGATATATATGGATAGAAAGCATTGTTGACAACTCCGGCCATTCGGAAAATTTTACGGCAAAAAATTCAATAGCAGCCAATAGAAGCCAAAGTGTCCACCTGCTCGACTCCCTCATCTACCGGCCGAAAATTACCCATTTCGCGTCAAACTCAATTTGGGTAAAAGTGGCCTTTGTATGAAAAAAACGGGCCGGTAACTGTTTTTATTCATGCAGCTTTTATCCCCCTTACCACACAATCCATGGATTCCCCGCTGCGCAAAAGCTCCACTTGCCTGAACCCGGCCTGTTCCAAGCCTGTCTGCACCTCACTGAAGGTATAGGTGTCCCCGCCCTGGGTGTTGACCAGCATGTTCAGGGCGAACAAGGCTCCAGCTGGAGGCTGGGTGCGGTCTTCGGACATGATGTGGTCCCTGATTAGGATCGCTCCCTCAGGCTCCAGGGTCTGGTAGACCTTGCGGTACAGATCCAGGTTCTCCTGGGGACTGTTCTGGTGGATAATCGCGGAGAGCAGGGCCAGATCGCAGCCAGCAGGCAAGGGGTCCTGGTAAAAATCACCGCCCACCAGCTCTACCTGATTTCTTAGGCCTTCCTGGCTCAGTCTGTGCTCAGCCAGGTGCATGACCCTGGGCAGGTCAAAAAGTACGGCCTGCATCCAGGGGGCCTGGCGCAGGAAGGCAATAGTGTAGGTGCCAGAGGCCCCGCCAATATCTAGGAGCCTGGTATAGGGCCTAAGGTCGATGTCTGTAACTATCTCCCGGGCCAGATCCCGGCCCACCACGTGCATAGCACCGATAAAAGCCTCGCAGGTCTGTTGGTCCTGTTCAGCGACAGGCTGCAGCTTTGGATTTACCCCTTGGCGCACCGTTTCTGTGAGCTTGGACCAGGAATCCCAGAGGCTGCTTATGTGCAGGGCCATGGGCAGGACGCTCCCAGGGTGTTCTGAGTTAAGAAACTTTCCTTGGGCAGTGGGCTGGTAGATCCCCTCTTCTTTTTGCAGCAATTCCCTGCTGACCAGGGCATCCAAGAGTCTGGTCAGGGCCCTTTGCTCCACTTGCAGCTCAGTGGCCAGTTGCTGGGCTGAAGACGGTTTTTGCCCCAAAATGGTGAATACATCCAGTTCGGCTGCGGTCAATATGGCCCGGCTGGGCATAAAGGCCCGGACCTGGCCCAGTATCTCATCTGCAGTACCCATATACTTGTTTCTCCTGTAGGGCTGGATAGTAAAGTTCTTGTAAATGTTCACTATAGTAACAACATTTTATCCAGTGGCCCGGGGATTCGGCCAA
>CAZLUR010000165.1:0-4309 GCA_964562725.1 uncultured Desulfohalobiaceae bacterium | reverse complement strand
CCAGGCCTGCCTGGCGGATGATTTCATGGTTCCAGGGCACAAAGTAGGCCACCAGGAAGAAGAGTACCAGCAAGAGCAGCTTGTAGCGTTCTTGGATATTCATTGTTCAACTAGCCTCCAATAATATAATGTATGCTCATGACTTGAAGGTTCAAAGTTCTGGGTTCACGGTTCAAGGTTAAGACAAGAAAATCAAAGCAATAACTCAAAAAATGTACAGTGGGGGAAGATCTTTGCTATCAGCTATAAAAACTTGGAGAGCTGGTCTACATTGGAGCTGCCGGAGCAGGCCAGAATCATGACCTCATTTTGTGCAGTACAGCATTGTTCAGTCATAGTATCTCCTCCTTACATCTCAGTGTCCTGTCATGTGTACTGTGTCGTATAGTAAAAAATCTTAAACTCAAGCACCTTCCCTTGTCCCTAGTCTGAGCAAAGATCAGGGGAACTTCTTGTTCCTTTTTCCCACGGAGGGGGCAGGGCGCTTTATTAGGCTATCTTTCTTCCCACCTCTGCGGCAGCCTGCGCACAAACTCCTTGATCTCGTCCCTGACCCGGCGATAGCCTTTTAAGGCCTCTTCCTGGCTGGCAGCCTGCCTGGCCAGGGCAGGGGGGTCGTCAAAGCCCTGGTGCAGGCGCAGCACCTGTCCGGGGAAAAGGGGACAGCTCTCATTGGCCTGGTCGCACAGGGTGATCACTGTATCAAAGTTTTGATCCGGGAGTTCGTCAATTGTCTTGGAGTTCTGCTGGGAGATGTCAACTCCTGCCTCAGCCATAACCTGCACAGCCCTTGGGTCTACTCCGTGCCTGATCACACCCGCAGAAGCCACTTCCAATTTGTCGCCGTGCAGATGCCTGGTCCAGCCTTCTGCCATCTGGCTGCGGCAAGAGTTGCCTGTGCATAAGAACAAGACCTTTTTTTTGGACATGCCGCTCTCCTTGATTGGGGTGCTTAAAGCTGCAGCCTTCTTCGCTCCAGATCCAACTGGACCATGTTTTCCAGGCAGCTGAAGAAATCCAGGATGCAGGGCGCAGCCAAATGGTAGTGCATTTGGGTGCCTTTTTTTTCATAGTCTACCAGCCCTGCTTCTTTGAGGATGGAGAGGTGCTTGGATACTGTGGATGTATCTGCACCGATCATTTCGGTCAGCTCACACACGCACCTATTCCCCCTGCTTAGCTCATCCACTATAAACAGCCTGGTGGGGTGCCCCAGGGCCTTCATGATCCTGGACCTGGTCTCGTAGCGCTCTCTGATTTTCTTGTTCATGGATGCCTCTTGTTTCTTATTTGGTATAATAACCAATAAAAGAGCATTGTCAAGCAGTGCTAGGATATTTTTAGTAGCAGTTTTGAGGATAAAAATCCTTTGAAATACGCCAAAATATAGGCTTCTAAAAAATACGCTTTATAAAAACAGTTGACGCTGCCGCTGAGCACTCTGTTGGAGATCCGCTGACATTAATGGCTGCCTATATTGACACTCTGCGAGGGATCTGCCCACAAAACATGGAAGGAAAAGATGATATTGTGCAGATCCTGCACGGTATTGAAATCTCAAATTTTTTAATAAATCCTCACCAGGGAGATTCGAGATGAACCAAAAAAGCCCCGAGGTTTTGTGGGTCAATTACCTGGGACTCCCGGATCATCGGTCAAATCCTGTTGCCCGGAAACAATTCGGAGATAAAGGATGTGGCGGGGTGGAAGCTCTCCATTACTCCGGATTTATTCCGGTTTTCGGTGGGTATCGAGTCGGTGCAACGAACGAAACCTTTGCGGATCATTCCTTTGTCTGCGGTCTAATCAGGTTATTACGGCCAGGGGTCGGTATCTAGACTAAGGACCGGTCTGGGGTGTGATTCAAAAAAAAGGAATGGGGCTATTATCGAGCTCAGTAAATAAAAAGTCTATTCTGCTATTCTTGATTCTTGGTGTTTAATCTCTGAGCTGCTACCGCTGATCACAGGTACTAGCAGCACTGGTATAGGGCAGTGTCGTAGCAAGCCCTTTGTTGCATGTCCTGTCAGTGTCCTTTCGATGACTCCATAATCATGTCGGCCGATTACCAGAATGTCGTAGTTTTTGGTTTCTGCATGGTTCATGATTATATTCTGGGGCTGACCAAACTCCACAATGATCTTGGCCAGCCTAAATTTGCAGCTTGGCAATTGACAGCCCAGTTCATCACACATTTGCTGCAGGCGGCTTTTGATCTTTTCTATGATCTGGCTCTGGCTTTTGTGGATTATTTCTTCTTTGCTGCTGTAGCCCAGAAAAGACGCAAGCAAGAGCTCTGCATTGGGAGAGGTCTGTTGGATGACATGGATTATTGTCAGGGATGCTAGGCTTAGATTGGCCAGGCCAACTGCGTGACCCAAGGCCTGATGTGCACCTTCGGAAAGATCCGTGGCATAGAGTATGTGATTAATGTTGGGAATCATTACAGCCCCTGCTTTAGTGGTTTGATGTTGTAACTATTTAAGCAAGCTTGCAGCCCTGACTTAGCTTTGGCCTGAATATTGTGTGTATGATTTTAGCAGTATTTTGCAAGGCAAGCAATAACGCTACAGCATATGTCCAGGCAGAAAGTAACGGGGCGCTCCTGCCGTATGCGCAAGCAGTTTATGGAAATAAAGCTGCTTATAATTGATATTTCGAGCCCAAAATGGCGGTTCTAAGGGTCAAAAACAAGCAAAATTAGACGGTTGCCTAGCTTAATCAATCCCCATGTAGCGATATCGATATAGTTGTAGAGATGCATCCAGGCCGTAAAAACCTTCACAACCAGAGTTTCCCCATAGCAGATTACACCCAAGCAGCTTCGGGGGGAATTGGCGGATGCGGGTTGAAAAAGTAGCGTTGAAAAGCCCTGCCTTGATTGTTCTGTTCCGCAGTGATCAAGCGAATCTTCTGCCCATGCTTTTCAATTCCATTGTGGTCCCTGAATTTTTTTGTCATGGAACATTACGATTACAGAGCAATTGTGGATGACCTTGCTGCTCGGCGCTGCGCCCGGGCATTGGGAGTCAAGACGCTGGGAACCGGTAGTTTTGAGTGTTCTCATTGCAGTGGTGCTGATGGCCATGCCTTCCATTTTAGATATGAAATGGAGGCTCTAAGGCTTGCCTAATGAAATAGAGGCAAAGCAGACCCTGCTGCGCAGGACTTCCGTCAGGGTTTACCCCATGAAATTGAGCGAATGCGAACCTGTGAGTGCAGGATTTCATCGGGGGCTGAAAACAGGCTTCCCTGGCATTTTTTTCTCGAGATATGCATAAGTTGCGTAGGTCACCGGAAACTCAAAATTGAAAATGGGGTCTTACAGAGCTTGTAGCTGTAATCTCCAGATAGCAGCGCGTTTTAGAAAAAATTTTTCAATATGTCAGAAGATTTTTGGATGAATATGCAGCTTCGTTGGGATTTGTATCGTGTAAAAAGCTCAGAAGAGGGAGAATTGCGTATGATAAAGTCTTATACATCTTCTGAATACGCAGCCCATATTTAAAACAACTCGCCGAACCTTGCTGCTTCAGGGCGCGGCAAAAATCGCGCCGCCCCTGAACAGCCCGTTCTGCCCCATGCAGCCTTTGTTTTTTTCTTGACTTGACCACTTTATTTGACTATTTTATGAAAAATGGAGGTGGTCACATGAAGACAATTGCCATTAGTGAATTTAAGACACATGCGTTAAAGATACTAAACGAAGTTGCAAAATCCCAAGAAACCATCGTCATAACGAAAAGAGGCAAGCCACTTGCTCAAGTCGTACCTCATCTTAAATCCGGACAGAAGTCGATGCCAGGCAAACTCGCGGATGCTTTTGTTTTCGAAAAGGATATAGTCACTCCGCTTGGTGAAGGATTGTGGGAAGCATCTCAATGAAATATCTGCTCGATACGCATACCTGGGTTTGGTGGAATATGCGCCCCCAAAATCTGTCGCGGAAAGTCGCAGAACTGATTGAAGATGAAGAAGGATATGATGAGCTTCTTTTATCTGCAATTTCAGCTTGGGAATTCAGTAAGCTTCTGGAAAAAGGCAAGATTGGTATTTCCTGCAACCCTGAGCAATGGATTAGTACCGCTTTGGAAATGCCAAAACTCAGATTTGTCCGTCTTACACCCATGATAGCCTATCGCTCAACAGTACTTCCAAAACCTTTCCATGACGATCCAGCAGATCAGATAATTGTGGCAACTGCGAGGGAAGAGAAAGCAAAGATTCTTACAAAGGATAAAAGAATTTTAAATTATCAATATGTTCAGAGTCTTTGGTGAACTCGAATAGACTTTGCAGAACCTTTGCA
>CAZLUR010000164.1:0-4333 GCA_964562725.1 uncultured Desulfohalobiaceae bacterium | reverse complement strand
AGTAGGCCAGGGTCTCATGGTTGACCAGGAAATAATTATTGCCCTGGAAGGCCTCTAGATAACCTTCTGCTTCCTGAAAAAAGCTGCTGGTCTTGCTTTGAGATTTCGGATCCTCCAGCCACTGCCGCAGCAGGACCGAATCAGCTAAGCGCTGCGCCAAAGCCAGCTCCTTACTGACAGGCTCCTTGATCTTCTGGGCCCTGAGCAGTGTAAAGTTCTCTGCATAGGCCCGGCCGAGATGCTCTTTGCTCTGTTCCAGGATATGCCAGCCTATAATGATGGCAGGAACCAGGGCCACCAGACAGGCCAGTACCAAGGCCAGCATGGATTTGGTTCT
Organism: uncultured Desulfohalobiaceae bacterium; assembly: GCA_964562725.1. Lineage (GTDB taxonomy): Bacteria > Desulfobacterota > Desulfovibrionia > Desulfovibrionales > Desulfothermaceae > CAZBUB01. Next base: position 3,996 of record CAZLUR010000164.1, on the reverse strand, counting down.
CAGTCTGAATCTAAAAATACCCATTTCTCTATATGACCTCTGCAGCATGCATGATTATAGACAGAACAAGCTGCGGCAGTAATCCTAACATCTTTTATTATCGACCTCCTGCTAGATGTTCTTTAATATATGCAGAAATGATGTTTAGCAGAATGTTCTTGTCCAAAGCTTGCAGGTCTGACATGTCAATGCGAATCAAGCCTATGATTTTTTAAGCTGGCTGAATCAATAAAGAACCTTATGTTGAGTTGTAGGGATAATTGCGCAGGCAACATAAAAATCGCGCAAAGCTGTAGACATTATTGTTCTGGAAGTACTCTGATTGCTAGACAGCCCCTGGGAAATGAATGCATTGTTGCTCAATGCATACTCTGGCAGTCCCTGATGTACTGGGCATAATTTTCTTGGAGAATGTCTGTAATGGGCAAATCATAAGGGCATTTTTCCTCGCATTCCCTGCACTGCGTGCACTGTTCAACACTGTCCATGGACTCGCGGACAAAGGAAACAGCAGTTTGGGCCGACATCCTGGAAACCACGACCGGATAACTCATGGCCGTGGGGATGGCCACTTCATTGGGACAGGGTAGACAGTATTCGCATCTGCGGCAGAACCTGTTCCCCAGCTCAGCCCGCAGATCTTCCATTTGCCGGAACTCCTGTGTGCTTAACTCAAGCCTCTCTGCAAAAAGATCCGCCACTGCCTGAACCCCTTGTTCAGATTCGAATCCGGGTATCGGAAAAATATCTGTTTCCTGGCGCAGGAAAGCAAAAACCAGCCGGGTATCAGTAAGTACTCCTCCGGCAAAGGGCTTCATGGCCAAAATGCCCATGCCTGCTTTTCTGGCCTCTGGAAAAAGAGAGTTGCTTGCTTCGTGCTCTATGATGTTGAAGGGGAACTGCACAGTAGCAAAAAGGCCGGTGCGAACCAGAAAGGAGGCCATTTCCAGACTGTGCGAGCTAACCCCCAAGAACCTGAACTTGCCTTTATCCCTGGCCTTATGTAAGGCCTCCAAGGCCCCGGAAGGAGCACTAAGCTCCTCCCATTCGCTTTGGGTAGAGACTTGATGCAGCTGATAGATATCAATGCAGTCAGTCCTCAGCTGTTGCAGACTGCTTTCAAGATGCCCCAGGGCACCAGGACCATCACGGAGCATGGTCTTGGTGGCCAAAACCAATTTATCTCTTTTACCGCTCAGGGCAGCGCCCATTTTTTGCTCACTGTCTCCGTACATTTGGGCGGTATCGTATAAGGTGATCCCCAAATCATAGGCCATATGGAGAATTCTCTCCGCGTGTTTGGCGTCCAGCCGCAGGATAGGGATGCCCCCGAACCCAAGTTCAGAAACCTCAAGACCTGTTTGTCCCAGCTGCCTGGTTCGCATGGATATTGTTCTCCTTTGGTTCAATACTACTTTATCATGGACAATAATGCTGGATGATCAGCTGACGGGAATATGCGCAGCTTGTGGGCCTTCAATACTCAATTATTACAGACCGTGCCTCAGGGAGCCAATGTTCCCTGATGGGCCAGGACCATCTTTATCTGCCCATAGCTGACCTCATCCCCGAGCATCTCTTTTACTTTCTTTAACGAGTCCCCCTCAACTTCTGCGATTGCCTTTTCAATGGCCTGCTGCCTATCTGCAGACATCAGCTCCTCAATACTCAATTCTCCCTTGTGCACCAAGACGCTTAAATGGCTTTCAATCGTGGACTGGGCCAACCCTCTGGAGGCGGCGATCTGCTCAGGAGTTTTACCTTGCCTGAAGAGCTCCAGGGTCATTTGTCTGGTATCTCCAGCCTGGCCTGTGCGGCCGGCCTGCTTGCTGGCTGCCGGATTCGCTTTCTCCGGCAAGACCACCTGTTCAATACCATGCTTGCTGCGATAGGCAGCCAGCATATCGATGAGCTCCTGGCCATACTTGGCCACGGTCTTGGCCCCCACCCCGCGTATCTTTTCCAGCTCACTCAGGGTCTGGGGCAAAAAGACCACAATCTGAACCAGCACGCGTTGATGCAGGACCTGATAAGGGACCAGATTGAGCTCTTTGGCCTTGGCAGTCCGCCACTGCTTCAAGGTCTGGGAGAGCTCCGGGTGGGCGATGTCCTCTTCATTGTACTCTGGGGCCTCAGGCCTTTTCCTTTTCTGCTGTGTGTCTTCCACCTTGGCCTTGGCCACCGCCTGCAGATACTTGGCCGCAGAAAATCCCTGTTCGCAGCTCCGGACCCCTGCCAGCTTGACTGCCAGCTCTAGTTTGAGATTACCCAGGGCATTGGCGATCCTTTTCTGCACCTCGGCATTATCCGTTTCCACCCCAATGGCATACAAAGGTTGGGCCAGGCTGCTGTCCAGCTTGTCCTGGAACCATTTGGATCCTTTGCTGAGCCTGTCCTGAATATAGGCATCAGATTCCGGCAACCGTTGTGGGCTGAATATACCGCGCAGCTCCCGTAAAAAGATGTTGCTGACCTCAAAGATCTCTGCTGCATTGGCTTCCAGATCTCCAACATCGGTTATGCCTTTAAGATGAATCAGGCGGCTGTTTTCAGCAAGCAAGCGGGCCAGATAATTAAGTCGGCCCCGCAAGGAGCCCATATCAAAACACTCCAGCACTAAGCGCTGCTGGAAGGAGACCATGGCCTGCTGCAACTGCTCCTTATCAGGTGGATCTTGCCTGACCTGGCCATCAAAGCGAAGGATGGCTTCATCTATGCCCATGCCCCGGTCAGCCAGCAGGGAACAAAGTACCATGCCCTGCATGCTTTTGCAGCGGCTCAAGGCCACATAGACCTGGCCATGGCTAAAGGCATTCTGGACATCGATGATGGCCCGGTCAAAGGTCAGCCCTTGGCTCTTGTGAATGGTGATGGCCCAGGCCAGCTTGAGGGGATACTGGGTGAAGGAGCCCACCACCTCTTCCTGGATCTCCTTATTTTCCGAATTTAAAGAATATTTGATATTCTCCCAGGTCAAGGGCTCCACCTCGACCGGCTCCGGGTCTCCGGGGCACTGGACCTGGATCTCCTCCTGGGAGATGGAGGTGACCCGCCCGATCTTGCCGTTGTAATAGAGTTTTGCCGAACTAGGGTCATTGCGCACAAACATCACCTGGGCCCCTTTCTTGAGCTGGAGCGATGAGGCGGTGGGATAAATATGTTCCGGGAAATCTCCTGATACCTTGGCAGCAAAGGAGTATTCCTTGCCCTGGAGCTCCTCCAGCCGGTGCTGGTTGATGTTCTGGGCCTTTTTGTTGTGGGAGGTCAGGGTGATATAGCCTTGCTCAGTGTCCGGGACAAAATCCGGGCAATAGCGGGTATTCAGTTCTTGCACCGCTTCTGGATCCAGCCTGTTGTCCCGTACCTGGTTCAAGATCCGGATGAAACTGTCGTCCGACTGCCGATAGATGTGCTCAAGCTCAATGGTTATGAACTGGGTCTCGGCCAGGGCGCGGCTGCTGAAAAAGTAGACTGTATCATAATACTCCTGCAAAAGCTCCCATTCCTCAGACTTGGCCACAGGGGAAAGCTGATGCAGATCTCCGATCATCAGCAGCTGCACCCCGCCAAAGGGCTGATTGCTCCTGCGGTGCCGCCGAAGGGCTGCGTCCACTGCATCCAGCAGATCGGCCCGGACCATGCTGATCTCATCGATAACCAAGAGATCCAGGCTCTGAATAATGTTCTTTTTCTCCTTGCTGATCCTGAAGCGACGCTGCTGGTCCCGCTCAAAGGCCTCGCTGCCAGGCACGAAAGGCCCTAAGGGCAGCTGGAAGAAGGAATGCAGGGTTACCCCTCCGGCATTCAAGGCAGCCACTCCGGTGGGAGCAGTGGTGATCATCCGCTTGCAGGAAGACTTTTGCAGTTTTTTAAGGAACGTAGTCTTGCCTGTGCCTGCTTTCCCAGTCAAAAAGACATGACGGCCGGTCCTCTCTACAAAGCCTTCAGCCAGCTCCAGCTCCTGATTGGTCTGCCACTCATTTGACATCAGCACCC
>CAZLUR010000163.1:0-4355 GCA_964562725.1 uncultured Desulfohalobiaceae bacterium | reverse complement strand
GGCCCTACGCAGAGCGCACTGCAGCAGCCATATTGGTGCTGCTGTCCGTTCTGGTGCTCTTGAACGCTACGGCCATATTCCTGCGCAAGCGATTTGAGCGCAGGTGGTAAGCTGTATTTGAGATGTACTTGCAAAAATTGCTTTTGGCGGTATGAAAAATGAGCTTCAGGCTTAGGATATTCTGGTGGTTTGCCCTGTTGATAGTGCTGGCCCTGGCTGCTTTGTACCTGGTGTTCAGCACGGTGCTCAAGCAGGAGATCATTAGTCAGACCAGGGCCAATGCCCAGCGCTATCTGCGGCACATTAATTGGCTGTTGCAGCAGGAGATTGAGGTCCAAAACCAAAATGAGCTGCAGCGGCTGCTGCGAGATGTGGGTCAGCGACTGAATCTGCGGGTCACGTATATAGATGACCAGGGCTGGGTGCTGGCTGACTCAGGACTGCTCAAGCAGGCCCTGGCAGGGGTGGAGAATCATGCCCAGCGGCCTGAGATCCAGCAGGCTATGCAGGAAGGAACAGGACAGAGTCAACGCTACAGCGACACCCTGCAGACCCCCTTTTTGTATGTGGCTATGCGTATCCCAGGCATACAGCAAGAATCTCCTGCGGTGCTGCGGGTGGCCATGCCCACGGCCCAGATTGAATCCACCTTGCATCAGCTGCAGCGTCAGTTTGCCCTTTTGGTTTTGGGGCTGCTCGTAATTTGCGCAGGGCTGAGCTGGCTTATAAGCCGCAGGCTGGGCCATGAGATCCGGAGCCTGGGACAGCAGGCCGAGGCCATTGGCTACGGCGACCTGCAGCAGAGGATGGAAAGCGTGTCTGGAAAGGACTTCCAGCCCCTGGTGCAGAGCATCAATCGTATGGCCAAGCGAGTGCAGTCCGCTCTGCAGGAGGTCTCTGAGAGGCGGGACGAATTGGAAACCCTGCTCAATGGATTGCAGGATGCTGTTTTTGTGCTGGACTTCCAGGGCAAGGCGGTGATGTACAACCAGGCCCTGCAGGATCTGGCAGGAGTGGCAACTACAGTATTAAACCGTGAGCCAATTGAGTTCCTGCGCGATCCAGAGCTCCAGGACGCTTGTTTGCAGACCCAACAGCAGCCAGAAAACGGGATAAAAAAGCTGTTATTACACCTACCGCAGAAAATATTTGTGGAAGTCTCTATTGTTCCAGTAAAGCTGCAAGACAAGAGTGAGTGCAGGATTATAGTGGTCCTGCACGATGTTACTGAATTGAAAAAAATGGAGCAGGTGCGCAAGGATTTCGTAGCCAATGTCTCCCATGAACTAAGGACCCCTTTGACTGCACTCAAAGGCTATGCCGAGTCCCTGCTCTCTTATCCAGATCAAAACTGGGAACAAAGAAAGGCTTTTTTGGAAGTGATCCTCAAAAATGCGGATCAGATGAGCCATCTTTTGGATAACCTCCTACACTTAGCCAGGCTGGAAGCAGGCTCGGCAAAAATCAAGTCCCGGCCTGTGGATGCCAGAGCAGCCCTGCACAAGGCCTGGGAGGTCTGTCTGCCGCTGGCACAGGAAAAGGACATCTCCTTGCAAATTGATTTTGACTTGGAGCAGGTCTGGGTCCTGGCTGATGAGGAGCATCTCAAGCGAGTCTGGGTCAATCTTGTGGACAATGCCTTGAAGTACAGCCCCTCAAAGACGCGTATTCTGGCTTGGGCCCGGGATCAAGGTTCAAAATGGGTTTTGGCCTTGCAGGATCAAGGCCCTGGGATACCTGCTGCCATGCAGGAGAGGATATTCGAGCGCTTTTATCGAGGTTACCTGGAAGGCAGCAGCCAGGAAAAGATTCCAGGCTCCGGGCTGGGGCTGGCTATCTGCAGGCATATCCTGGCTGCCCATGCTGGCTCGATCTGGGTGCAGAGCCCGACCAAGGATACCTTGCAGGGTACAATCTTCTTCTTCAGCCTGTCCAAAAGCGAGCAGGCAGATAAATCTATAATCAACGCAACTCTGGCCCAAAGCGGTAATAATAAAGGAAGCAGTTCATGAGCAGCTTGGCCAAGATGGAGACCAGGAGTTTGGACTTTTATTACCATGATTTTCAGGCCCTGAAGGATATCAGCATAGTCTTTTATGCCCATCAGGTTACGGCTTTAATCGGGCCTTCAGGCTGTGGCAAGAGTACTTATCTGCGTTGCCTGAACAGGATGAACGATCTTATCCTAGGCATCCAGGTCGCAGGTCAAATACTTCTGGATGAAGAGGACATTTATGCTTCGCACTTGGATGTGGTGGAGTTGCGGCGCAGGGTGGGCATGGTTTTTCAAAAACCCAACCCTTTTCCCAAAAGCATCTATGAGAACGTTGCGTATGCCCCGCGCATTCATGGTCTGGCCCAAAAGGGGACTGAGATGGACGATTTGGTAGAGGGTTCTTTACGTAAGGCAGGGCTCTGGGAAGAGGTTGGGGATAGAATGAGCCAGCCTGCCACATCCTTGTCCGGTGGCCAGCAGCAAAGGCTGTGCATTGCTCGGGCTCTGGCCATGGATCCAGAGGTGCTGCTCATGGATGAGCCAGCCTCTGCACTGGATCCCCTGGCCACCCAAAAGATCGAAGAGTTGATCCATGAACTCAAATCCAGGCTGACCATTATTATAGTCACCCATAATATGCAGCAGGCTGCCAGGGTTTCGGACCGCACCGCTTTTTTCTACATGGGGGAGCTGATTGAGATAGATCATACTCAGACCATGTTCACCAGACCCAGGGAAAAGCAGACAGAACAATATATTACAGGCAGATTTGGTTAATATCATGAACTGCATCTTGAGGCAAAACGATTTTTTTGGGATTGGCAAGGCCATTAGGAGCTGGTATTTTTAATATAAACAAATATTCTGTCCAGACTTAAAACAAAGTGAAATTAGGCGAGAAAAGAGAGGAAAATATGCGGACGCACCTGCACAAAGAACTGGAAAGGCTGGAAATCAAGATCATGAAGATGTTTGCCCTGACTGAAAGGGCCTTGAATAATGCTGTCCAGTCCTTGATGGAAAGAGATGATGCCCTGGCAGAAGAGGTCATGCAGGGCGATGAAGTAATCAATGCTCTGGAAGTGGATATCGAAGAGAGCATCTTGCACCTGCTGGCTCTTTGGCAGCCTGTGGCCAGGGATCTTCGCTTTGTACTTGGCTGCTCCAAGGTCGCCAATGATCTGGAGAGACTGGGTGATCAGGCCACCAATATTGCGGAAAGAGCGATCATGCTCAACCAAAAACCCAGGCTTTCCTTGATGAACGCTGTGCAATCACTGGCAGACGTTGCCTTGGATATGTACCGCAATGTTATCTCCTCCTTTTCCAGCCTTGATTGTGAGCAGGCAGCCCAAGTCTGCGGCCAGGACAATACTGCTGATGAACTGAATATAAAAATCATTCGCAGGCTTATCGACTACATGAGCACCGAGAGCATGATAGTGGAAAGGGCGGTGCACACTATTATTGTGGCCAACTCCCTGGAACGGGTGGGTGATCTGTCCACCAATATTGCAGAAAATGTATATTTCATTGTACAAGGCATCAATGTCAAACACTCAGACCGCTTTGACGCAAAATGCGGCCCATTGGACTTTGAGGATTGACAGCTGGCAATTGTCTGTTACTCGGACTTTGTCTGGAACTGGATCAGTATTGAATAAAAGAGGTAGTCATGAACAAAAAACGCCACTATGAATTCGAGCTTAACAGGAAGGAAGCGGTCCAGGCCCTGAGGGACCTAACCCAGAGCCTGGATGAGAAATCAACTGAAGTGCCGAATCTGAAAGTAGACCTTTCCCAGATGCGCAAGATAAAGTTCAGCCTAAAGGAGGAAGCAGGGGATCAATTCCAGCTTAAGGTCAAGGTTACTCCCTGGAAACAGGAGGAAATCGAAGAGGAAGAAGGTGAGGAAGCAGCCTTTGCCAGACTCAAAAAACGCATGAAGGCCTATTTGGAAGAATTGGAGGCAAACTTGCAGTCCGGGCTGCACCCTTCCAGGGAGATCGTCTCAGTGTTTTTGCAGGACTGCAGGCAAATGACAGAATATCCAGGCTATGGAGAAACGCATTATCCAGATTTCCAGCAGGCCTGTCTGGGATTGCAGAAAGCCTTTGATATGGAGGATATTGAGGCCATGCAAAACGCTTTTGCCAGTATTACCACCCTGATGCATAACTGTCACGGCAAATACAAATAAAATCTACAGAAAAAGGGCACACGAATCATATTGGCCATCAACCAGCGCTGGGGCGTTTTTGCCCTGATCTCAATCTTCTTTTTGCTCTCCCAGTTCTACCGGGCCTCTATGGCAGTTATCAGCTCCGATCTGTTCCGCGATCATGGGCTGAATGCATCA
>CAZLUR010000162.1:0-4473 GCA_964562725.1 uncultured Desulfohalobiaceae bacterium | reverse complement strand
TGTATGTTCTCAACCTGCCTCTATTAAAGGCAGAACTTTTGGGTCAGAGTACTAGGCTGTCTCAATTCTTTTTCTTGTTTTTTAGACCCCGCTGTCTTGAAAGAAGATACATGGGAATAATGGGGTGGCAGGCACTGTTTACCAACCCGGAAAAATAGATTATACCACTAGACAAGGCAGACCCGGATCAATCTCAAGCTTATGCTTTGAGTCAAGCTGAGCACAAGGAGGCCAAAGCCATGAAGGACCCTCTGGATTCATTCGTTTCCCAGCTCCAGGAGGATATATACCAGCAGACCCTGCAGGATTTTGGACCAGAGCTTTTCCAGCACTGGAAAAACCCGGAGTACATGGGCCAGATAGAGAGCCCCAGCACATCTGCAGCCCTGCAAGGCAGCTGCGGAGACCAGATGCAGATCCAGCTCAAGATCCAGGAACAAACTATTGCCCAGGCCAGGTTTATGACTACAGGCTGCGGACCCAGCATCGCCTGTGCCAATACTGCCTGCGAGCTGGCCCAGGGCAAGAGCCTGGAAATGGCAGCTGGCATGGAAGGTCAGGATATTCTGCAGGTCCTGCAGAATGTACCTGAGGATCATGAGCATTGTGCCCATCTGGCAGCCCAGACCCTGCGGGAGGCTGTGCGCAGGTACTGGGTCCAGGAAGATCCGGGCTAGGCTACTGCTTTGATGCGGTGAGAAAAAATAAGAAAAGGATCATTATTCAACCACCCCTTAATCCCCCTGCACTCACTTGAAAAAAAATTCTATTGCGCATCACTTGTCAAGCTTAAAGTCGGGCTGGGATTGTCCAATTCCAAAAGAAACAGCACATAAGACTAACCATTTTACAAGTGAGTGCAGGGAGGGGAATCGGAACTGATTGATCTTGCCCAGTTTTTAAGCTCGGCCGTCGGCACCTGTAAACTAAGGTACGTATCCAAAAAACAAACATATAAGCGCAGTCCTCTTAATCCCCCTCCTTGGCAAGGAGGGGCAGGGGAGGTTGGATGATGGCTCTTCAACCTTACTTAAAAGCTTGAGATGATCACATCAAGCTCGTTCCCATTCAAACCCAAGCACATTTCGCTCTTGACTGGAAAACTCCACCCCGATCAGGTATACCTCCTGACCAGCAAACTTCTCCGCATACCCCTTGGCCTTAATCTGCTCCAGGGCCTTGCCTGTTTCCGTGAGCTCTACTATCTTAAACTCAATGACATACACCCGGCCTTCAAAGCGTATCACTAAATCCATGCGTCCTTTGTTTGTCGGCTGCTCAGGGTGCACTTCCAGGCCCAAAGCGGCAAAGTAACAATAGACAATGGAGGCATAGTAACCCTCGTATCCGGAGAGCTGATTCTTGCGGTACCAGTCATGGGGGATGGAGGCGAAAAAGGCCTGAAATATATCTTTGAGCTTGTCCAGATCGTTGGCCAGAAGAGCATCTATGAGCTGAGACTGATTTTTGGTCTTGGCCAAGCGGTCCTGGGCCAGGGTGTTTAAAATGGAATTGGTCAGACTGGATTTGACCTCCATATTCGGATAGGTCATCGTATAGCGACGGAAAGAGCCGATCTGCTCAAACCTGGATATGGTCAGATAGCCGGTCTGGAAGAGCAGGGCCTCGGCTGTAATATACTCCACATCAAAACTGCCCACGATCTCTTCCCCAGCGGAGAGATTCTCAACTTCCGGGATGCTGTATCGGCCGGTATGGAGCAGCTTGATCAAAAAGCTGGGAGTCCCGGTCTCAAACCAGTAGTTGGAAAACTCCTTGCTGTCCAGGTACAGGAGAATGTCAAAGGGATTGTACACCTCGTACCCCAACCAGTTGTAGCCATTATACCACAGCTTTACTTCATCCAGATCCACCCCATCCAGACGATCGGCAAATACTGTCACCAGCTCTTTCTGGGTATATCCGCATAAGGCTGAATAGCGCTTGTCTATGGTGATATCCTTGAGATTATTCAATCCACTGAACAGAGATACCTTGCTGAACTTGGAGACCCCGGTGATAAACACAAACTCAATGTACGGATCACTGTCCTTGATCACTGAGTAGTAGTTCTTCAACTCCTCCCGGATGGCTACAGCTGTTTCTGTATTTTCAATGTTGTCCAGAATGGGCTTATCGTACTCATCCACCAGGATCACAACTTTTTGGCTGTATTTTTCATGCAGGCGGTGGATAAGTTCGGAAAACCGGCTTTTTAAATCCTCGTAGGAGCAAGAAAGGCCATATTCTCGCTTATGTTCGGCCAGAATATAGTTAAAAGACTGTCTCAGTTCCTGAATATCACGGACCACTCCGGCCCCGAAACTGATGTGTACCACCGGGTGAATCGAATCCCAGTCCCAGTTCTCATAGAGATACAAGCCCTGGAACAATTTCTTCTTACCCTGATAGGCGGCCTTGATGGTGCTCAAGAAAAGACTCTTCCCGAATCGACGGGGGCGGGACAGGAAATAGTATTCACCTGACTGGGCCAACTCCTGCACAAAGGGAGTCTTGTCCACATAATAATAGTTGTTCTCGATCAGCTTCTCAAAGGTCTGAATCCCTATCGGCAGTTTTTTTTTCATAATCTTTCCTGCTCCCAAATTCCCTCGGAGTAAGAATTTTTCCTATGCTGTTCTGCACCTGGGCAGTCAAAAGTTCTTTAGTAAAAAACTGTTTTTATTAGCTATATTCAAATCTCTAAATTTCTGAGTTCGTATTTATTTTATCAACCTGAGTTTATTGCCTTAACTTTGAACTATGAACGTTGAACTCTCAAGTTCAGCACAGCATTGTTTGAAATTACACAAAAAAGCCCCGGCCGACAAGCAACCGGGGCTGGCATGGCAGTTTACCACCAGCAAGGCTGTAACTTTTTTTTGAAAAGTTCAATCCAGAGCCGTTTAGTCAAGCAATTTTGCTGGATGATCAGGAGATTCATGCCGTGGCAGGGCAATATTGTCATGGGGCAGGGCGGTCTTTTTTTCAATATTGCAGACCAGCAGTCCCTCCATGAATGATCCGCATATGCCTCCGGCCAGGGCTGGCTCAGATCCAGGTTGCCTGGTCAGATAACAGGCTATGGCAGGGTCCCAGAAGTAAATCTTGCAAGACTTGGTTATTCTTTTTCCCAAATTGACGTAGAAAGGAGCAAGAAGGACGCATAGATAGGATGCTTCAAGCAGGCTGATCCATTTTTTATGGCAGGCTGACTTATTCCATCAGTCCGAACTGTTGAGATCCGGTCAGAACCCAGCATCCATAATAATTTCTATGCTCGTCTATATCCATTTTCAGGTAAACAAGCAGCTCAGGCATATACTTGATTTCATCCAGGATAGCCGGTCTTTCTTCAAGGCTTTTTAGCAACCCTTTGGGATCTTCAGTAGCATAGCTCTGCTGCAATGGGTCATCAAAATTGACGTACTCCATATGCTTGCCGTGTTCAGCCTGGACAAAGGTGGTTTTTCCGGATTGACTGGGGCCGGTCATCAAAACCGATGGGAATCTGGATAAGGATCTGGACAGTGTTTTGCGCAGGATTCTGGAAATGTACATTTGACAAAAAAACGTTAATTTTATCTTTGTCAAAAGATTGGTATCTAATGGATAAGATCTGCTTCCTCCTCCTGAGTCAGATTGGGCACATTAAGGCTGCGCTGGACATTAAACAGCGAGCCCAGCTCACTGCCTACCCCCAAGAACCGCACGTAGGCCGATGAGAGTCAGGCCGTGCAGTAAGGAAAATGACTAATACAATACAATCTGTGGCTTTCGGCTTGCCTTGAAATAGATGAAGTCTAAATCGAAGCGTACGTATTTCAGGCCCGCTGAGTGCTTATCTTGCAAATTCTGTTAATCCTGTCTAATTTTTTTTCTGACAATGTTTTAAAGATAAGGCCTATTACCAGCAGCTTTGCGTTGCAAGCCCAAAAAAGAGCTGCTGCAAATGGGGAGTTGCTAAGCAAAACCATATAGGCTATTTTCAAAATCGAACTATGGAGGACAATTATCCTGAAATCGAGTGAAGCCACGCACATTTAGGAGGTGAAACATGCAAGAGCAAGTCTTGGCCTGTCCATTGACTAAGGGCAGAAGAATCCTGGTGCCTATGGATGGATCGGTATATAGTGAGAATGCAGTGGATCAGGCTGTTATCCTGGGATCCATCTGTAGAAGCAAGATCTATCTCATCAGTGTGATAGACCTTCTTTCGGAACAGATGAGTATGGCCCCGGATTTGGTGGAGAAAATGTCCAAAGAAGCCAGGGAGACTCTGCAAAAAGGAAAACAGAAGGTTGAACAGGCCGGCCTGGAGTGCGAAATAATCGTCCGTTCCGGAGGCAGGGCCTATAACTTTATTGTTAGCGAGGCCAAAGACAGGGATATTGATTTAATAGTCATGGGTACCCACGGCAGGACAGGCCTGAAGAGCATTCTCCTTGGCAGCGTAGCCCAGAATGTTCTGGG
>CAZLUR010000161.1:0-4485 GCA_964562725.1 uncultured Desulfohalobiaceae bacterium | reverse complement strand
CAGGCTGATAAGAGAAATTCGAACTCAGACAGTTAGAAACTTGAATATAGCCAATAAAAACAGTTTATTACTAAAAAACTTTTGACTGCCCAGTGCTTAATACTGTAACGACACTTTCTACCGCAAAAAATTGTTTTATGTTCATTTGTGATAAAATCTATCAACCTTTGTTTTTGCGACGCTCTTCTCTGGCCTGTAGGGGCATGCCGGTGGCATGCCCTTCCAATGCCGGTGGCATGCCCTTCATATGCCGGTGGCATGCCCCTCCAACGCCTGAGGCCTGCCCAATAGGGCTAAAGATAAAGAGGCTTGAATGAACAAAAAACATCTGGGAGTTCTGGTCTCCACCCTGACTGTAGGCGGCGCAGAACAAGTGCTCCTGGAGCTTCTGCGGCACATCAACCGTGATAAATTTGATATTCATGTTTTTTTTCTAAAGGACTTGGGCATCCTGGGCAAGGAGATTAAAACTCTTAACATACCAGTTAGCACAAATATCCGTAAAGGCCGCCTGGACCTGTTTACAATTCTTCGCTTAAGAAAATTATTCATCCAAAAGGATATCAAGGCCTTGCTTCTGCTGGATCACAGGGATACTCTCTTTTACGGGGTAATAGCGGCCCGTCTTGCCGGAATCAGGCTGATAGTCAACTGGCAGCACGTGACATTTATGCGCTATTCCTGGCATAAGCTGACCATGTTTGCACGCAGGCTTGTGCACCTGGGGGTTGACAAGGTTGTTGCCGTGGCCAGGGGGCATAAGGATTATATATCTCGGATGGAAGGCATACCAGAAAATAAGGTTATTTATATCTATAATGGTGTTGATCCTGAAAGATTTCACTCTGATCGGAGCTCTGCCCAGGCCAAATTAAACTTGGGTCTTCTCCAGGAAAGCAAGGTGGTCAGCATCATTGCAGTGCTTCGCCCAGACAAGGCCCATGAGATTTTTTTGCAGGCCGAGCAAGACGTGCTCAAGCAAATTCCTGATACTCATTTTTTGATAATCGGAGACGGCCCTCGCAAAGATTATCTTCAAGACCTGGCCAAAAAGGCAGGCCTGCACGAACATGTGCATTTTTTGGGGTTCAGAAGGGATCTTAAGGACATATTGCCGGCTGTGGATGTAAACGTTCTTTCCTCCAAGCCTATGCAGGAAACCTTATCAATTGCTGCTTTGGAAGCCATGTCCGCAGGTGTGCCCATGGTTTGTACCAGGGTCGGGTTTATGGATGAAATTGTGATTGACCATGAAACAGGCTATCTGGTGGATGTGGATGATGCAGGCGCAATGGCGCAGAAAATTACTTCAATCCTCCAAGACGGCTCTTTGCGGGCCAGAATGGGACAAAACGCAAAACAAATGGTGGCTGAAAAGATGAACATAAGGCACATGGCCTTATGCTTTGAAGAGCTTTTTACAACAAACTGTTTGGCATACCAGGAGACCAAAAATGACCAGAAATGCACGTCTGATCAAGAGGGCTGATAATAATATGTATTTTGCCGGGCCAGCAAAAGCCAATTTTTTTAGACGCATTCCTTATAGACGTCAGCTGGCCAGTTTTTGCTGGCTGATTTTTTTCCTGATTGGTATATTCTGGATTATTCCCAATCAGGCCATTGCCCAAGGTGCTTCAGTGCAGACCGGCATTATTCAGGCAGACATTCGTCTGGGCCAGAAAAAACAGGATATTGTGGCTGAATTTGGCGCGCCCCAACGGATCAAATCAGAAGGAAAGGTCTACGACTATGGTGCATATGGGATCAGCCTTTATTTTGATGAACAGGACCAGGTGCAACTGATATATATGAGCAGCGATTTTCAAGGCCTGCTCAACGGCAGATCATTGAGTGATATCAGCTTGGGCAGCGCCATGCAGGCCTTTGGAGGTACTGACCATGTTCTGAGAAAGGCCTATACTCCTTCAGGAATGATTCAGAGCAAATCCACAGTGGAAACAGAATTTTTAAAGGCAGGGCCCGGTGTATTGCCTCTGGAATACCGGGGCCAGAACATACTCTATGAATTATTCTCCCACGACATGGTAATGAAATATAAATACGTCCTGGATGAGCAGGGTGTTGCCCTGTGGTTTGATCACAACAGGCAACTGTATTCTTCAGCTGTTTATTATCCTGAACACGTTCAGCAGGAAACTGATTTAAGGGCTGAAGATGATTGTCAGATGCAACTGGCAGATGCCTTTGAGATGATATTTTTTGAGTTTGATGAATATGCAATCCAAAAGGAACATATACCAGTACTGGAAAAATATGTGCACTTTCTCAGTGAATATCCAGAAATCAAGGTAGTTATTCAGGGCCATACA
Source organism: uncultured Desulfohalobiaceae bacterium (assembly GCA_964562725.1). Lineage (GTDB taxonomy): Bacteria > Desulfobacterota > Desulfovibrionia > Desulfovibrionales > Desulfothermaceae > CAZBUB01. Next base: position 2,152 of record CAZLUR010000161.1, on the reverse strand, counting down.
GACTCCTTTGGATCTGAGGCCTACAATATAGATCTTTCTCACAAGAGGGCCAAAGCGGTTCAAGATTATTTTACAAAAAGGGGAGTTTCATCCGATAGACTGGAGACGACGGGCCATGCCTATTTCAAGCCTATTGCCCGGAATACAACCGAAGATGGCCAGGATAATCCAGAGGGCCGGGCCTTGAACCGCCGTGCAGAACTGCGCTTAAAGACAGGTAAATAGTAGGCAGCCATGCAGATAATGATATACCAAGGGCAGGAAATAGAGTGAGTTTTACAGTAAAAAGAGCAATACGCAGGATCAGGCTGTTATACTATAAATATTTCGGCAGCCAGTCTGTTTATGCCAGGCTGAGGATTCAGCCGTTTATAGACAGGGGGCTTATGATCGGGACAAATGTTAATATCTTTGATACGTACATTGACCCCTTGTATCCTTTTCTGATCCGGATCGGCGACAATGTGACCATAACCTCCAGCGCCTTGATAGCCCATGATGCTTCAATGAAAAATGCATTGGGCAAAACTCTGCTGGGCAGGATAAATATAAAAAACAATGTGTTCATAGGCCATGGCAGTATAATCCTGCCTGATACCAGCATCGGCAGCAATGTGGTTGTAGGTGCCGGTAGTGTTGTCTCCAGAGATATCCCGGATAATTGCGTCGTAGTTGGAAATGCCCGGATAATTCATTCTCATGATTATTACCTGACAAAAATGAAAAACCTGATGCAAACCAGGCCGGTCTATAATTATGCTCTGAATAAAATTGATGCTAAGGTTAGCAGCAAGATGCTGGCTGAACTGGAAAACGGCCCTGGTTTCAATGATTAAATAATTAAACATATTTCTGCACAACCAAAAATTCTTTAGTAATAAGCTGTTTTTATTGACTATACTCAAGGCTCTGACAGCCTGGGGCTATTGCCTTAACCTTGAACCTTGAACTATCAAGATATTTTAATAGTCAATGTAGTGCCCTTATTTTAGTCCAGATTCTGCCTCTCCAATACAGCTTATGGCAGAGCGCATTTATTCCCTCTGGCTTATTCAGGATATGCCTTGGGCGGTAAGGCCGAAGGTCCTTTGACGTAATTTACTTCCGCATCTTACAAAACTGACTAAGAGCTGAGGGAGATGAGCCTTAAGCTATGAAAATATTTGTGACCGGGACCAGGGGCATCCCGGATATACCAGGCGGGGTGGAGAAGCACTGTCAGGAATTATATCCCAGGATTGCTGCAAAAGGCCATCAGGTCTGGGTAAGTAATAGGACCCCCTACTTGGTGGAACATATCAGGCACTGGGCAGGCGTAGACCTTGTTCCAACCTATGCCCCGCGCACCAAAAGCTTCGAAGCCATCATCCATACTTTTTTATCAATTATTAAAGCCGTATTTTACAGGCCTGATCTGCTCCATATTCATGCCATTGGTCCATCTCTTTTAACCCCGCTGGCCAGGATGATGGGTTTTAAAGTCGTGGTGACCAACCATGGGCCTGATTATGAGCGCCAAAAATGGGGCAGGGTTGCAAAAAGGATGTTAATGCTGGGCGAGAAACTGGGCGGGAAGTGGGCCAACGAGGTCATTGCGATTTCTCCGGTTATTACAGAGATCATAAGTAATCGCTGCCAGCGTAAGGCCCATTTAATTTTTAATGGAGTTGGTTATCCTGAAAAAAATTTTGATACTGACTATTTGCAAGCCATGAACATAAATCCTGGCAAGTACATTCTGGCAGTTTCCAGGTTTGTCCCGGAAAAAGGCCTGCACGATTTAATTCAGGCTTTTCAAGCCATAGACCGGGATTTTCAATTGATTATTGCCGGGGACGCAGATCATGAGAGCGAGTATAGCCGGAATCTGAAGCAGATGGCCATTCAAGATCCAAGGATTATTCTTACCGGCTATATCACCGGAGACAATTTGAATCAGGTCTTTACTCATGCCCAGTTGTTCGTGCTTCCTTCCTATCATGAAGGCCTGCCCATCTCACTGCTGGAGGCCTTGGGCTATGGTTTGACAGTTCTGGCTTCGGACATTCCAGCCAACCAGGCTGTTGCCTTGCCTGAACGCTGTTATTTTCGGCTTGGAGAGGCCAAGGACATGATGGAGAAAATTATTTCCTTGATTGATTGTCCATTGCCC
>CAZLUR010000160.1:0-4493 GCA_964562725.1 uncultured Desulfohalobiaceae bacterium | reverse complement strand
ACCTTGAATCAGAGTATAAAAAATATGATGCCGTAATCTATTCCGCACTTTTTTCCCCGGATCTTCTTCTTCATGGACGGCACGCTTTAATTCAAAAAAAACATTACTCAGACACTATAACCGTTATTGGTGGTGCAGCTGCCAATTGTTTGAATAATAAACAGGTATCCGTATTATCCGAAGTATTTGATCATATCTGTATCGGCTACGATATCGAGTATCTCTTACACCAGGTATTAGGAGCAGACCAACCGGCTTCTTCCAAACTTCAAAACAAATATATTCAGACCAAAGAGGCACTTATTTTGTCCCCTAATTATAACCTTTGGGATATCCGGCCTTTTATCACGGTCTATTCTGGTCATGGCTGCAACTGGGGAAAATGTAGTTTTTGTAGTGCGAATTATTTATCAGATGATAAATATTCCCTTCGTTCCCCAGAAGACATTGCAAAGGAATTTAGAGAGATCTCAAAGGCCAACGGCAAGGTAAAAGATGTGATGCTCTCATCCGACTCTTTCACAAGAGATGATATAATTAGCCTCACATCTTGCTTGAGAAAAAATGGATCGAAAACTCCATACAATCTTATGATTCGGGGCGAGAAGTGGGTCTCCGAGGAGATTGGGCAATTACTGGAAGAATCCGGCTGTACCGATGTTTTTATTGGAGCTGAGGCTCTGGAAGATGATGTTTTGAAAATAGTAAACAAAGGTATTGCTACAAAAAACATTATTGACGCCGTAAAAGCGCTGTCCAAGTATGTTAAGGTGACTATTGGAATGCTCCTGTTCATCCCAAAGGTCACAAAAATACAACTCGACTCGCAACTAAGCAATTTGGAAAAATTGCTGCCATATGTTCATGGAATTGAACCTGAGATTTTATCAGTTGTCCAGTATACTGAATTTGCAGTGCATAATCAAAAGTATGGAATAAAGCTGTGGGCCAATGAAAGAACGATTAATGACAGCTGGTGTTACGGCTTGAGCCCTGATATCCCTTGGACATTCTATGATACAAAAGAGGCCGAAATATGGTTCGATCACTATGATCAATTGAAAAAAAAGTTGGTTGACCTAGTTCAGCCATGCTACTGGGATTCAATCGAGGCGGTACGTATTAGATTCTAGAGCTAACTGTGAAGTTAATAATGAGGGCTCTTAGATTGACAATGTGGTATGATCAGGCGGTGACCAGGATTGGTGGGTAAGTAATGAAGCTGACTAAGCCAATTCCTATTTATCGGCTTATGCACATAGACAAGATATCGAAGCTTAAGGATTAATTTATGAATCTTGTTGAGGTGAACCCTGAATTATTGCGCTGGGCGTGCTCCAGATCTGGTCGGAGTGTGTATGAATTATCCAGGCGCTTTCCCGGACTGAAGCAGTGGCTTGCTGGTGAGCGTAAGCCTACGTTCAAACAATTGGAAGAATTTGCCAAAACCACATATACAGCTGTGGGGTATTTTTTTCTCCCAGAACCACCGGAAGAGACTCTGCCAGTGCCTGATCTGCGGACTGTTGCCAGCCAAGGGATTGAGCAGCCCAGCCCGAATCTTTTGGATACCCTCTATATTTGCCAGCAAAGGCAGGCCTGGTATCGGGAATTCGCTTTGTCCATAGGGCATGACTCGTTGAGTTTTGTAAGTTCTCTCACCTTAGAGATACCTGCGGAAAAGGCTGCCGAGCATATCAGGCAGGTATTGAACTTGAATTCTGATGTCCGATGGCAATGCCGGGATTGGACTACTGCTATGCGCTATTTCATTGGTCAAGCTGAGGCAGCTGGGATTCTGGTGATGGTCAGCGGTGTGGTGGGGAATAATAACAAAAGAAGGCTGGACCCTGTAGAATTCAGAGGATTTGCTCTAGCAGACGATCTCGCTCCCCTTGTATTTGTGAATGGGAAGGATGCCAAGGCAGCCCAAATGTTTACTTTGGCTCACGAAATAGCCCATCTTTGGCTGGGAGAAACTGCTCTTTCCGATGTGGGACCTGCTTCCTGGCCTACGCATCGGCTTGAAAGGTGGTGCAATGCGGTTGCGGCTGAAGTGTTGGTTCCTATGCAAGAGCTTAAAGATTTTTTTTCGAATAATGATCTGCTAGGCCAGGTAGACAGCTTGGCCAAGCAGTTCAAGGTAAGTACACTTGTTATGCTCAGACGACTGTTCGATGCTGGGTATCTTTCCCACGATGATTTTCAACAGGCCTACCTTCAAGAACTTAAGCGAGTTGAGAAGAAGCCAAAATCCAAGGGCGGAGATTTCTATCTCACGCAGGAGATGCGGGTTAGCAGACGATTTGTCCGTGCTTTGGTTGCCAATACCCTTGAAGGCAGAACACTCTATAGGGATGCATTCAAATTGTTGGGAATAAAGAAGGAACAGACATTTATGCAATTGGGGCAGCGAGCAGGAGTAACTGTCTGATGCCTTATCTGCTGGACACAAATGTATTTATTCAGGCAAAGCGTTTGCACTATGGAATGGATTTTTGTCCTGCCTTCTGGGAGTGGCTGGATATACAAAGATGATAAAATATGTTCAAGGCAATATATTGAATGCCCAAGCTGATGCATTAGTCAATACAGTGAACTGTGTCGGTGTTATGGGTAAAGGCATTGCCCTGCAATTCAAAAAGGCCTTTCCTGAAGATTTCAAGGCATATAAGAATGCCTGCCAGCGAGGCGAAGTCAAATCTGGCAGCATGTTTGTTTTTGATACTGGAGGAGAGAGCCCCAGGTACATAATCAATTTTCCCACCAAACGCCATTGGCGGGACAAAAGTCAATACAAGGATATTGAAGCGGGCTTGCAAGCTTTAGTCAAAGAGATAAAGGCACGAAGTATAAGCTCGATTGCCATTCCTCCGTTAGGTTCTGGACTGGGCGGTTTGGACTGGGCAAAGGTGAAGCCGATGATCGAAAAAGCATTCAGTGACCTGCCCGACGTACAGATTCAACTGTTTGAACCTGAAGGCTCCCCCCAGGCTTCAGAAATGCCAATAGGCTCTGACAGGCCGCATCTGACTCCGGCCAGAGCCTTGTTTTTGAAGCTTATGGAGCAATATAAACGTTTCGCGTACAGGCTTACTCTTTTGGAGATACAAAAACTGGCCTACTTCCTTCAAGAGTCAGGTCTGAATCTGAGACTCTCCTATGTCAGGCATTACTATGGACCATACGCACATAATCTGAACAAAGTTTTGGAGATATTGGAAGGCCATTATATTTCAGGATATGGGGATACCCAAAAGCCTGATGTGGAGATTGAACTGTTGCCTGGAGCAATTGATGCGGCTGATGATTTCCTGAATAATCACCCAGAATCTTTTGAGCATCTCAACAAGGTTGCTGATCTGGTTGATGGTTTTGAAACACCTTATGGTATGGAACTTTTATCTTCAGTACATTGGCTGGCTGTACAGGAAGGGCAGGCTTGGGATCAGAAAAGCGCCATATCCGCCATGGCTGAATGGAATGAGCGTAAAAGGCGCTTGTTCAAGCCAGAGCATATTTGTATAGCCTGGGACCGGATTCAAGAAGAAGGCTGGACAGGAAATTTAAACGTGTAATCCTATTTTCTTGGTCTGGAATCATAACAAGTTGGACAATCAGGTAGTGGAGTATTTTGTTTATGTCAGTTGAAAAACCGGACAGTAGTTTGGACTCTTCTAATAGTCCCACGTCAGATTTTTTTGCAAGCGGTGCGCGTTGGCTGCGGGCTGATTTTCACCTGCATACTGAGAAAGACATTGTTTCACCTTCTACAGATGGTTCATTTCGAAAATTCTGGATGGATCGCCTGGAGGAAGAAGGCGTACATCTTGGAGTTATTACCAATCACAACAAGTTTGAGCTCAAGGAATATAAATTACTGCGGAAGGAAGCCTTTCAGCGAAACATTTTCATTTTGCCCGGAGTGGAGCTCTGCGTTCAGGGTGGAAAATCCGGTGTTCATATCCTGATTGTCTTTGATCCGGATACCTGGGTCTTTAACAAGGAAAGTGACGATTTTATCAATCGATTCCTGGACAATGGGTTTTCCCAGACTGCTAACCGGGAAAGCCGGGACGCTCCATGCGAATGGACGCTTTCAAAGGCACTTGAAGAGCTGGATAAACATAGAAAAAATGGCCGTGATTCCTTTGTGATCCTGGCTCATGTGGATGACTCCAAAGGTGCTTTCCAGGAGTTGGGCTCAGGATTGCAAACACAATTTAATGACCTTTTTGAAAAGTCGGTCCTTGCTGTGCAGAAATCCAGATCGCGGGATAACTGGAATAAGTTGCGCCAATGGATCAAAAAGGACTGGGCACCTGCAAGGGTCGAAGGGTCAGACTGCAAGTCGCTGGAGGAAGTGGGGCGTGCCCATACCGAGGGGGAGGGCCTGAAAACTTGCTATATTAAACTCGGTGCGTTTACCTTCCAGGCTGTTCGTCTCGCCTTACTTATGAAGGAGCACCGGGTATCTGAAGAGTTGCCAGAAC
>CAZLUR010000159.1:0-4532 GCA_964562725.1 uncultured Desulfohalobiaceae bacterium | reverse complement strand
CCCCGGCACTTACACTGTGTTCAGGCACATATTGCAGCCTTTTACCCTCCAGTTCTGGCCTCTCGTCAAACTCTTTGATGGTGGAGCGATTATAGTTATAATTGGCAAACAAATCCAGTTGGTTATTCAATCTATAACTCAGGTCGAATTCCAAACCCAAAATCTGGACTTTGGTCACATTGTCCCAGATGTATACTGCCCGGTCTCTGCCCCAGATAAACCTTTCTTCACCAGTATCCACACTGTAGATAAAATCCCGGCCCCGGGAATAATAAGTGGACAGAGCCAGGTCCAGATTGTCCTGCAGGGTCAAGTCGCTACCAAGCTCAATGGAATCCAGGGTCTCATTCTCCAGTTCAGGATTTGCATCATAGAATCTGCCATGGAATATGCCGTAGCGGCAAAGCGCATCCAGAATCGGAGCCCGAAATCCTCTGGAATAGGAAGCGTATACACTCTTATCAGCTGAGAGGTTGTATCTGGCAGAAACTCTGGGAGACAAAGCGTTCCAGGTATTGTCATCAAAATCTGTACTCACCTCGTCAAAGGGTGGCACATTGGACTCATAAGAGCCGTCATGAAATCTGGCCCGGTCATAACGCAGCCCAGCAACCAGGATCAGTTGATCATCAAGGAGCCTGAGTTCATCCTGGATATAGACCGCATATTGATCTTGCTGACCTTCATTATGCCAGTAATCATCGCTTAAGTCCTCTTCATCCAGGGCTTCCACGCTGCTGATCCTGACGTCTGCCCCCAGGGTCACAGTGCTGCGTTCTCCCCAGTCTGTAGACAAACTGGCGTTGAGCCCATAATCCTCTCTATCTGAGTCAACCTGATACACGCTTCCAGGATTTTCAAAATCCCGGTGCCAATGATAATCTTCTTTTTGATAAAAACTTCTCAAGAGCCATTGCCAGCCTGCCTGACCACCATCGTAACTCAGCCGCAGATTATTGGTATCAAACTCCCTGAAACCTCCATCCTTGAGATTATATTTATACCCTTCACTCCTACTGTCATCAAAATAGGCGTGGCTTAATTGCAGGCTGTTCTGAGCGTCGAAATCATAACCCAGCTTGGTGTCAATACTGAATTCTTCCACCCAGCGATCTATGCGGGCTTCATAATGACTGTGGTCTTTGGTCAACGCAGTGTAGCCGTCACTGTCCAGACCTGCAGCAGCAATCTGTCCGAAAAATCCCTGGGGGCCCTGCTGCTGAAAACCCAGCCTGGCCGAACCCTGTTTGGTATTGTAACTCCCGTAGCCGGCAGCAACATCTGCAATCAATGATTTATCAGGTTTTTTAGTGATGATATTGATCACCCCGCCCATGGCATTGGAACCATAGATTGAAGAACCAGGGCCTTTAAAGACCTCGATGCGCTCAATATCAGCCTGATTGACCCGGTTCCAGCGAAAGTTACCAGAGTCCCCGACAGAGGCTGGCAGACCATCTATGAGCACCAGGGTCCTGGCTGGAATATTGCCTCCCAGACCGCGCATGGTCACTTGGGGAGAGAGCTCAAAAATGCCATCTGTCCTGCTGGTCTGCACCCCTGAGATCTGCTGCAGGAGTTCATCCACCCGTTCAAAAGGCATTTGCTCAATCTCTTCTGCTGTAATGACCTTGATCCGGCCGGGGATCCTCTCGATTTCTGTGGGAAATTTCGTGCCCGTGACCACCATATCCTGCAAAAACGCATCTGTTGCCATTGATGCACCTTCTTGTGCCCAGCCTGCACTGCAGCCCAAAAAGAAGATGCCACACAGACAAACCCATATAATACCAGCCTTGTACATACATAACTCCTGATTTGTAAGCTTTCTGCAAATAAATTATGTATATTCGTGTTACCAATAAATACTGTTTTCCTGCACATTACTATAGGATATCTTTCAAATTTTAAGTTGAAATAATTATTCTGCTTGGCTACAACCTGCCAATTTTCTCTACAACATCCACGCCCGGCTGCAAAAAATCCTTGGGGTGCAGGCCCTGATCCAGCTCAAATGTCTTGACAACTGACACAAAGCGCTCTGGCCTGTGGATATTTTCTGTAAGCCACATACCCAGGGCTAGTTTCTCCAGGGCTGGATTGTCAGGCTTGGGTCCGGAGTACTGCGCTCTGGCTTGATCAAAATCAAACTGCAGCATCCAGCCCTGCCAGGGATTTTCCTTTTTACGCACAAACACGATACTTGAAGTTTTCTGCAGATCTTCAGGCCAGTCTTGGATCTGGTTTTGGTCTGGATAAAACACTCCATAGCTTCGTTTGCCTGGGGTAGTGTTCAGCAGGGCCTGCAAGGCATCTTCTTTGCACCAGGGCTGCAGACCCAATATAAAGCAATCTGCCCCTGGAGCATCTTTTAAAATATTGTCCTCAATAAACCGTACCAGCAATACCCCTGAGGTCACCCCGGGACAATAATGATCATGGGGCTGTATGGCCTGCAGCAGGTCCAATGGTGGTTTTTGAGCAGCAATATTGGCTGCAGCCACCACCCGGAACAAGTTAGGCCCGAACAATCCTTTCCGGCTGTATTCTGCAAATTGTTTGGGATGTTCAAAAAGATAACCTGCTTCGATCCTGGCAGTCTCCTGGACTGTAAATAGCTTTTGTTCTTGCTCCTGGCTGGTTAAAGCCTTTCTGGTTATCGCAGAATCCAGCTCCAGGTAGGCGCATTTGCCGTTTTCCGGTGTATAAAACGCAAACCACAAGGCCTGATCAAATCTGGACTGCAGGCTGAGCAAATCAGCCCGGCCCCAGCTGGTCCCAGTGCTCTGACTCAGGCCGTCCAGACTGCCCCGGGTGAATAATCCGCCGGGCCTGGCATAGCCTGCATTGCTCAAAACAATCACATTTTGACCGGACCATTTTGTGCCCAAGATTTGAGCAGCTTGCTGGGCAGCTTTTTGGCCCAGGTTAAATGCATGGACATAATCGATATTATTTGCCCCGCAAGGACTTGCCCCCAAAATCAAACCCCAAATAAAGACCCCCAATATTGTTCTAAGCATGACTACCTCCTTGAATCAACTAAACGAGAGTTCACAATCCTTACGATCTCCACAAAAGTTAACACGAGAAGTAGCATAAATTTAATAATAGTGCAACTGATTACATAAAAATTATAAAAATATCCCTTGACACATAACATGCCCTACTGGTGTCAGGATTTTTTCTACTAAAATACTATCGGAAATTGCTCAGATTCAGCCGGCAGGTTTTAACAGATTGTCTGCAGTGGGTGCAGGGTCTGATTTCTTGATGTCCTCTCCTCTGGACTACCAGGCCCTTCTGTGGGAATACAGGCAGGAGGCGGATAACAATCCTGTGCTGGGACTCAAAGATAATCTGAAAATTGAGGCACTTTTCCAAAGGCGCGCTGGTAACTCTCTACAATATTACCCCTTTCCTTCTTGTTTTGCCACATTGAGGGCATTGCAATTTTGCAGGAGAACCATTCAATCTTATGCTCTGGGCCAGCCCCTTGTGGCTGCCTCTTGTAGCTCCTTGCCCTCTCCAGGGAAGATCAGCTTGTCCTCCTCTTGACTGGGCTGCTCTACTTCAGGCCAGTATCCGGGCTGAGGCTCAGACCCTTCCAAGGCTGCCTCGCAGGGATTTTTGTCCGCCATGCAAGGTTTGGAGCGTACATCCAGCTCGGGACTATGAACACTGAATTCGATAGGGATGTTGTTAGGATCAAAGCTGTACAAGGAATGGATAAAACCGTGATCCACCACCTCAGAGACCCAGAAGCCGGCCGTCTCCAAACGATCTTTAAGCACCCAGAGCTCATCTGGATCCCGGACTCCTATAGAGACATGATCAAAGGCAAACCTGCCCTTGACAGGCACGCCATGATCTTTTTCCGCTATATTTTCCACCTCGGGCCACTCAAAAAAGGCCAGCATATCCTGCTCTGAGATCTGAAAAAAATAATGTTTATATTTTCTAGAGCCCAGTCCAACCACCAAACGCAACCCCAGCAGGTCCCTCCAGAACCTAATGGTGGATTGCATATCCTGGGTGGCAAGGGCCAAATGATTGATTCCGGTGTACTCTGGCATGATTGCTCCCCAACAGTTTTATAGCCTCAAGATAATGTTTTTGGCTGCCGGCAGCAAGCAGGCCAAAAGCGTCCAACTCCAGGCCAAGCTTTACATCTCTTGAATTTTTTTTCAAAATTCTTCATCCAAACTGAGCAGTCGAAATTCTTTAATAATAAACTGTTTTTATTGACTATATTCAATTCTCTAGCTGTCTGAGTTCTTATTTGCCTTATCAGTTTAAGTTTATTGCTTGAACGTTGAACCTTGAAATCTGAACTCTCAAGCGTCCTAAGAGTAAGGTATCTCACAGCAATGATAAAAAGATTGACATCCAACTCAAATCTGGCAAAGCTACAATTTGAGTGATTATAATCCAGACCCAACTTGCCAATTATTAACTCATCATTTTCAAATTACAGAATAAAAAATGACACGGGTAATTGCTGTGCAAGCTACTCATAAGGAACAAGCATG
>CAZLUR010000158.1:0-4586 GCA_964562725.1 uncultured Desulfohalobiaceae bacterium | reverse complement strand
AATACCGGTAATATGACTCCAAAGCATGTTCCATTAGTCACCTGCCCTACTACAAGTTTACTTAAAAATCACCCTCAATAAAAATACTGCATCCTTTTCGCGCAACCTTATGTGCAGTTGACCTGCTGCCTGCCCGAGGTTAACTTTAAGTAAGCCTTAAAATCCCTGAACAATTCCACAGCCAGCGTAGAAGAAGCATCTTTTTGATCTGCAGGATGACTTGTTCTCCCTGTTTTTGGGCTTGCCTCAAGCTCCTTGCACCCCTGAGCATATTGCGCCAATCCTTGACTCAGTCAGAGAAAAATTACAAATCACTTGTCCCTGGCCCTGCTAAGCTCATTTTTTTTGGGCTTCTTTTATGGTTTGGATAATGGAGCGCACTTCTGCTGGGGCTTGCGAAAAAATCCTGGAGGCGAATTTTTTGATTTCCCCTTTAACCTTGGGCAAGGCTGAAAAGTTTGGATAAGCCTTTAAGCCGGTATGGTTCAGCTCAGGCGGGGTAAAAGCCAACTCCTGATCCAGATTGTGCTGCAGGGGCATTCCTGCCAGGTCTTCCTTTGCTGATTGCAGAACATCCAGGCGCTTTGCAAATTGCAAAACCTCTGCGTAGGTATCTGTTTGGTTGGCGTTATGGATCTTCTTCTGCAAAGCCGAGCACAGTTCCTGGATCTGGGTATAATTTACAGTGACGCGTTTGCAGCGCGGATCCTGTGGGTCATTGTAGTATTCGCCCTGCATGTAGATCCAAGCCTGGGAGGCCAGTTTTTCATAGGCCTGGCAAAGCAGTCTAAAATAGCGATTTTTATCAGTAAAGCAGAAAGGCAGATGCAATTCCTGAAAATTGGCAGTTGCTTCAGGGTCAAGAGCAGGCATCTGTTCGGGGTCCTGATCCAGCAGTTTGTAGAACTGCTGCACAGTTTCCGTATCCCCGCGGCGTAAAAGGAAATGAAGATTGGCTTGTTTGATCTGAACTTTTTTCTGGATAGGTTGCAGGTGGTTGACTTTATCCCAAAAATCCTGCAACCCGTGTTCAATATCTACGCGCTGGCCGAAAAAATGCTCAGCTGCCTCGGTCAGGCTTTCCTGGGCCAGTGAATCAGACAAGCATTGGTACTGGTTGCTTTTTTTGCTGCTTGTCATGCTGATCCTTGCTCTCCAGCTCTGTTTTTTTAAGCTCTAGTTTGCAATAAAGCTATACCAAAGAATATAGTGTTGCAATCCCTTTAGGGACTGTCACAGTTAAAGAAAATTAAGTCAATTCAATGCACGAATGCACAGAGGATAAATTAAACGAGTTACTACAAGAGGCCAAATACTTGGGGGCTACTGATGCTGTTTTGCTTCCAGCCCCTGCAATCCAGGTCAAGGACAGCCTGGCCCAAAAATGCAGCCAGCCCAAATGCATCAACTATGGCCTGTCCAAAAGCTGTCCCCCTTATGTTGGAGGACCAGAGGTGATGAGACAGAAGTTGGCTGGGTTTTCCTGGGCAGTATTTTTCAGAATAGAAGTCCCTTCAGACATCCTGTATTCTATCCAGAGCCAGGAGCTTTTCCAGTTGCTGCACGAGACAGCCGCAGGACTAGAGCAGTCTGCAAAGCACAAAGGCTTTGCTTCTGCCCAGGGCTATGCTGGCAATTCCTGCAAAAAAGTCTTTTGCCAAGAGCACTTGGAATGCCGGGCAGCGAACCAGGACGGCATCTGCAGGAATCCGGACCGGGCCAGACCATCCATGTCCGGGTTCGGCATTAACACCTCCAAGCTCTTCCAGGCAGCAGGCTGGAGCCAAAAAGGCAGGGTACACTGCAACGGGAATGAAAGAGTCAATATGTCCAGCATCTGCGGGCTGGTTTTGATCTGTTGAAGATGGTCTCTTGGGTAAAGGCCTGGATAGAAAGTTGCGGTTTGAAGCCTTTACAGGAATTATTCATAAAACTCTGGCCGCCCGTCCGCAAACAAGTTATTATTTTCAGTGATTAAGTTTTTGCAGTGCAAGAGTTCGGGACACCTCTGGAAATACCCAGTCCAAGCAAATCATGACGCCCACTTTTACTCTTCGAATCTCTATTGTTTGAAGTGGCTTATCTCCAGGGTCAAAATACTCTTTCTCAGTATTAAATAAATAGAGCTTACGATATCGATGCAGCAGTCCTGACGGGCCTATGATGAGTGCGGCATTATACAGCCTTCCTCATGTGCCATGCGCTCTTGAAGTCCAAAGGACATCTGTCACGTATGCTTCATCCTCATCGCTCCAGAAAATCATTTCAATGGAGAAAACAAGGGTTTACAAGATCCCGCACCGTGATGGCGTCATGTTGGAAGAGGCGAGTCTTACAACAGAGAACCGGTAAGGCACAGCACAAAAAATGCTTCAAACGGATTTTCCGTCAACCTGCTTTTCAGCAAAATCGCCGGCCCAGGGCAATTTGTACTTTTCTCCCTGAAATGCCTTAATCATCAGCAGAATCCAGAGGACTACCCCCAACGGAAAGATGATAACAGTCAAAAACCCAATAATTGGAATCCAGCCCAAAACAAAGCTCAGGACAAACAATCCCAGAAAGACAACCAGGGACTGCATCGCATGAAACCGCACAAACTGATTTTCTTTTTCCAGCACCAAAAACAAGATGCCTGTCAACCAGCCCAGCACGTAGCACAACAACGCTTCAATGTTTTCGTCGATCCCCAAAACCGTGTTTTTTGCCATTTTATGACCTCCCTGCATTCATTATAGCTGCGGCCGATAGCCTGTTGCTATCCATGCCGCTGCCCTATTCCGACTGCTCCGTCATTTTGACTAGCTCAACCCGCCGGTTGAGCGCCCTGCCGTTTTCGTCTTCATTGCTGGCCACAGGGGCGAGAGGGCCTACTCCATATGGCATGAGCCGGTCTTCGGGGATATCGTGGACGGATCTCAAAAAGTCCACGACTGCCTCTGCACGCTTCCGGGACAAATCCATATTGTAGTCAACCGGACCGACAGCATCGGTATGGCCGACCACGCCCAGGCTGAGATCGGACTTCTGATCCAAAAGAACGGCTATTTCCGCCAGCACAGATTCGGATTCCTCCCGGACCGTCGCCTTATCCGTATCAAAGTGAATGCCGTAGACGCGGACACTGCCTGTTTTCTCGATATCTTCCGCCATCGCTTCGGCATTGATATCGACCTGAACCTTTCCGGTCTCCATAGGTTTTTCCTCCAGGATCTGGAGGGCGGTAGCAGGACGGTCATCAAACTTTTCGCTTAGTAGAGTATGGGCTGAAACATAGATATCCCCTTCCTCCCCGGGCATTCTGGCCAGAAAATAGCTCTGGTCTTTTCCGTAATAAGGGCTTTTGCCTGAAATGCCAAGATCACCGGGGTTATAGTCTATAAACACCTGGCGCGGAAATTCCTCCAGACCGCCAAAACATTCATACACGATCTCAAAACCGGCGTCCCGAAGCGCAATCTGATAGTTTCTCTGCACCTGCAAAACAGACAGCCCTTCCGGAGCGGCATAAAAAATTTGCGTAAGCTCCCCTTCAGTGGTGATGGTCTTCAGCTCTCCATTCTCAACACCCGAAGGAAATACGATGCGGTCGTAATCAAAGTGTTCATACCCTTTAATAACCGAGCCCTCATAGCGGGAAATCATAGGATGGTCTTCACTTCCTTCCACATCTGCTTCAGCTGCGGGAATATTTGAAACGAATCCGAAAAAAACAAAATTCAGTACAGCCACAATAAAAAAGGCTCTTTTTATCATAAGAAAACCTCCTTTTCCAAAAGGTACGGTTCAGAGGAATATCAGCACGCTGCTTATGCTCTATAAGATACTGCATCCGGACCGGACAGCACATTTTTCTGCGGTCTTATTTAACCGCATCTGCAATTTCGGCCAGGGCGACATCATCTGCCAGGGAAATCAGAGATTCTTCATCGTCAAAGGAAGCTGTTTCAAAAATCACCAGGGTTTGTTCCTGCACCGCAATCAGCAGGCTGCTCTTGCCCCCTGTCTTGTCCAGATTGAGAACCGACTTATATCCGGATATTTCAAGTGTATCGACCTTCGTTTCCGCAGTTTCCGTACTGAATTGCTGCATGCTTTCAAACTGTTTTATGCCCGGGGCATTTGAACCGGTCACAATGGAAAGTTCGATGTCCTTTCCCGCGGCATCGGCATATTGTTGCTTCAGCACGGCCCAGGATTCTTCGCCTCTTTCCATGTTCATACCATCCGGGTCGCCCTTTTTATCAAGGCCGGCGATAGTGTCCGGAAGTAATGGTATCCAGTTGTTGTAGTCAAATGCGTGTGCCTGGAAGGACATAAAGATAAAAACAAGCACGTAAATAATACTCCATCGACGCATGTGGCAACTCCATAAAAGGGGGTTAAAATGAACAGGGCCTTGTTTTTTATAATAGAAAATTATATTTATTATACTATCATAAATAGTTACACGAGGTCAAACTTTGCTCGATTATTTTTTGAAAGAGCTAAGTATACTTTGAGACAACCCTTCCGCAATCCAGATATCATCCAAGATCAATCAGTTCCGATTCCCCTCCCTGCACTCACTTGTAAAATGGTTAGTC
>CAZLUR010000157.1:0-4623 GCA_964562725.1 uncultured Desulfohalobiaceae bacterium | reverse complement strand
GCGGGGTTGATTAAAATGAGATCAATAGGTTCAAATATTCAAGGACCTAGCAATCCAGGCTTTTGCCTGTTCAGGGATTTGAGTGACTGGTGGTGTTCCTGCCGGAGTCGGTTAACCCCTGGATTTGTCCTTTCAAAGTAATCATAGGCCAGGGCCTGCCGTTTTCGCTTGGCCAGAAGGTTCTGGCCCTTAGCGTAGTCGTGTCTGATCTGCATGGAGGGCCAGTAGTAGATTTTTTTCCCGGGATATGCCTGGATCAGCCTGAAACTCATCTCAAGGCCTTCATTGCCGAAGAGCAGGGGGTTCATGCCGCCAATGGATTTGTATGTCTTTGCGGGCACAGCCATGTTGCCTTCAAGATCCAGAACAGCAGGAACGGGGTACTCTCCCAGATCGTAGAGTCCGGCAAAGCTGTTGTCCGCTTCAGGGGCCCTGGGCAGAATGCGGCCCCGTATGCCCAAAAAATCGTGTTGCTGAAAGGCGTTACACACAGAGCTTACAAAATCTGGTTCAGCCAGGGCGTCGTCGTCCAGAAAAATGAGCAGTGCTGAGCGGGCGAAATGGGCGGCAGCGTTTCTGGCTTCGGAAGGGGTCAGGGACAGGGGGGGGGGTGACCAGAAGCAGGTCTTTGGCTAAAAGCTCCTGGCGCACATCTTCGTTCCCGCCGTTGTCCGCGACAATTATTTCAAAACCTGGCTCACTTTGCTTTTCAAGGGAATCCAGACAGGCCAAAAGATCATTACCTCTGTTTCTGGAAACAATGATCACTGAGGCGGAAACAAGTTCCCGGCCTCTGTTGTCATAGTGTTCAAACAGGCCGTAGTTTACCATTCTTATATATTCGCGGGCATATTTGTTGGCTATAGAAAACCTGTGCTGCTGAAAATTCTCCAGGGCCGCCTGGTAATGGGAAAATGCTTTGTTCTGTTTGGGGGTAATATTCATAGTTGTGGCTTATCGGTGTAGGTCAGAATGTGGCTGTTAAAATCAGAAGAACTTTCACCATGGATAGCATGGAGTGGGCCTTGCGGGCCTGTAAGATTTCTTTTTCTTAACCTCCCTGGACCTCCCTGCCCTCCCTGGTGGATAACTCTTATTTCTTAAGAGTGAAGAAATTTCACCATGGAGAGCAGGGAGAGCATGGAGTTGGGCTGCGCCCAGGAAGAATTCTTTTCTTACCTCCATGGCCCTCCCTGTCCTCCCTGGTAGATAAACCTTTTCATATAACGAAGCTTTTTAGTCCATCCATTAGCCTTGATACATTGAAATTGACCAAGTAGCCCTGCTTAATGCCGGAAAGCTTCATATAAGTCAAAAGCTGGGCCTGGTGGATGCCGTGTATTTCCTCCACCGCCTTCAGCTCCAGTATAATTTTGTCTTCAACCAGCATATCCACCCGGTATCCGCAGTCCAATTGCAGGCCTTTGTACTCCACAGGCAGGGGGTGCTGGAGTTTGAAGACGATGTCGTTTAATGCCAGCTCATGAGCAAGGCACTGCTCATAGGTTGATTCAAGAAGCCCCGGGCCGAGCACGCGGTGGACCTCAATAGCACAGCCAATAACCCTGGTGGAGAGTTCTTCGTAGGGTATATAGGTCATAGTTTATTCACTGAAGAATGATTTACCATGGAGAGCAGGGAGTACATGGAGGTTTTGATTTTTCTGGACAGAAAAATCAAAACATACTCCTCTTTCTCCCTGGAACTCCATGCTCTCACTGGTAGAATAATCTGACTCTTCGACACAATGAGTGGATTTGAACGAATAATTCAGCGGTTCTTTCTTGCGTTAAGCGCCCCTTCTGCGTGGTTCTGCGAAATCTACGGTTAAATTTCTTCTGGCTTCACTCTTCAAGCCTCAGAGCAAAGAAAAAGGACTTTTAGTCGCTGATCGCGTAAATTTTCGCTGATCAAGAGTTTTCATTTTTTGCGACCTCAAGGGGAACCTGGTCTCTCTGTATGCAATGCCTGTGTGTTCAATTTTTTTGAGCTTAGCCATCCTTTTTGTGAATATCAGCCGTAAAGCCAATGGATTTTTGTTTCCGTATTCCTGAAGACATCAGCTCACGAATAGCCTCTATCAAGTCTGATATAGCCTGGTCATGATCAGTGACCTTTTCTTCCAGTTCCTCAAGTTTTGCCGCCAGCTGTTTGTGCGTGGACAATATCTCCCGCATACGAACAAAAGCCCGTACTACGAACACGCTCATCTCAACTGCTTTTGCAGAGTTCAGTACAGAAGCTGCCATTATTGCTCCATGTTCTGTAAACACATAAGGCAGATGAGGGGAATACTTGAGATTTTCGATGTGGTCGCAATTTGCGACCACCCAGGCCTTTTCTTCCCTGGTCAGCTGAAACATGAAATCCGAGGGGAAGCGCTTGATATTACGCCTGACCTGTTCGTTAAAACGCTTGGTTGTAACGGAATAAATTTCCGCCAGGTATGAATCGATCATCACTTTTTGGTCCCTGATCACAAGTATCCGTTTGGCTACAACCATTTCCTGAAGGATATGTTTGTTTTTGGAGGAATTCATATTCAGCTCACAAGTTGTATAAGCCTTTGGGAGTCTGATTATCAAATAAAAGCCGTGTTGTCTTCCGGATCAGAGAACTTGGTGAAAAGGTTAAATTAGTCCTGCAACGACACTTATAAAATGGGGGTCCTCGACGTTTGATGTTGACTGCTCACAATAATTTTAGCTCTCGCCCGCTCGAAGGTTCGCCCTGATAACCCCGCCTCACTTCGTAATTTAACGGGACGGGTTGAGAGCATGAAGGAGGGCTTGCGGCTCTGAAGAAGTCAGCTCTTGCCTCCATGGAACTCCCTGCTCTCACTGGTAGATAACTCTTTTTTTAAGACAGAAGAAGTCTAACCATGGAGAGCAGGGAGAGCAGGGAGATTTAACTTTTTCCGTGCGGAAAAATTTATATACTCTCTCTTACCTCCCTGGAACTCACTGCTCTCCATGGTTGGTAACTCTTTTCTCTTAAAGACAGAAGATATTTTTACCATCCCAGTGAAATCCGCCCAGTTGAATAGCTCGAAGAGCTAGCCCGCAGGGCATTCAACCGGGGTGACTTCGTGGTTCAATCTCTTTCTTCTTTGGCTAACCACAAAGGCATAAGAATGCTTTAACCACAAAGGCACCCCAACTAAACACCCCAATGGGGCCCCTGGTTTAATAGGGCAGGCAAAGGGCACAAAGTTAAATCATCAAGTCGGAGTAGGCTTCATGAACCTCACCCAAAGCTGTGAGATTCATCAAGCCATACCGCAGCCTCCTTTCCCAGGAGCCGGCAAGACATGCAAGTTATATTATTTTCTATATATGTCTCTTCGGTGACCTATATCAACCACCAAAACCAGGAGGAACTTATCCTGCACTTCATATATCACGCGATAGGATCCAACTCGAATTCGCCACGCTGGTTTACCAGAAAGTTTTTTACAACCAGTTGGACGGGGTTTCTCTGCTAATTCTTGAATTGCCTCAATAATTCGCAGCTGTTTTTTGTGCTCAATCTTTGAGAGTTGCTTTTGGGCAGACCGGAGGATTTTAATCGTGTATGTCACTCCGTGTTTTCCCCACGGATCTCACGTAAAGCATCTTCAAACAGGACAGCTTCCTGAGATCCTGACTTGGCTGCATCGTAGGCACGGATATCTTCAAGTTCCTCAAGTTCTTCCAAAACCTGCTCCCACTCCTCGACGCTTAAAAGAACAGCTTTGGTGCTTTGCTTGTTATCGACCACATATTGAGGATTTAAGATGACCCTCATGGTTTCCTCCGTTAAAATAATTGGAGTATATTGACACGTATCTTTATTTTATTCATATTCATGATAATGTTCTGTAACCTTCTCCGCAGGCTGGAAGCCTTTTCCTCTGCGGCCTGCCCCATGAAATTCTTGCCCCATGAAATCTTCTTATTTCATTGGGGTCTTCCATTTCATCGGGGTCAACCCCGCAGAGGAAAAATGAATCACTTCTTCTCTTACCCTTCGTGCCCTTCGCCAGCCCAGTTGAATAGCTCGAAGAGCTAGCCCGCAGGGCATTCAACCGGGGTGACTTTGTGGTTTAATCTCCTTTCTTTTTGGACCAACCACAAAGGCACCCCTATTAAGCATCCCTAATAACTGTAGAACTCACCCCTCACCCTTCACCCCTAACTTCATGCACATAGCGCTTGAGCCCGATCTCCATGCTCCTGCCCTGCAGCTTGTACTGGGCCAGGGTGGGATTGTAGTACAAAAAATTGTTGCGCACCAGGTTGTTGAGCTCTTCTTGCACCGCCTGCCTGTTTTCAAAATGGCCCTCGTCCAAAAGGCGCTTGAGATCCGATTCTTCCACAACCCCTTTGTCCTGGATATGAGTCTGGATCTCTATCAAAAGCTCAGCCTTGGACGTATCAAGCCCGGCGTATTCCTTAAAATAGCTTCTGGCCTGCACCATGTACCGCTCGACTATCTCCTGCAGTTTGTGATCAGGCACCTGGCCGTCGCGGCAGACCCGCAGAAAATCGCCCAGCACAGACGATATCTCCCAGATGCTGCCCCCGAAGTGCTCCCAGATGTACTCAATCTGCGACTGGCTGAGCACAAAATCCTTGATCTTGG
>CAZLUR010000156.1:0-4637 GCA_964562725.1 uncultured Desulfohalobiaceae bacterium | reverse complement strand
ACGTTTGTCCAGCCCTTACCCTCCAGTGGTGCTGCCAGCTGTTTTAATTCCTCTGCTCTTTTTTGGCCCAGAAAAGGTTGGAAATCATCAGCTTGGTAGATCTCTTTGGCTTCAAATTTTTCCAGACTGGTAGAAATGGTCTGGGCATTACTGCTTTGCATGGATCACCTCTTTTGTATTGGACTGTTTCTGCCAGAAATCAATAAAGTATCTGGCAGGAGATAAATTAACTAGTTGGCAAATAAAACAAAATTAAAAAACAAAACAATCATATCCGTCATGCCGAAGCAAAGCAAGGAGGAACGGATTCTGCTGTTGGGGGTGCAGGACGTATATTTTTTTTGTCCGGACAGTGATCTGGAGCAGGCTCAGATCAAGGCTGATCTGTGCCCCTGGTGGGCGGCCCCAGTTCATTCCCAGAACTGTCTCTTGCCCGGCTGTTTTGAGCAGTGATAATTCCTGATTGTCAAGTTTACTGGCTTGAGCTGAGCCCTGAATCGCAGATGCGATCTCTTGCCAGTAACTTGAATTGTGTAGTTTAGGCAGGTATAGGTCCTTGGCCTTAGGATGCTTTGGAGTTATGAATCTTGATCCAGTTTTTGATCCGGACTGCAGGGTGTGGTAATAAATGTTTTGTTCTTGTAGGTATCCCAGGAGTAAGTTGGGTATTTGTTCTGCATTTTGAGAATCCATCTGGAACAGGTGAAACTCTTTTTTGCCTCCCAGGAGCATAAGTACTATATGATCAGCTTTTAATTCCAGGACCCTGTTCGTTTCACTAAGGATCAGGCTTTTGTCCTGGGCCCAGAGCAAAAGCCTGCGTTGGCTAAGGAGTTGAAGCTCTTTTAAGGTTTGGCGCAGGGACCAGTTCCCGGTTGGACAGATCTCTAGATCCAGCTTGAGCAACTTTTCAGTTTCCAGCCCGGACGGTCCTGGGCCGGGAATAAAAAGGATTTTAGAGCCCCACGGAGTTTTAGCCAAGGCGCTTTGTTCCAGATTGAGCCTGAGCCAGCCCCCATCAGGCAGGGGCAAAAATATTGTCTGACCTGGAGCAAACTGAAAACCCAGAACGCGTAGTAATGAAAGCAGTCTTTGCTTTGCAGTGTTTGGCCCTGAGTGATCCCATTTGAATTGGTGGTTCCAGGCATCCTTTTTTTGAGGCTTAGCAGCCTGGGCGGGTCTCTGTGCCTTGTTTTGATCCAGGATCTGCCTAGATTTTTGTTGCTCCCATATCTCTTGGGGCTGGGGCAGATTAATGGTTTGCCCGGGATACAGGCGGTTTAAATCCTGGATCTGTGGATTCAATTCACTCACCAGGTCCAGGTATTGGTCAAAAATTAGCCGACCTGGAATTCCCAGCTCTTTGTTCAGGATCTGAACCAGACTATCCCCTGGGCGCACTTGGTGGGTTCTGGTTTTCAGCTGGATATGGTCCAGAGAATCCGGGGAGGTAGTGGGTTGATTGATTTGCTTTGATCTTATCCAGGCAGGCAAGGCAATTGTCTGGCCTGGTACAATTTTGTCCAAGTCCTGGATATCTGGATTGAGTTCCTTAATCTCCTGCAGGCAGCGGGACAGTTCTCTGTTTTGCAGGTCGTAAGACTGCAAAATGGCATATATATATTCACCTTGACGCACTTTGTGCCGGAAGACCTTGGTTTTATCCTGCTCCTTGGTTCCAGGGATCTGTTTTTTGAACCAGAGCTTGGGCGGGGCAGAAGAGGCCCGGCAGTTGCTGGAAATAAACAGCAGAAAGAAAACGATACTGATACAAGCTAAATAAGCCAGTCTGTTAGGGCACAGTGGACTTGCAGGAGGTGTTGTCGGGCTGGCTGGACTGCAGTTTGCTGCGCTTGGCATATGTCTTTTTGTTTAGATAATGGTCGGAGCTGTAATCTTAGGTGCAGGCATGTCCTGCTGCTTGATTTCGAATTGCAGGCTGTAAAGCTTTTGATACAAGCTGCATCTGGCAATCAATTCCTGGTGCGTGCCAAGATCTTGGATGCGGCCCTGGTCCAGGACCAATATCTTGTCCGCGGAGAGCACAGTGGATAGCCTGTGTGCGATGACAATGCTGGTTCTTTTGTGCATCAGATTTTCCAAGGCCTGCTGCACGATAATCTCTGATTCAGTATCCAGGGCGCTGGTGGCCTCATCCAGTATGAGCAGGGCAGGGTCTTTGAGCAAAGCCCGGGCGATGGTTATTCTTTGTTTTTCTCCCCCAGAGAGCTTAACTCCCCTTTCTCCAATTTCTGTCTGGTATCCCCCGGGCAGTCTGCTGATGAAGTCATGGGCATAAGCGGTCTTGCAGATATTTTCCAATCTTGCCTGGTCCACCTCTGCTAACCCATAAGTCAGATTGTCTCGGATAGTGGTGTTAAAGAGGACTGTTTCCTGGGAAACCATGCCTATAAAACGTCGCAGGCTTTTTAGTGTGTAATCTGATAGATCCCGACCGTTTAAAACAATGCTGCCTTTTTGAGGCCGGTAGAAACCTGGGATCAGATGTACCAGGCTGGTCTTGCCCGCACCGCTGGGGCCAACTATGGCCACCCTTTGCCCGGGCTTGATTTCCAGATTTATATCTGTGAGAGTGTTTTCTGTACAGTCAGGATAGCAAAAGCTGACATCTATAAAGCGAAGCTGTTTAAAGGGTGGCTTCAACTCAATTTTGCCTTGTTTCTCTTCTTGGATCTCTTCAGAATCCAGGATTTCAAAGACCCGTTCTGCACCTGCAAGGGCTTTTTGTATGTTGAGATTGGATTTGCTGATGTGCTTCACCGGCTCATAGAGCATCATCAAAGCGGTCAGGAAAGAGAAGAATGTGCCAGGAGTGGATTGTCCGGCAATGACCTGTGTCCCGCCGTACCAGATGACTGCGCCCATGCCCAGGGCGCCGATAAATTCCATAACCGGAGAGGAAAGGGCGGTATAGAAAGTACCTTTGAGGGCGATGTTGACCAGTTTTTCGTTTTGGACCCTGAATTTTCTGCGTTCAGCGCCCTCCATAGCAAAGGCCTTGACTACCCTGATGGCGCTAAAAATTTCCTGCAGAATTGTGGAGATGTCTGCAATTTTGGCCTGGTTCCTCCTGCCCACCCTGCGCAGCTTCTTGCCGAAATAGACCAGGGGTAGAAATGCCAGAGGCAAAACTATAATAGCCCAGGTGGCCAGAAATGCGTCCCGGTAGAAAGCCACGAAGATCAAGGCTATCATGGTTATGGCTTGTCTGAGCAAGGTGATGATCTCTGGGATGCTATTGCGCAATAGGTTGACATCATTGATTATTCTGGACATGAGCATGCCCACGTGGCTGGTTTCGAAAAAGCCCACAGGCAGTTTGATCATTTTGGAGTACAGGTCGTTGCGCAGCTGTTCCAGGACCTTGAGCGCGCTATACTGCATGTGGTAAATTTCAGTGACCCTGAATAGCCCTTTGCAGGCGAATACCAGGATGACTAAAAGGGGTATGGTCAGCAAGGCCTGCTTGTCCTTATTGATGAAGATATCGTCCAAGGCGGGCTGGACCAGGAAAGCAGCTAGACCAGTACAGGCGCCTACTATGCCCATGGAGAACAAGGAGAAGATTATTCGCCAGGTATAAGGCCTGAAGTACTGTCCGGATCTTTTCAGGAAGTATAGACTGTTTTGGATGGCTTCCTTGTCAATGATCCTGTTGCTGTTCTCTTTCATGGACTATAGGCGTTTTTTTATGGTTTGGCTTTAATATGATTGTACAGACTGCAGAAAGGTCCTGGGCCAAAGCGCAGCTAGCAGGTAGTTTTTTTTGTGGGCCAGTATGTTTGAATTGGGCAAAATGGCCTTGTGTCTGGTTTTGGTTGTGTAAAAGTATGTTCAGCCTTAACCCTGCATTTATTCCGAATTCCAGGTCAGATGGCTTGTCTCCAACCATGGCGCATTCTGCTGCCTGCAGTCCGAATTTGACACGCAGGGTATCCCAGAGCCCGGTCCCCGGCTTGCGGCAGCTGCATCCCAAGTCAGGTCTGTGGGGGCAAAATAGTTCGGCTTGAAAAAAAATCTTTGCTGCAGCCAGTTTTCTCCGCAGCTCAGATTGAACAGCCTGGTAAGCCCGGAAACTGAAAAAACCCCGACCCAGTCCAGACTGGTTGCTGAGCTGGTATAAATGAATGCCTGCTGTCTGCATTTGCTGCAGGGCCTGTATTACTCCGGGCAGCAACCTGACCTGGCTGGGATCAGCCAAGTATCCACAGTCCTGAATCAGGGTGCCGTCTCGGTCCAAAAGCAGGTTTTTAATTGGGGCCTGCACTAATGTCTCCTCACGGGAGCGGAGTTTTTCTGGGCTTTGCGAGCTCTTTTTGTAAGACATTACTATCAAGGGCGCCAAATTTAGTAAAGTAAAAACACCTGTTCTGGAGCCTGGTCTTTACCCACACTTGACACCGTGGGATAAGGAAGAGGTCATCATTCAACCACCCCTTACCCCTCCTTGCGAAGGAGGGGAATCATAGCTGTCTGATTTTGCTTAAAATTTAAAGTCGTCGCTCCCAATAAACTGAGAAGGATAACCAAAAGACGAATATGGAAGCCTGCTCCTCTTAGCTCCCCTCCTTGGCAAGGAGGGGCAGGGGTGGTTGGTATAATGTTTCTTAGACCTT
>CAZLUR010000155.1:0-4675 GCA_964562725.1 uncultured Desulfohalobiaceae bacterium | reverse complement strand
TCTCCAGAGAGGTCCATAAATATGCTATCAAGCACTATCTTATTCTCAGATAGTATGTCTGATATTTTAGCAAGCTTTATACCGAGCTTATTATCTGACAACAGATATGAAAGCTGTAACTGATTTTCGAATCTTTTTCGCACTTTTTGCATACCTCCTGTTTGGTTTTTCAGTAACGTCGCTTACTTATAAAAGGAAGTATGTTAATAAGTGCACTGAAAGTCAATTAATTTTTTTCGAAATACAGATTTTTTTCAATTTCTTAACTGTTTCCGGATAGAAACTAAGTACTGTCCCGGCTGACTTGCGTCAAATATTAAAGCCTGTCAGGTCCGGCGGATATTTTTTTCAAAACATTGGTATGGGGTCAAAATAGGGCTCTTTTCCCCGTTGACATGATTATCTCTTTGAAGTAAGGCCTTTTATGGTGGAGCATAAACGGTTTTTATTCCGACAGCAGAATAAGAGGGAGGCGACTTATGCAGACCATGCCGGCGGTGGTGTTTTACGGCGGGCTTCACTATGTGAAGGACCGGCCAAGGCCCAAAGTCAAGCCCGGCTGGGCCCTGATAAGGTTGCAACTGGCAGGAATATGTAAGACCGACCTTGAGATCATAAAGGGATACATGGGGTTTAAGGGAATTCTGGGTCACGACTTTCTGGGAGTGGTGCAAAGCTGTGATCATCCGGAATGGGTCGGCAAACGGGTGGTGGAAGAAATCAACGCGGCCTGCGGGAACTGCCAATGGTGCGCGCAGGGGCTTGGCCGGCACTGCCCCGGGAGGACCACCCTGGGCATAGTCAACCATGACGGGTGTATGGCCGGGTACTGCGTGCTGCCGGTGGAGAACCTGCATATCGCTGCCCCCTGGACCAGGCCCAGGAGGCCTTTGACGCCGCCGGGAGCGGCCAGGCCCTTAAAGTGGTGCTGGAATTATGAATACTGAAAACCGCGCAAGCCATGCTCAGTTCCTGTCCATTCACTCTTACCGGGGAGGGACAGGCAAATCCAATATCACCGCCAACCTTGGAGTGATTATGGCCGGCAACGGCCTGGACATCGGGCTGGTGGATATGGATATCCAGTCTCCAGGCATTCATGCCCTGTTCGGCTTTGATTCCTCCAGCTTCAATTATTATCTCAATGACTACCTCTGGTCCCGTTGCGACATTAAAGATGCCGTACATGACCTGGCAGGACGTCTTGATCAGCCCGTGCCCGGGCAGCTCAAGCTTTTGCCCAGCAGCATTCATCCGGGGGACATCGCCAGGATCATTCATGACGGTTATGATGTAGACCGCCTGAACAGCGGTCTTGAGGACTTTGCTGAAGCCTTCGGCCTTGATTATGTGCTCATGGACACCCATCCAGGATTGGGTGAGGAGACACTGCTCTCACTGGCCCTCTCGGACTCTCTCCTGATTCTGCTACGGCCCGACCGCCAGGATTACCAAGGTACCTCCGTGACCATGAAGGTGGCCGCACAGCTTTCCGTGCCCAGGATAAGCATGTGCATCAACAAGTCGCCGCCCATGCTTCCGGAGAACTCTCTGCGCCGAAAGGTTGAGGAAGCGTATGGCTTCCCCCTGGATGCGGTTTTATACCATTGCGACGAGATGATGAATCTGGGCAGTGACGGACTTTTCGTGCAGCGCTATCCAGAGCATGCATTCACCGGAACAATAAAAGCTCTGGCGGAGAAACTCAGCTCATGACTTCCTCCAGGCTTGGGTCCATGGGCATCGTTCTCCTGGCGGGTGCTCTTTATGGGGTACTCAACACCCTGACCATTGGACTTTCCCTTCCAGGTTCTGATGTTGCTGTGGGGATTCGCCCGCAAGTGGTTATTCCCATGCTCGGGGGCTTTCTCATGGGACCGGCGCATGGCTTTGTCATCGGGTGCGGGGGGAATTTTCTGGGTGACTGGCTCAATGGCCTGGGTCTGGGATTCTGGCCGTTTTCTCTGGGCAACGGTCTTATGGGGATGATACCCGGTCTCGTCTATTTCTGGGGCGGACCCCGGGTGAACAATGTGTCCCGGTTTGCCGTGCTCCTTGTGCTCATTGTGGCGGGCACCACTCTGGGCATGGGTTCAGGCGTACTGGTATACCAATTTTTGGTTCAAGATTCGCTGCAGATACTGACCTGGACTTTTTTTCATCCCATGATCGTGGCCAACGTGATCTGCGCCTTTATCCTCTTTCCTCCCCTGCTTTTTTTCTTTAAAAAGATATCGTCGACATTCGACATCAATCTGGGTGCCTTCCTCATGTACCTGCTCATGTGCGTGGTGGCGGTCCTGGTGTTTTCCCTCAACCTGATCAACAGTCAGACCATAAAAAGGGAACTGGCCGGGGCCCTTCCGGATAATGTCCTGGGGTCGTACATGGAAACAGCGGCCAGTGACGGTTTCCGTTACGGGGGCAGCATCGGCATTGTCGCTATCCTCATCAGTGTCGGCCTGACCTTTGCCCTGATTCAGTACCTTGCCCGTCCGGTCAGGACTTTGATTGATGCGGCCGGACAATTAAAAGAAGGCCGGCTGGACCGCATCAACCTGGAAGCCCTGATGGAAAAAAACGACGAATTCGGTCGGCTGGCCCAGGTTTTTTCGGATGCCGTGGAACAGGTCAGATCCAGGGAAAAAAGCATGCAGCAGGCCATTAAGGAACTGCGCCTTGAAATCGACCGCGACCAGGAGGCCAGGCAGGTCAAGGAAATTACAGAGACTGATTATTTTCAGTCCCTGCGCCATCGATCCCTGGAATTGCGGGCCAGAAAGGAAAAGATCAGGAATGAAAAAAACCGGCATTAGCAAAGCCCTCAACGACCTGATTGAAGAGCGTCTGGTGGAGACCCCGCGTTCCGCTCAGGTCCTCATGGGACGAATGGAACAAGGGCCTGACGGATATCTTTTTGTGGATATCAGCGGTATCAGGGTCATGAGAGGCCTTTACATCCTGGCAGAGTCCCTGATCAAGGCACTCATCGAGAGAAGCGTTTTCGGGAACTGCGATGTTGTGGCCGAGCAGCGCGTGGACCCGGATCTGCAGCCTGAACTGCACTCGGCAGGAGTGCGCAATGTTTCTTTTTTCGCCGGGTTAACGGTTGCCGAGTCCCTTCCCTATTTCAACGAGAACGTGGGCAGCCAGATCCGGTATATCTTCAATGCCATTCAAAACGATGAAATTTACAGGGAGCTGTTTCCACCCAAAGGCGGGAACTGCCGGGGCGTTCTCTTCCCGTTTCACCGGGTGGACGCTCAGGACCGTACAGGGTTCTTCTACCTTGTGGAATACGTGGCAGCCGGACATTTTCTGAGGATCACCCTTGAATCCGCCCAGGATCCCCGGCTTCGCCTGTCCCATATCCCCCACAGGATCATCGATCAAATTGACCTGATCCAGGCCCGGGTGGATATTCCCGCAACCGCCTTAAACATCACCCACGGCCTGATGAATGCCTGTCTTTCCCAGAAAAGCGTCTACAGTGCGTCCAGGACGCATTTTGGCGACTTTATGCATTTTCTGCAGAAAGCCGGCCTGCATGACCTTGAAGTACTGCAGTTTTCCTGGTCCGCGGACCTGGTTAAAAAGGCTCCGGTCATGGGTATTCCTGTCCTTAATGTCCATATCGTCCGGATCCTTTATCTCCTGGGGAATGCCGGTCTGATCCAGCAGCTCATGGATGGGAACACCGTCCGCCTGGAAGACTCCGGATTCAACTGTTTTGTCGATCTTTCCCAGCGCAACCGCTGTCTGAACCTGGCCCTGCTTTCCCCCAGGGTCAAGGCCCGTCTGCCTGAGTGCCTGGCCCGCATGCCCGAGGTCATGCGCTGTGTTGCCGACAATCCGGGGACGTTCCGGAAGACCCGGGTCCTGCTTATCCACCACCTGACTAGTGAAGTCCTGGGACTCATTCAGGCCCTGGCGGACATGGGCGCCGGAAGCATTGACACGCTCTGGGTGAAATACGCTGGTGCTGTGGAGCTTTATGCCAAAGAGATAATGCTCTCCCTGCCGGAAAAGATCTTTCGCTTTCATGGACTGGAACCCATCCTGGAAGATGATGGCTTTCAGTATAAATTTGTGTTGAGCAAAGAATATTCGGTCGTAAAGGACCTTGACCCTCTGGCGGCCACCCTTGGGGAAACATCCATGCGTTTTTTCGAGGCCATGCAGACCCTGGCCGCCCATCTGATGTTTAATATGGCCATGGCCTGCCGCAACAGCGCGGATACTTTTGTGATCGTGGAAGACGGAGGCTATATTGCCCCGGCCATGAACCGGCTCTGCCTGGAACAGCGCACCCTGAGAGAAGCGGCTGACTTTTTCCATTTCCCGGCAGCCTCCCTGTCGGAACAGGACCTGGACTGTTCCTTTGAACAATGGCTGAGTCCGGTGCTCACAGGCAGTGTAGAACATACCCGCAACGGATATGACGCCCTGAAAAAGGTGCAGTCCGGGTTCGGGAAACTGGCTTTTCCAGCCCCAAGCATCGCTGTTTCCAGGTTCAAGGTGAATTGCGAAAGCCTTGAAGTAGTCTACAGCTGCCTGAACGCCGCGGAAAACATTATGAATCATATGGGATTCACCCTCACCGGGCGCACCGTCCTGGTGCTGGGGGCCCAGGGGGCGATAGGACGCAAGTCCATGGAAGTTCTGTCCCGGCGTG
>CAZLUR010000154.1:0-4689 GCA_964562725.1 uncultured Desulfohalobiaceae bacterium | reverse complement strand
CAATAATATCAATGGTTTAGCTTTGAGCTAAAATGTTGCGGTCAGAGGTCTGAACCTGAATTGAGCGTAACTATTCACAGGGTGCATCAGTTTATCCGAACATAGAAGATGGTGAATAATTACAATTGAGCGATTATTTTTGATTTTTCTGTCCTCTGCGCCTGCAATTCTGACTTTTTGCAGGCGCATCTTCTCAGGTCTTTGCAGAGAATTGCTCAATTTAGGTCCAGCTTCAGCCTGGTAAATCATCCTCATATTTCTTTTTGAGCCACTTCAGTAAAAAGAAAATAAGGGCAAACAAGAGAAAGAAAAAGGCAAAACAATTGAGTTTCATCTCCATGGCTGAAGCTCCAAATCCTATAAAAGGAACTCCCAAAACGAAATTTACCGGCCAGTCTAATCCCAGATAGTAACGCAAGTGTACTATGGAAATTACAGACCAAAAACGCATCGAAAAAAACTTGTTTTATCAGAGTATTATTCATCTTTTTTCAATGCGCTTACAGCGGCAATGGTCTTTTGGGAAAGAAGGCGCCATTGAGCCCTGATGCTGCGCAGCACTAGATCCCAGGAAACAAGCTCACCAGAGGACCAGTCAGGCTTCTGATTCCTGGCCTCGCAGATATCTTTATAAAGCTCTTGCAGCCTTTGGGCACTTTTTTTCCTGGAAAATAGTTTGGCTGTGTGCAAAGCCTCTTGGGCCCATTTTTCTTGCTTGGCTTTATCCTGCACAAACACTTCAATAGCCAGGGCAAAATCAGCAGCAGAGGCACTGACTGCCAAAAGCCTGCCATTTTTATTGTCCAGAACAACCTCGCGAACCCCTGTTGCATCCAATGCAATCACAGGCTTGCCTGCGGCCATGGCTTCCATCAGCACCATGCCCTGAGTTTCTGTCTGAGAGGCAAACACAAAAAGATCCATGGCCTGATAAGCATTAGCAAGGTTCTGACCGCTTTGCTTGCCAACCAGAATCAGCCTGTCTGCAACTCCCTTATCTTTGAAAATTCTCTGCATCTCCTTTTGCGCAGGACCTGAACCCACCACTAGAAAAACTGCCTGTCTGTCTTTTTGCAGGTAAAGGGGCACTGCCTGGCTGAGATAGCTCAGATTTTTTTCCTGGGCCAAGCGCCCAACATGGCCAATGACCAAGGCATTGTCTTGTATGTCCTTGGATTTTCTAAACACATCTTTTTTGCCCCGGGCAAAAAAATCTACATCAATCCCGGTGTGTATTTCTTTTATAGGCGTCTTGACTCCTCTTTGCTGCAGCAAGCGGGCTACGCTGGCACTGGGAGCAATAACTGTGTTGCACATATTGGCATACTGGGTGGACAACTGGATAACAAAACGCTTCATTTTTTTGGAATCAAAAGGCACATAATGAGTATAGCGTTCGTAAAGGGTATGGTGCGTAAAAACAAGGGGCAGAGCATGTTGTATGGCCATGCGCAAGGCTGAATCTCCCATGAGATACGGATGATGGCTGTGAATAATATCAGGTTGGAATTGTATCAGTTTATTATTAACTTTAAATGGTAAAGGCAAACGCACTGAAAAGTCACTTCCGTTAAAATTTTGCAGGGCAGGTACCCGCAAGACTTGCTGTCTTTCATCTTCTTTGAGAGGCAAATCTGGAAATGTAGGCGCAATGACCAGTACACTGTGCCCCATGGAGCGCAGATCTTCTGCAAATGTGGCCACAGACCTGGCTACACCTCCTACATGGGGTAGATATGTGTTGGTGAACATACATATTTTCATGGCACCAAGTCCTGAAAGTAAGAATCATTGCCTGTTGCTTATAGGCTGTAAGGCCAAAGGACTTGTTGTATCTAACATAACTGCTTGTTCATAGCCAGGCAGGTCAATCACTATCCTGGGCTGTTCATTGTGCCACTTGGCATCCACTTTCGCAAAGGTTTGTTTTTCGTGCTGCAAGAGCCAGACTTTTATCTGGCCATACGGGGTCAGGGTGGGACCGAAACTGATATCTGCCCCGGAGTTTATCCAGCTGGGAAAAAGGCCGGAGAAAAGTATAAGGCTCTGGTTTTCTTCACGGACAAACATATTACGCATGATCATGATCCATTCTGCAGCGGCCCAGCCATGTTGGCCATCTCCCATACAGCCCCCCTGGGTAATAGGATGGATGGCTTCTGGCCATTGCCCTGTAGAAGATGCCAGACCGGCAACTGTTTGCACTAATTGCTGAAAACCAGGCAGGCGATGGCGCAAAAGCGTCTGGGCAATATTAAGTGTCAGATAACAGTTGATCCCGGAATGAATCATGTCCTGAAAAAAACCGCCGGCTTGCAAACAATTATCAATCAAAAACTTAGCTGTATTCAAGATTTCCGAATTGCCGACAGGGTAAAGCTGTAAAGGATAATCAGCTACCAGGAAACCAATGGCTCCAGCATCCATGCGCTGATAAGGCGAAGCAGGAATAGCTCCTTTTTTCCAGTACTCAGGGATAGAGAAGATACTGCGCTGAATATCATATTTATAACTGTCTGCGATAATAGATACCTGTTCGGCCTGCTCGGTTTTTTGCCTTGCACTCAACAGTCTGAATGCTGCATGCAAACCAGTCAGGCTCCAAAAATTATCCCAGTAATAATAGTAATTAGGCCCAAAATGTTCAGCACTGAAACCTGCAGGCATCAGCCAGGCATGCGGGGCATCTTTGATCTTGGTCAGCCTCTTGTTTTTTTATCCATTGCACAGCCTTTTCCAAAGCCGGGTACCATTTTTCTGGCAGGCTTTTGCCTGTCAGTGCCTGGTAGCGGCCCATAATCCACAGTACTTGCCCATTGGAATCCCACTCCCCGGCTTGAGAATGAAAATACCCAGTATGTTTCTGGCGCGAAGGGAAATAATCAATGTGCTTTGCACAACGTTCTGCGCACCCCAGCAACAATAATGCGTGCAGCATGAAGCAGGCATCCCTGAACCAGAATCGCTTATAGGTATAGGGGCCAGGCACAATATCTCCTGCTGAAAGGAGCAATAAAGAACGTACTGCTGCATCGCTGATGAAAATCAATTTCCTCAATAAACTGTACCCCCTCTGGATTGTAAGGTCTCAGGGAAATCACAAGCCAGCCAGCGTTTATACTTTGGGCTTTAAGCCTGATTCTGACCTCATCAGGAACGGTATTTTCTGTTTCTAAGGCCACACAGGTCTGCAGTTCCAGGCCATTTTCCTTTAAAAAGGTCAGAGCCTGCAGATTTGAATCAAAGTGCCATTGCTGTTTTACATTGTTCGCCTTGGAAGGCAGCAAAGCAGAGCCGTATTCGTCAATTATCCAAAAATCAAGGGACCAGCCGTCTAAATGGGGAGTAACCAGCCCGCGGGGATCCACAATGGGGTAAACAGCTAAATCCGGATGACCTACAGCCGTCCAATTGCGGTGGGTCAGATTCACATGGCTAAAGGAAAATGCCCGGGGTATAAAGGACGAATCCTGGGGATTGAATTGTTTTTCCACCCAGAAAGGCCAGACCCAATCCAGATTGTGCTGGATAGCCCAGGTATTAATAAGGCCCCGGGCATGGAAGACAATCCCGGCCCGTAAGAGTTCAATTGGCTCCTGCACCTCAGATGGCTAGGCAAAACGGCGTAAACGAGCCATAAATCTGATCGGATCGATGATTCCGTAGCTCCGGGCAGCTCGTTTGATAAAATATTTCCAGGGTAACCAGCTCAAAATAAGCGCCTCCTTTTTTATCAGGCTTTTGCAAGCAACTCTTAAATGATATATAATATCTTGTCAGGTTTCGCCCGCAACCAGATACAGAGGCATTCCAGCTTTTTACAGCAATAAGAACCATACAGTTGTTTCAGAAAATTGGAGTGCTCACAGCAAATACTGCCGCACTGTCAATATGCCCGAAAAGAACCTGGAATTTTGCATTTCTAACCACAGACATACCAGGAGAAAGATATGAACTTTCCTGCAAATTTGATCCAGAAAGACGAACTGCGCAATAAGAGCGCAATATACCAGGACCGCTTTGCTGCGGCCAGGGTACTGGCCAAAATGCTGGTCCCGGACATGGCTGAGATCAGAGATGGTCTGATTCTGGCCATTCCTGCGGGAGGCGTGCCTCTCGGTCTTGGCCTGCACCAGGAATTTAAACTGGACCTGGACTTGATCATCATTCGCAAGATCCAGATCCCGGGTAATACCGAGGCTGGCTTCGGGGCTTTAGCGCAGACCGGTGACATCCTGCTTAATCAAGAACTGCTGGCTGAACTAAAGCTGAACCCAGCTCAAATCGAGACCCAGATAGAAAAGACGCGCCAGGAACTCGAGCGCAAAAATCGATTATTTCGTCAAGGCAGAGAATTCCCCAGGGTGAAAGGTAAAAGCATTATCCTCACAGATGATGGGCTGGCTTCAGGCTTTTCCATGCTGGCTGCAGTGCAGATGGTCAAAAAACATAGTCCCCGGGAAATTATTGTCGCTGTGCCCACTGCCCCCTTAAGATCCATCCACAAGCTCAGTCCGGAAGTGGAAAAAATTTACAGTGCCCATGTCCAGGAGTTTGGATCTTTTGCGGTAGCCAATGCATATCAGCACTGGTCTGACCTCTCAGAATCAGAAGTCCTGCAATTGCTGGAGGATGTTTTTTGATCGACTAAAATCCGGGTTATTCTGGGCTGCAGCTGAACATTTTTGG
>CAZLUR010000153.1:0-4816 GCA_964562725.1 uncultured Desulfohalobiaceae bacterium | reverse complement strand
GGCTCTGGATCACGAAGTTCAGAAAACATGGTAAGCCGGCCATCATAGCACTACAGCGACACTTTTTTTAAGCTGGAAGGGGCAATAATTAACCCAAATGGACTGATAAGATGTGACTGCAAAAAGTCATTTTTGCAGTCACAGACGTCAGAAGTTAGGGGTCAGAGGTCAGTAAAAACAAATACTTATGTCACGCGAAGAGGCATAATTGATTCCTGAATTGTTCATTTTTCGACTTTTTGCAGTCGCATCTGATAAAGGAAATATATCCGTCCTGTACCAGGCTGCCTTCAACCCTGTCGCCTCCAAGGGGGTTGGGCCGGTCCAGGATGACCATTTCCAGGCCATGTTCGGCAGCCGCCTCCATGGCCAGGCCCATGGTGCTGTTGAATGTATATGACCTGACCCCGATATCCTGGATATCAAAAACCAGGACATCTATATTCTCGAGCATTTCAGGTGTGGGCCTGCGTGTGGGGCCGTACAGGGAAAAGACGGGCAGCCCGGTTTTGCGGTCAGTATAGGAAGGAACATAACCACCTGGGTCGGACCTGGTCAACTTATTGGATAAACAACGTAAATTTCTTAATAAGGCCTGATTTTTGGTCTTAGAGCAGCCATTTTGATGCCAGAATGGCTGTTTTAAGATTTCCCTTTTCAGAAAGAGCAGCTTTTCTTATATAAGAGCCCAAGCGGGGCAGCGGGCTGATCTTTCCAGTTAAGCAGCCGGAAAACACCTCTGGAAAGTCTGGAGATTTGCGTACCGGAGAGCAAAGACATTGCCGTCAAAACATGAATTCGAAATAACTCAGGTTGAGTGCCGCAGCGGACATAAGGCCAATGAATACCC
The DNA here is from genome assembly GCA_964562725.1 of uncultured Desulfohalobiaceae bacterium. Lineage (GTDB taxonomy): Bacteria > Desulfobacterota > Desulfovibrionia > Desulfovibrionales > Desulfothermaceae > CAZBUB01. Next base: position 3,966 of record CAZLUR010000153.1, on the reverse strand, counting down.
GGTTGCCTTTGTCTTTGAGGGCGCAAGGCTGGAAGCAGCAGAGATAGTTGACCGCTGGTATGAGGGAGGGATTGATCCGGAGCAGCCGGTTATTGATTACTTCCGGGTCAGGTCTAAAGACGGCAGGACCTTTATTCTCATGTATGCGGGCCATCTGAATCAGTGGTTTATCCGCTGAATAACCGCGGGGAAGGACAGGTTGCTTGACAAAACCAGCCGTCTACCTCCCTGAATTAGAGAACAGCATTTACAGGCAAGGTGATTATGAACAATTCTCTGCAATCTTATTACAATAAGCCTTCTGATCAGGAACTGGATGTACTGGAAGATCTTCTTGATGGTATGCCCGGCGCCATGAACATTGAAATGATGGATGGTTTCCTGACGGCGCTGGTCTGCTCTCCTGAGCTGGTCATGCCGGGTACATATATGCATTATACTCTGGGAGAGGAACATGAATTTGAAACGGCTGAACAGGGCCAAAAGTTTGCAGAGCTGATCCTCAGGCACTGGAACTCCATAGTCAGTCAGCTGGAAAAAAGCGAGTTTTTCTATCCTGTTCTGCTTGAATCTGAAGACGGATCCATGGGCAACGACTGGGCTGCCGGTTTCCTCTCGGGCATGCATCTTGGCGGGGATGACTGGAAAGAATATCTCAATGACGAAGAGAAATCAGGTGTCTTTGTCCCCATTTTAATGCTTGCTTACGAGCATAATCCTGATCCTGAGCTAAGGCCCGATCCCATCGATGCAGAAAAGCGCGAAAGACTCCTTGCCTTTCTGACTGTCAGCGTTCCCATGATGTATGCACATTTCGCGCAACACAGAAAATCCAATGCGTTAAGCCACCAACAGGCCGGAACCTTTCAGCGGTCTTCCAGGAAAATCGGCAGAAACGAGCCATGCCCCTGTGGCAGCAACTGGAAGTATAAAAAGTGCTGCGGAAAGAATTAAGCCTCCAGCGTCTATTTCCGGGGCAAAATTATGAAGATAGAATACGATCATGACGTGGATGCCCTGTATATTCGTCTGCAGGAGAAGCATGTCAGTCGAACAGTGGAGGTTGAAGAGGGTCTGAATATCGATTTTGATGCGCAAGGCCGCATGATCGGGCTTGAGGTTCTGGACGCAACCACCAGGTATTCAATTGAATTGTTCGAGGGACAGGCCCATAGGTCATTCAACCAGGGCACCTGTCCGAACTATATGGCTGGACATCCCTTCCTGTCCTTGATGATTAGTTGATAGTCACATTTTTCAATAATAAAATGGTATACTCTTCACGTTTTGCCAAGCTAATATTGACATTGATGCTGTGATCCCTTACATTTCAAAGCCATGGAACGCCACCTTTACCAGAGCCTGCTGCGATGGAAGAATTCGTCAAGACGGAAGCCACTTTTGCTTAAGGGGGCCCGTCAGACCGGCAAGACCTATCTTTTGAATGAGTTCGGTCGGATGGAGTACGATTCCTGCATATTCATCAATTTTGAAAAGGACCCCTCAGCTGCTGATTTTTTTTCTGACCGGCTTGACGTCACTGAGCTGGTCCGGAATCTTTCCATCTATACCGGCCAGAAGATCCGGCCTGAAAGAGATCTCATTGTTTTTGACGAGATCCAGGTTTCAAACAGGGCCTTAAGCTCCTTGAAGTACTTTCAGGAACAAGCTCCAGAATATCATATTGCGGCGGCTGGCTCTCTGTTGGGGATAACAGTTTCCGGCCCGGGATCTTTCCCGGTGGGGAAGGTGAACTTCCTCGATCTTTATCCTCTCAGCTTCCTTGAGTTTCTTCAGGCTGTGGGCGCACAGGAGCTCAAAGAGCTGATCCAGAGCACTCAAAGCCCGGAGCCTTATGCAGAGCCATTGCATAAAGAGCTTCTCCGCCATCTGCGCTGGTATTACTTCACCGGGGGCATGCCGGAAGCTGTAAGTCACTTTGCCTCAAGCGGGGATCTGGATGAAGTCCGGGAAATACAGAACGAAATTCTTGAATCATATGTTCTGGACTTTGCCAAGTATGCGGCCGGACCGGATATTCCGAAGCTGAGAATGGTCTGGGACTCTCTACCGGCACAGCTGTCCAAAGAGAACAAAAAATTTGTCTTTTCGGTCCTCAAAAAAAGCGCCCGACTGAGAGACTTTGACAATGCGATTCAGTGGCTGGAGAAGGCCGGGCTCATCCATCGGGTTTTCCGGATCACTGCTGCAAAACGGCCGCTGAAGGCCTATGCCGAGGAAAACATATTCAAAATGTATGCTCTGGATACAGGCCTTTTGGGGGCTATGGCCGGGATATCAGCCGATGTTCTTGTGCGTGGGGACATGATATTCAGAGAGTTCGAGGGGGCCCTGGTTGAGAACTACGTTGTTCAGGAGCTCAAGGCAGCAAAGAACATGGACCTCTACTACTGGGAAAGTAAGGGGAGTGCTGAAGTGGATTTTGTTTGTGAAGTTTCTGATTCCATATATCCTCTGGAAGCCAAGGCAGGGGTGAATCCGCGCAGCAAGAGCCTGTTGTCCTTTGACCAGAAGTTCAACCCTCCCTGTCTCGGCCGGACATCGCAATTGAACCTGAAGCGTGACGGCCGGATTCTGAATATGCCGCTCTATGCTGTCTCCCTATTCCCTATGGCAGGTTGACAATAAGAGCAGCTGCTCCGGAAACTGGCTCAGATGCTGATTACATGTGACAAAAAAGATCAGCGGGGTTACCCGGGTCCAGATATTCTGGGTTGCGGGCCCAGCCCGCCTTAGCTCATATGAAAGTCAACCTCGGTACCTTTCCTGATTGTGCATTTATAAAGGCATGTTTTAAAAATACGTGAAAATTTGATTTTATGATTGAAAATTTGCAAAAGAAAGCATTATATATAATGCTCAAACATTAATATCTCATTCTTACAGCAAACTACAACAAGTGCATGAGCAAAGTAAGTGATAAAAAGAGCAATTAACCTGCCTTTGGCAGGCAAAGAAACATTTTTTCTCTGGGGGCCAAGGCAGACCGACAAAACAACCCTGCTTCGCAGCCTGTACCCTGACGCGCTTTGGATAGACCTGCTGAAATCAGATGAGTTCCGGCAAAATTGATGAATTCCTATGTGTCGGATTATCTGCAGGAAGAAATAGCCGCGGAAGGTCTTGTCAGAAACCTGCCCGCTTTTTCAGAATTTATATCAATTGCAGCCTTGTCAGACTCAGATCCAGTCAATTATTCCACCATTGCCAGGGAATGCGGGGTGTCCAGCCAGACAGTAAAAGGTTACTACCAGATACTTGAAGACACCCTCCTTGGCAGATGGCTGCCGGCCTATACCAAAAGAGTCAAAAGAAGAGTAGTCCAGGCCCCGAAATTTTATCTTGCCGATGTTGGCGTGGTAAATTTTCTGGCCAGACGCGGACACCTTGAACCAGGTAGCGAGCTGTTCGGTAAGGCTTTTGAAAACTGGTGTTTTCATGAGCTTACCTCATATAATCTTTACGCGGAAAGATATGCCAGGCTGAGTTATTGGAAGCTGTCAGGTGGTCGCGAGGTCGATTTTATCCTAAATGACATGCAGGCTGGATTTGAAGCCAAGGCTTCCAGGAAGATCACATCTGATCATTTGAAGGGATTGAGGGCGGCAAGATCGGATTATCCCCTGAAAAGGGCGGTGATTATCTGTCTGGAGCAAAAACCCCGGAAAACTGAGGATGGTATTGAAATAATCCCGGCAGATCTTTTTTGCAGAATGCTCTGGGCAGGAGATTTTTTTAAGGTGGAGATCCCTGTGCGAAGCACTTGTGACGATTGATGGTGAAAAGTCCAAGGCCATGGTCGATCAGAGTGCTACGGTCAGCAAAAAGAGGCTGCTAAACACCTCAGGATCAATTTCCGAATTTGAAATGAAAGACATCGGCAGGGCCACTGCCATTAGAACCCCCTGGATTTATGCATGTTTTGAGGAGAAGATGTCTGAACTT
>CAZLUR010000152.1:0-4868 GCA_964562725.1 uncultured Desulfohalobiaceae bacterium | reverse complement strand
CTAGTTACAGACCTAAATCTTTATTTCCTGTATTTAATGGGCTTCAAAAGAACCATACCTCGACAGTAGCCTGCCCATCCTGCCGATCATTTCCTGCCCGGCCTGGAGCATCCCACCTCCGTGCCGATCCTCCTCCTGCTGAAAAATTTCCCCGGCAGCCTGCATTTCATCTTTGGAAAATGTCTTTCTGATCAGGGGATAGATAACATGCTCCTCTTCATGGACATGCTGCCTGAGCAGGGAAATATAAGCCGAGATGTCCGCGATCATCTTCTGGATGAGGTTTTCCTGGCCCCTTTGGTAGCTTTTTAGATCCTGGGCTAAACCGGCCATGATCTCCCGGCCCCGTTCATGCTGGTACTGCAAGGTCCGGATCCCGGATTCCAGGCCTGACTCTTTCAGGGTCAACCTGCAAAACAGGACCTGCTCCTCTTTGAAATGGTGATATCGGCCGGTGAACAGCCTGGAAAACCTGATAGTCGTCTCAAAGAATTCCCTGGGCGGCTTGTGACCGGACTGCAGGTATTCAACCGCAATCGCCAGATTGTCCAGAAACTGCCTGATCAGAGCGTGTTCCCGGCCCAAAATATCCAGAGGGTTCCTGCTCCCTGAAAGCAGCTGAGCGCCCTCCAGCTTTCGGATCACAGCCTGGAGCTCGCTTCTGAGCTGGCTCATATTTTGATACCGTTCAGCAGGATTTTTCCGGCAGGCTTTAAGTAAAATCCCGGCCAACTCTTCTGGTATGACCGGGTTGACCTTGGCTGGATCCGGCAAAGTCTGGGACAGATGAGCTTTCATAACTTGGGACACATCTTCACCTGGAAAAGGATGCTTGCCGGTCAGCAGTTCATAGGCAGAGATTCCCAGGGAATAAATGTCTGTTCGCTCATCAATGGTCTCCACTTCTATTTGCTCCGGAGCCATATACAAAACCGTTCCATCACAAATTCCCCGGTCGTCGACTCCGCTGGGGCAGGCCATGCCGAAATCCATGATCTTGATCTTTTCGCCGGTCTGGACCAGCATATTGGAGGGATTGATATCCAAGTGCAAGATGCCTTGCCCGTGGGCGTATTCCAGGCCCGCGGCTATCTGATCCAGGAACTTGCTCGCCAGGAGGGGAGGGATGCTCCCCAGGCGCAGGAGCATGTCTTTTAAGTTCTCGCCTTGAACCAGCTCCATAATAATGAAAATGGTCCGGTACATTTCCTCCAGATCGTAGACCCTGATGATATTCTCGTGATGAAATCGGGCTATGGTCTGAGCTTCGTTCCAGAAATTCTTTTGAAAATCAGGCCGCAGGGCCAGATTGTGTCGCAGCATTTTTATGGCCACAGGCAGCCCCAGGCTGTGATGATAGCCCTTGAAAACGATGCTATACCCCCCGCTGCCGATAGCCTCGGTGGCTATGTACTTCCCGATGCGCCGTTCTGCGCTCAGACGGCGGGAATCAAATCTTTCGGCAATGGTTTCGGTTACAAAATCAAGGATTCCAGGCTCCTTATCACTTAACTCCTGAAATTTGGCTTCATCCAGAACCCTCAGGCGCATATCAGTCAGAGCTTCTACATGTGCATTCTGCGGTTCACCGGTCAACAGGCTCAATTCACCCGCGATATCACCTGGACCCAATGCCCTGACCGGATGCAGTTCTTCCTCCCTTTCTCCAAGAACCAGACAGGAACCCAGTTCAATGATGTATGCCTGCTGAACACATTCTCCCTGCCGGATAAACCTCTCTCCGGACTGGACCTCCCGGAGTGGTAGCCGGGGCATAAACTCCGTCCTGGTTTGGGAGGATAAAAAACCCAAGAACTTTAGTTCATCGTTCAAAGCGCATTCCTCCTGATGCACTTTTCGGAAAAATGGGCACTGAATGCAGGAGTCCCTTTTTTTAGCATACGAACCTTGAACTTCACCGCTGCACATGGTCCCGGCCACAGCCCAGCAAATCCTCCCCCCATTGACGCCCTGGTTCAGGCCGTGAAAGGTCTCCTCCAAGCTGGCCGGGCGTATCCCCAATTCCCCGGATCTGCTTCCCCCGGATTCGCGGCCGCAATGCATGTACTGCCAGCAATTGATTTTCTTGGGCTGTGAATTGTTATGCATGGCTTTTGCCTGTTTGGGTTGGAAATGGCTTAGAAGCGTCGCTCTTCAGCCTTAGGAGGCCCATGTTATTCTGCTTGTATTGCTGCTGTACTTGATCCAGGTCAAATACAGCTGGCAGAGTTTGCCAATACTTTGTTTGAAGGAAAGTATTCGGCTATGGCAAAAACGAGAGAATTTGACCTAGTACCGGCGGCGTTTCTGGAGGGAGACCGGCATGCTCCTTGGCCCGGACAAAATTTGGGGAGTTTCCCATATCGGTCATAAACGCACCAGCAACCAGGACAGATACCTGGTGCGAGTGCTGGACCAAAACGGCGCATCAGGGGCAGCTCTCCTGGCCGTTGCCGACGGGATGGGCGGGACTCCGGGAGGAAAACTCTCAGCACAAATCGTGATGAATGTCCTGCTGCAATCTCAAGCAAGCAAGATCCAGAACGAACTAGACCTGGTTCGGCTTTTGCTGCAGGCGGACAAGGATATCCGGCACAAGGTGGAGGCAAATTCAGGGCTGGAGGGAATGGGATCGACCGCCACTATAGCCCTTATTGATACAAAAATAGTCTTTTGGGCCCATGTCGGGGACAGCCGGCTCTATTTGGTCCGAAAGGGCAGAGTGAAGCAGATCAGTATCGACCATCGATTTATCCAGGACCTTTTGGACGACGGGACCTTAAGCCGGGAAGAAGCCAGGCGGCACCCTTTGCGCAATGTGCTTGACCAATCTGTGGGCTGCGGAAACATGCTGCCCGAGAGCGGCAGGTTCTCCCTAGTGGTTGGAGATGTGATTATGCTCTGCTCTGACGGTCTGACCCGTCACGTATCCGATGATCAAATCCAGAGAATGCTTGGAGACACAAACGCCAGAAGGATAGCCACGAACCTTCTTCAATCCGCCTTGCAGGCCGGGGGACGGGACAATATTACAGTCCTGGCTGCCGTTCCGGATCTGGATTGAGAGATCCTTTAGGTCAAGACAGAATCTATTTCCTCCTTGAGAACAACAGACTGAACACACCCCAGACATTGGCCGTCTTGCAGCAGGGGGGCAAGGGTGACCAAAATGGTTTTTCCATAGGGTGTCGCCTGATAGCGAAAAGGTTCAGTCCGTCCATTTTGAAAGGCATGAAGCATGGAGGTCAGCTTCTTATTCGAAGATGATTTGAAATGATGCGAATAGACATTTTCTCCAATATATTCCGGTTCCCGATCCAAAACTTGAGCAGCATGTTCATTGTAATAAAGCAATACACCGTTCATATCAATGATCGTCACTGCCACTCCCATACAATCCATTGCAAGATTTAATAATGCTTCTCTTTGCTCCACATTCACTCCCGCTCAGCATACTTTATACATTTTTGGGTCATGTACTCTGCATTGATGGCCTGGTCAAGGCAGTTGCCCAGAGGTCTGTAAAATCCGGTTTGGTCATTGTATTGGACTCTGGCCTGTCTACCTGCCAATACTGCGGTTTGGGCTATGACCATTATCCATTTATTTTATCACGTTCCTTCAGAGGCGTTCCTTGATCTAGATTAAAAAAAGCCGGCAATCACAAAAAAGGGGGCTTATATGACTATTTTGACCTGCGTCAATGCAGATGGGCCTGCAATATGGAAAAATTGATTTGCTGCAAATCTCCGAGGACAGGTTCATGCCCATTGATGACGGACAAAAACTTTATCTGCCCCGCAGCTTGCGGCGCAGATAGATCTTTTTATTAACATCTTGGTCAAATTGTGATTGAATGCTCCCTGCAATACCTGTTGCATATTTCTGAACTGACCACAAAGGGGGGGGCTGTGCACAGCACATATCGTGATTCGCAGGAGGTCAAACAATCCGCACTGTTTCATGACATCCCCCCGGAACATATCCCCGCCATCCTTGATTCTGGAAATCACAAAAAAGTGGCCAAGGATCAGATCCTTTTCGCCCAGGGAGAACCTTCTAAGAGATGCTACTTCCTGCTTGCTGGAAAGCTGAAGCTGACCAAGCTGCATGAACAGGGCCGAGAAGCGGTGATCAAATACGTCAGCCCAGGCGGGCTTGCAGCTGTGGCCGCTGTGCTCAAGGGCCAAACCTATCCCCTGAGTGCAAAAGTGGTATCTGATGCAATGCTCCTGTGCTGGGACAGGAATATGCTTCTGGAGATCATGCGAGGCTACCCTCAGCTTGCTGTGAACATGCTGTGCATTATCCTTGAACGCTTGGAGGAGATGCAGCAGCGCTTTGTAGAGCTCAGCGCAGAACAGGCAGAACGAAGAATCGCCAAGGCCCTGCTGCGCATCATGCAGCACGCCGGGACCAGAACCCGGGACGGCATCCGTATCGATTTGAAACTCAGCCGGGAAGATCTGGCTGAATTCACCGGCACCACCCAATATACCGTCAGCCGGGTGTTGAGCGACTGGACGAGAAAAGGGTGGATCACATCCAGTCGCCGCATTATCACAATTACCGATGCTCACGCTTTGGTTGTATTGACTGAGGATTTTAGAGGACAATGACGACATGAACGTAGTACGCAAGGTCTTTATTCTATTGACCGGAGTCTGGATACTTGCTGTATCAGCTTCATTTTTCTGGTCATATGATTTTTTTACCGATAAACAGGAGGAACTGGCCTTTCAGGAAGGGCAAAGCTATTTTGACCTTATTGTCATGGCCAGAGAATGGAATGCCAGACACGGAGGGGTGTACGCCCCTGTTTCAGAACACCTGCAACCGAACCCCTATCTGCAGACTCCCAGGCGTGA